>JAISJO010000037.1 GCA_031261485.1 Propionibacteriaceae bacterium | reverse complement strand
TTTATTGCTCCCACGACGCCACTCAATGCGGCCACCACCAAGGTCACCAACTCGGCGAGGCCGGGGCGCTGCAGTTTCAGCGATACCTCCTGGGCAGACGTGGGAATGTTCATGTCCTCCAGCCTGCCACTTGCTCTGATGGTCCGCATACTGCAAACGCGGTATTCCAAGTGTCTCTGCCTGGACGATTCGCGGGTCGGGCTCGCCCAGAAGAATGGATATATCAACCGCTGAAGAGCGAAAACACCGAAAGGAAACACCATGACCACCACAACAGACACCGACACGAGGTTCGTTGCCTACGAATACGCAGCCGTCCCGGCCAGCGCCGAACAAGAATCCCTGCTGAAAGACGCCTACCGCAACTTTGGCTGGACCTGCGAGGCAGTGGACCGCACTGGTCTGACGACAGGGACTGTCACTCTCCGCCTCAAGCGCGACCGCGCCGTACCGAACAAGACCACTTTGGCCAAGCTGCAACGTTCCCTTGAGAACACCCTCGAAGCCATCGACAACCTTGAGCGGTCCAAGTCGACCAAGGCGTCCATCGTCGCCTTCACCGTCGGAATCCTCGGATCGGCGGCGCTGGCCGGGTCCGTCTTCTGCTTTATGGCGAGCCTGTGGGTGCCGTTCGTCATCCTCGGCATCGTCGGACTCGTCGGGTGGGCACTGCCGTACTTCCTGTACACCTCCATCCGCACCAAGCGCGCAGCCATTGTCAACGCCGAAATCGACCGCCAGTACGACCAGCTTTACGCGACTTGCGAGCAGGCCGCCGCACTCACCCTCGCCGCCTGAACTCCTCAATACCGAAAGGAACCCATCATGTCAGACAAGCACACATCCTTCATGACCAAGAAAAGCACATCTATTGTCGGGGGGCTTTTCGTCGTCGCCATCGTCATTGGCTGCATCGTCTTTCACGGCGTCAAGCGTTCTGCCGAAACGGAATAGATGCGCGTCGAGGAACCGGGCGGGCTCATACTTCACCGAGTGCGAGCCCGCCGTTCGGCGTTTTCGACAATTGAGCACCCTACTTCTCCGCACCATGGCGTCCGAGCAACTATGATGAAGACCATGAGCCGTACCATTGAAGAGCTGATGGCAGTCGATGATCCGTACTTCCCTGAGTTCGTCAATCAGGTCGCACACGCGAAGAACACTATTCGGGTCTTGCCTGCTGCACCGGCGGCTGGACAGCGGGTCTTGTATCGCCTCCAGGTGACTGCGCGGTCGTCAGCCAGCGGTACTGTCCTCAGCAGCGGCGGGCTGATCGTCGACCACGGCTGGCTCCGGGTTTTTGGTGCCGGGACCGCCGCCTTACCCGATGTTGCGACCGCGAGCCACTTCCCTGCGGTTCCCGGCAACAAGCCTCCCGAACTACCTGGGCTGTTCCTGGCCGTTGATGTCTTGGGCGGCCAGTTCGCCATCGATTCCGGGATGCTGGCCAGTTCGCCCGGACACGTATGCTATTGGGCGCCTGACAACCTAAAATGGACTGCGTTCGACATGAAGCAGAGTCAGTTCCTGGAGTGGGTGTGCCAAGGCGACCTCGACGACTTTTACCAAAGGTACCGTTGGGACGGCTGGCAAGACGAAGTCTCGGCACTCCCGTTGAACTGTGGTATCGGATTCTTCCCGTTCACCTTCACGGCTGAGTTCGACTTGGCCACCGCGAGTCGTTCAGTAGTACCCATGCGCGAACTCATCGCGTTGCACATCGAGATTGCGAGCAAGATGGGTGAATACGCCCTGCCTTTGGCTTGGCCTGATTTGTAGGGAAGCACCGGCACAGCGAAACGAGACACGTGCTTCAGGGCCTGAGGCAGTCAATCGGGACGACGAAGACTCCGTCGTCACGCTCGTGAGCAAAGCTGGACAGGCCAGTGATGACGATGAGGCAAGCCGGAGGCTTACCGCCTGCAGAGACAATCTTCCCCTCAAGGCGACGAAGTTTGTTCGCGGCTGAGTCGACTTGGTTGTGCCCTAGCTTGATCTCCACGGCGGTCCAACTTCCGTCAGCGCCTTCGATGATGGCATCGGAATCAAGTCCAGTTTCGTCGGCATAGTGATGAAGCGTGTTCCCGGCGTATTGAGAGTAAATGGCAAGGTCCCGCAGGCACATGGCCTCGAATATGAAACCGAAAGTCTCAAGGTCTTCATACAGCTTTTGTTCGGTGAGGCCCAAGGCCGCCACTGCGAGCGACGGGTCGGTCAGGAATCTCTTCGGGGCCTTCCGTAGTCGGGTTCTGGAACGAGTCGAGGGAGCCCACGCGGGAATCTCTTCGAGAACGTAGAGACGCTTCAGGGCAGAGAGGTACTCACTGACCGTGTGCCTCGAGATAGTCTGGCCAGTTGCGTCAATGTCCCTTTCAATAGTCGCATTTGCTGCCAACGTCGCGTTGTTGCGCGCCAAAGAAACCAAAGTGGCTCTCACCCGAGAAGGATCACGAGTGACATTGTCAAGGCTAGTCATGTCGTCAGTCACGAGCCTGGCCAGATAGTTGTGCGGGATACGAGCGGCTAACTTGAGCGGCAGATCTGTGCTCTCAGGCCAACCCCCACGTACAGCCGCTTCGATGAGGCTCTCCAGAGTGACATGGGAGTTATCCGGTGTCAGGGACTTGTGATCGATGATGGTTTGCAGGGAAACTGACCCGCTGGAGAGGCCGGTCTCGAACAGAGACATCGTGCGCATCCGCACGCTCTCGATTCTGCCCGCGCCGGAATGGATTGTGCTCTTCTTGGGTGGCATCGTCGATCCAGTGAGAATGAACCGCCCACGCTCTCTGCCCTGGTCAACAGTGAACCGGACGGCATCCCATATCCCTGGTACCTCCTGCCACTCATCAATCATGTGCGGCGCATCGCCAGAGAGAACAAGCGTGGGGTCCAAGGCAGCCCGCGCCCTGTTGGAGAATCCACCGGCAGGGTCGGCGATGTACGTGACACTATTCGCCTGAGACAGCCCTGTCCATGTCTTGCCACAAAACTTCGGTCCCTCGATTGCGATAGCCCCAAATGCACTGAGCGCCAGAGTAACCTCGTCGTCCACGAGTCGTGGCTGATAGCCAGGTTGTACAAGCGTCATCATTGCTCCTCTGCGGCCCATGTCGGGCAATATGCTTATTGTAATGTACACTTTACGTAGATTTCAATGTACATAATTCGGCGTTTCTGGTACGCAGTTTGCGGGAGGTGAGCACGTCCTGTTCCGCCTGACTGCCACCAGCCAAGACGAGGAACTGCCTGTAGCTAGGGGCCAAGCAAGGCCGCTGGTACGACGGCAATTCCGTCGGCACGTCTGTAGCAACCTGGGCCGGTGGTGATGACGGCGGCATCGAGCAGGTCATCGCCTAATTGGTCGCGGAGCCATAGCAAGTGCTTGACATCGGCTGCATTGACTTCGGGAGCGAGCTTGACTTCAAGTGCAACGATTCTGCCGTCGTCTCGTTCGACTATGAGATCGACTTCATGTTCGCCACGAGCCGTGCGCAAATGGTAGACGCGAGCCTTGGCGGCCCCGGCATAGGTCTGGACTGACAGCGTTACCAGACCTTCGAAGAACGCACCCAGCAATGTTCCATGATGGCCGACCCAGGAGCCGACAGGGTTGGGTTCGTTAAGCAATTGTGGAGTACTCACACCCAATAGACGTGCCGCTAGGGCCGGGTCGGCCAGGTGGTGCTTGGGCGTTTTGGCTAGCGAAGTGAGGAAAGGTTGGCGGGCGACCCACGCGGGTACTTCGTCCAGCAACCACATGCGTTCCAAGAGATTCCGATAAACGGTTGTCGTTGTCCTTGCTGGTTTCTCTGACTCGCCATAGGTTGCCGCATCGAGAATGGCCGAGTATGACGCCACAGAACTGGTGGCAGCGGCATAGGCGGCCATCCATGCACGTAAGGCAGTTGGACGCCGGACCGTTGCTCCACTATCCTCGAACTCGCGTTCAACAATACTTGTCAGATAGCCATCCATCAGGTCGTTCCGGAACTCATCGGGGACACTGCGGATTCCGGGAAAACCAGATGCGGTGATCTCCTTGGTGTAGTCCGACACTGTCACCGGGCTTTCGCCACCCACTGCCGGCTTTTCGCCAGACAATAGCTGCGCTAAAGATACGGTAGGCGGGCACAACCCGCGCTCGGCCAGCGACATGGGACGCATCCGAAGCCTGACAATGCGGCCCGCGCCAGTGTGCGTCGGCGCTTCATGAGGACTGGCCGACCCGGTGAGGATGAAAGACCCAGCCGGAGCGTGGGCATCGACACTGCGACGCACACGATCCCAAACTTGCGGCAACAACTGCCATTCATCAAGCAGAACGGGTGGCGCCAGGGTGCCGAGGCGGGCCGGGTTGCCCCGCGTCAATTCACGCTCGCCCTCGTCGTCCAGAGCAACGATGCTGCCAGCCAGACGAGAAGCTGTCTCGGTCTTGCCGACCCCTTTGGCCCCATCAATGGCGACGGCGGGCAACCCCGAGAGAAGTCGCTCGAGCATGGAGTCGATGATGCGAGGTTGGTACGTCATGAATGGCATTCTACTAGCAGATTCGCCTCTACGCTACAATTCTTCGGGTTTATACACTGCAATTCTTCGAGTTTATACGCTACAGATTTTCGGAGTTCTACACTGCAATTCTTCGGATGCCCCTCGTTCGGGACCAGCCTGCTCCTGTCGGACAGATCCTGGACCCTGCGTCCTGCTTCCAGCGACTTCGCGCACGGTGATGGCGTGGAATGACAGTATGAGCAAATCAACGTGCCCTTAGGGCTCTCGGGGCGGATGCTTTCCAGCTAATCGGCCCAGTATCCAACCGCGATCTTGTTGAGAGCACTATTCCGGTCGGTGTCCTCAACGAAGTGGTCGATGAACACTTGCTCAACGTCGGCGTTGTTCTTGTAGTTGCACAGCGTCAGAAATGCTCTCTCCGTCAACGTCGGCGCTAGCTTCGCCTTGGCACAACGCAGCGCAACGTCGAACGCCCAGTCACGATCATGGCACCACAGATAGACAATGGCATACTTCAGTTTGCGCACATTGTCATCGCTGGCAGAACTGAACCACTCATCCAAGTGCTCTCGCGTGATCTGCGGCCATCCCAGCGCTACCCCATCAGCAAAGTCCGCTACAGATGGATAGTTCCTCGAGGACTCCACATACTCCGCCGCCCATTCACGTTGGATGAGGTTGCAGGTCTCGAATACAACGGGCTCCTGCGGCGCGGTCTCTTGGAACTCGAGCGCCATGGACGAAAGCTGTTTGCTTGAGAAGTACGGCTTGCCGAGCGTGATTTCGCCAAACAAGGCGCGATCCGGAATCATCTGTTTGGAAGCGTTTCGTTCGTAAGACACACCGCCACAAGGCATGATAACGAGACAAGGAACATCCACACCATCCAATGCGCAGGCGGTGGCTTTGTGGTGCCCGTCTAACAGGACGCTCAACAGCGAACCTCCGAAATACGCAACTGCCCTGGGAAATCGCTCCCGCTTTCTCGTCAGGTTTCGATAGTGCTCCACTCGTTCTGCATCAAATCTGTCCGTCCCTTGGGTTGGGTACAAGAAAGCGGGGATTCCCGACACATAGAAGTAGTCCTCGGTACAGGCTCCGCCTGAAACCAGATTTGCTGTCATCAGATTCGGCGTATTCCAAAAGAAATGCTCGTTGCCATCTGTTGGAAAGAGGTCGCAGTCAGCCAGCAGGTAGAAACCGTTCTCCAATAGTCCCAGCAGCGGCTTCAGCGTCTGAGCCGCTCGCCCAATCCCTTCGTATGGCGCATTCATGGCTGCGGAGATGTCTCGCAGTTGCGAACAATCCGCATGCTCAATGCCATACCCCACCGCAAGCAACCCTTCGCTGGTCTCATAGGGAGGCAAATCCGCCTGGAGAATGGGAGTTCCGTTCAGCAAGAGTTGCTTGTGGGCTCGGAGTCCGCAGTACGAGTCCGTCACGCCTTCGACCTTCCAACGCAGCGCGCCCATACCGTGTCTCACCTCGACCAAGATCGCCTCTTTGCACCACGGATAGTCCGCGACATCCACGGTCTGCAGAATTGCCACGTGGTCATCGCCAGCACCGCAGATTCGCACCGCGGATGCAAGTTGGTCAAGAAACTTGCCTAACATCGCGTCCCTCCCGCCTGAGCCACTGGCATCTCGATGGAGTCTCTTCTCTGAGCAATGGTAGCTTCTTGGCGCTGGCGCGGCTCGGCGCTGCTATCTCCAGGCAATCAACACCCCTCGCCTAGCATCCTATTGCTCCTGCCAGATGGATTCTGGGCTCCGCGTCCTGCGACTTCGCGCGCAGTGACGGTATCGGCTTGTCAGCGTGGCCTCAGGCGAGTACCGCTTCCTCTCGTTCCCGCCAGTAGGCGACTGTGCCGAAGACCAGCTCGTCCAGGACGGCGGGATCTTGGAGGGAGTGCATGGCGGGGTACGGGCCTGCGCCGGGGCCTAGGGGTTCGGGGGTGACAAAGCGACCTGGTGCGTTGTGGCCGATGACGTACAACGCCTTGATGAGGGTGTCGACGTCGAGTGAGCCGTGGCCGAGTCCGCGACGGTTGGAGTCAGCCAAGTGCAGGTTGACAAGCCTGTCTCCGGCTTCGATGACAGCAAGAGGAATGTTCGCTTCCTCGACCTGCATGTGGTACACGTCACCGTTGATGTGCTGGACGCCGGGATGGCCGACCGCCTCGATGTACGCGACGGCATCGGCAACGGTCCTTACCAACGAAACCTCAGCGGCCCGAATCGGCTCGATGGCGCCCTTGATGCCGGCGTCGGTGAAAGCATCCGCGACAAGGCGCAGCGTCTGCGTCGAGCGGTGCCACTCGTTGTCGTCGTACGCATCTGGGCGGCCCACAGCGCCAGGAACCACCAGCAGGTACGTACCACCGACTTGAGCGCAGAACTCGACCTCGCGGCGGGTGTAGCCGATGGCGCGTTGCCGAGCGGCGTGGGACGTCGAAGCGAACTCGGACTCAGGGGAGTACATCCCGCACACGCCCGAGACCGCCAGGCCGTGATCTGCGAGGATACGCTGCGTGTCGGACAGTCGATACCCCAAGTCAGGACCGTAATGATTACCGTGGAGCTCGATGTGCCCCAACCCAGCCTTGGCGAGCCGCGCCGCCGAAACCTCCAGCGCCTCCTGCCCGAAGCCCCAGTTGGACCACGACATCGCCAGCCGTCGTTGCAGACGCTCGGGGTGCTCGTCTTTCAACTGGGCGAACTTGTCGTCGACAATCTTGCGCCACTCGTCGACGCGCTGCAGAGACTTCATTGTCACTCCTATCAGAATTGTGCGTTGTTACGGGAATATTGACTATCGCCCACTCCGACTGTCATCCTACGCCCGCCATCCCATACTTGCTGGGCGCAGGGTCTCTGCTTGCCAGATAGATGCTGCGCCCTGCGATCACGAACCTCTCTACCGCGAAACCGCCCTCGTCGAGGGCCGCGAATTGATCTTTAGATTGTCTGCTAATTGCCTTTTAGACTAGCTGCGTATGGTATTTTAGAGGCATGGAGTACCGTACCCGTGTCGTGGATGCCCAACTTGATGTGTTGTTTCGTGATTTGCCCGCAATCTCCATCGAAGGCGCCAAGGGTGTTGGCAAGACGGCAACCGCCGCGCAACGGGCCAACGACGTGGTCGAGTTTGAGCTGGACGGCCCGGCCTCGATATTCCGGGCAGATCCAGGACTCGTGCTCCTTAGCGAGATGCCGGTGCTGCTGGATGAGTGGCAGCTAGTGCCGTCTGTGTGGAACGTGGTACGTCGAGAAGTTGACCGTGACCGCACACCGGGTAGGTTCTTGCTCACTGGATCGGCATCGGCACCATCAGGCGCGAGGATTCATTCAGGTGCCGGGCGTATCGTGAGCCTACTGATGCGACCCATGACACTGCCCGAGCGAGGCGTGTGCGACCCGACAATCTCTTTCGCAGGCCTACTGAACGGCGATGCGAAAATCGAGGGGCGCTGCAATCTAGAACTCGTCGACTACACCCGCGAGATCCTCAGTTCAGGTTTCCCTGGAATCCGTGACTATCCAGAACAGGCCCGCCGAGCCCAACTCGATGGTTATCTGGCACGCATCGTGAACCATGAAATCCCCGAGGCTGGAATCTCGGTGCGGAAACCGCGCTCACTGATGGCCTGGCTAACCGCATACGCCGCAGCCACGGCAACCACGGCCTCGTACAGTTCGATTCTTGACGCCGCCACTCCTGGGGAATCGGACAAACCTTCCCGTACCGCTACCACCGCCTACCGAGAAGCGCTGCAGCGACTGTGGATTCTAGACCCCCTGCCCGCCTGGATACCCACATTCAACGACCTGGGACGCCTAGCGGAGTCACCCAAACACCATCTCGTCGACCCAGCACTGGCCGCAAGACTCCTGGGCGCAAGCGAACGATCCCTGCTTCGCGGAGACCAGAGCCCAACTGCTCAAGCAGGAAAGACCAGACTTGGCAGTCTTTTCGAGTCGCTCGTCGCACTAACCATCCGAGTATTCGCACAAGGTGCCGGAGCCACGGTAGGCCATCTGCGAACCCGCGACGGCAATCATGAGATAGACCTGATCGTCGAACTCGACGACAAGTCCATCGTCGCCATCGAAGTCAAGTTGGGCCAAACCGCGTCCATCGAAGAAGCAACACACCACAAATGGCTCAAAGACAAGATTGGCGACCGACTCGTTGACACCGTCATTATCAACACCGGATCGGCCGCCTACCGTTTGCCAAATGGGACCGCCGTCATTCCACTGGGATTGCTGGGGCCGTAGTCCGTAACACCAAATCAGCAGGTTGTTCGCGTACTGAAGTCCTCGACGGCCTCGTTCGGCTATTCGTGGGTCATGGTCTCGCGTCGAATACGACCTCCGGTGCAGTCCGGGCAATGTATCGGGTAGGGAACGTAGCCCGTGCTTGAGCCCATGTCGACAAGCTCCTCACCCAATGAGCCTATGCCATGGCACGTCTCACAGTCCTCTTCCCACCAACGCCTGATGATTCCGCACGCCCGGCACCGCCCGACGTGGACCACCGGCTCGCTCTCTTCCTCAACCCAGTCGAATACATGGCAGGGAGTCTCCCCGCATCGGTCGCAGCGCGAACACCTAGAGTCAGTGACGTGGCCCAACTCCGTGCATGCCTTCACGAGGTGTTCGCCTGATGTGACCAGCCGCTCCAACGCCTGCCTGGCCTGCGCGTCGCCCTCGCGGGCCAACTCGCCTAGCCGATTGATCGACTCACCTACCTTCCAGTAGTGTTCCTTTTCCCCTCTGGTCATGGGGTCCCTCCCATGCTTGGCTGTCCCATCTCGGTTACGGGGAATGTCGCCCACGAGGCGCTCCAAGCGCGTGGCGTCCAGTCGGGACACGGCAGCCTTCCACACAGGATCGCTACCCTGCTGGTGGGCCACTTGGTACAACAAGTCCTGGTCTTGAATCGCTGCCAAAGTCTCGAGGTGCGTGAAACTATCCCACCGATAGGACATTTCGGCCCCGAGTAGCGCAGCAGCGCAAGCCTGATCAATCAAGTCCTGTCGCCCTGTCAGCATCGCCGCTTCAAGTTGTACCTCGCCGCTGGTCTTGCTGCCGTCTGCCAGAGCCTCCAGTTCATCCATAACGGGTTCGAGGTTCGACAACTTCCTGGCGGCCAGCATCTTGATCCAGATCGACTCAGCCTCACGAACCACCCGGACCAAGGAAGCCTCCTTGGTGAGGCGATTGACCACCGTCTGGCCGCACATGGTCTCTTCGCTCAGTATCGCCGCCGCCAGCAAGTCGGCCTCCGAGTTCAAACGTTCTAAGGCCACAAACTGGATGCGAAAGTCACGGGCGCGCGCGACCAGTTTCGCCAAGAGGGCAGTATCCGACATTTTGCCCACACATTCGGCTGCCAGATTGAAGGTAGGCTCGTCCCCGTCGAGGTTCCGGGCAATCTTGAAGTAAGCCTGGTCGGCCAAGGACCGGTCTTTCAACTTGTCGGCAATCATCACCAACTCCCTGGTGCGGGCGAGCGGGTCGAGTCTTGAGGCCATTTCTGCCAGGAGGCTCTGGTCAACCAGCCGTCCGATGGCTGCCTTTCTCACCTTCTGATCGCCAACCTGGGTGGCGACCTGCGCCAACTCAGCCTGGTCGGTCAGCCGATCCACCGCCTCCAACCTCTTCTCGACAGGCTTTGTCGGATTCAGCGCAACACGCACTGCCCACGATTCCATTGGGGCACCTCCCCTCTTCCTCATGTCGAAAGCTCAATGCGTCTCTTGGAGGCATGTCCGCCGCTGGGACAATTCCTACCTCGTGAGTCGCCTCTGTGGTTACCCGGCTGGGTTCTTCTTGGCCCCTTTGCGCCAGTGGGTCAAGACGTTGAGTCCGCGCCGCAACATGTCGGGCTCAGGCTCCTTCTTGGCTTCTTTACGCCAGTATGTCAGAACCCGTTCGGTGTAGCCATTGGGTTCGATCTTGCCGGTAAAGACCAACTCCAGAGCGGCTTGGAAGGACTCGCTGGCCTCAAGGTTGGGGGCCATGGCCGGGTACCCCTCCACCGATGCGTTCTGCTCGTCCACCAAGACCGCCATCTGGGCGAAGACCGCCCGAATCTGGGCCTCATCGACGATGCCGTGGGCCAACCAGTTCGCCAGGAGTTGGCTCGAAATCCTCAGTGTGGCCCGGTCTTCCATCAGCCCGACGTTGTTCAGGTCGGGGACGGTCGAGCAGCCGATGCCGAGACCCACCCAGCGCACGACGTACCCCAGCATGGATTGCGCGTTTGTACGCAATTCATTGTCGATTTCCTCGGGTGTGGGTGGAGTCGTCAACAGAGGCACGTTCAGCATGAGCTTGCGGTCGGTTCTGCGTCCGATGAGCTTTTTCTGCTCGTCGAAGACGTTGACCTTGAGGTAATGCAGCGCGTGCAGGGTCGCGGCAGTCGGCGACGGAACCCAAGCGCAATTCGCACCGGCGAGCGGGTGGCCAATCTTCTGTGCCAACATGTCGGCCATGGCTGCTGGCTTGGCCCACATACCCTTGCCCACCTGCGCGACCCCACTGAAACCAGCAGCCAGACCGGCGTCGACATTGTTGTCCTCGTAACTGGACAGCCAGATCTGGGACTTCATGTCGTTCTTGCGTACAACCGGCCCAGCAGCAAAATCCGTATGAATCTCGTCGCCCGTGCGATCCAGGAAGCCGGTGTTGATGAAGATCACCCGTTCGGAGGCTGCGGCGATGCAGGCGTCCAGGTTCAGAGACGTGCGCTTCTCTTCGTCCATGATCCCGATTTTCACGGTGTTCTTCTCCAGGCCGAGGGCCTCCTCGATCGCACCGAAAATCTCGACAGTCAGGGCCACTTCGGCCGGGCCGTGCTGCTTGGGCTTCACAATGTAGATGGAACCGGTCCGGGAGTTCTTGACCGAACCGAGGCCGCGCAAGTCCTGCAAAGAGGCTGTGACAACGACAAGGGCATCGAGCACACCCTCGATTACTTCTCGCCCATCAGCGGTAAGGACGGCGTCGGTGGTCATGTGGTGCCCGACTGTACGAGCCAACAAGAGCGAGCGCCCGTGCAAGACGAGGTCGGCACCACCGGGAGTCAGGTAGTGCCTGTCCGGGTTGAGTGTACGGTGAACCGTCGCGCCATCCTTGTCAAAGTCGGACGCGAGATCGCCGCGATGCAGCCCGAACCAGGTCGAGTAGGCCAGGGTCTTGTCTTCGCCGTCAACGGTCGCAACTGAGTCTTCCAAATCGACAATGGTGGTAATTGCGGCCTCGACTACCACGTCCGCTACCCCGGCATGATGACTCTGGCCCACGACGGAGTCAGGGTCGATGACAATCTCGACGTGCGCGCCGTTGCGACGCAGGAGGATGCCGCCTTCGCGGTACCCAACGAACTGTGTGGGGTCGGCCAGAGTGGTGGTGCCCTCGCCGGTTGTGGCAAGAAAACGTCCGCCCACTACGGAATACGCTGTGACATCTGCGTGGGAGGCGTTCACCAGTGGGAAGAAGCCGTCGAGTTGGGTGTCGACTTCCGCGATCACCTGGGCGCCCCGGCGGGGATCGTAACCGGGTGCCAGTTCATAGTCGAGGGGCAGGGCGTCCGTTCCATAGTAGGCGTCGAAGAGCGAGCCCCAACGGGCGTTCGCGGCATTGAGGGCATAGCGCGGTACCGTCGCCGGCACAACCAACTGCGCTCCAGGAATCGTCGAAAACTCCTCATCGACGCCGGTCACGGAAATCGTGGAGTAAACCGGCTCCAACAAATAGCCAATGTCTGTTAGGAACTGCGCGTACTCATCGACCGTGCCTCCACCATTCTTGATGTGCCAGGCGTCGATCTTGGTCTGCAGGGTGTCGCGCTGGGCGAGTACATCCGCGACCGGACCAGCGAACCGGTCTTGCAGTTGGGCGAACTTACCCCAAAAATCGTCCTCGGAAATGCCGACACTGGGAAGCAACTCATCGCGTACGAAAACTCGGAGAACGTCATCGACCTGTAGGCCGGAAAGACTTGTGTAAGGCATGGAACCCTCCCTCAAAAACGCCAGACAAGACGCACATGGATCAAGGCAGGGTCGCGGTTGGATTCATCTATCACTTCCGCGATGACGTTGGCGACACCCTTTGTCGTCTCCCCCAAACGCTGCCCAACGGTCCATTCATGTCAGTGGCTGCAATGGATGCTCCCACTATAGCCTGCCGGATTCGTCATGGACCCCCAGATTCCAGCCCGCAGAGATGTCTACTTCTTCTGGGCAAGTCGTTCGTCAGTCTTTGCGTATCGACGCTATGGCCGGTAATTGCGTGGCCACGTGTCCGGTCCAACCCAGCGGAGCACTAACATGGGTCCTCGGATAGTTTCACGTGAAAAGGGAGACACACATGTCGGTGCTCATATTGCACAGCAGCCGTTTTGGGCAGAGCGAGAAGATCGCACGTGCCATCGCCGATGAATTGGAGGCGGGCGGATTGAGCGTCGAGATTGCTCCCATCACGAAGAAGTCGGACCCGCAGGGGTACGACGGCCTGGCTCTCGTCATGTCTGTGCGGTACGGGTTCTTTTCCGGCCTTGCCAACAAACTCATCAAGAAGTACCGCTCGTGGCTCGACACGCATCCGACATTGCTCGTTACCGTATCTCTGACGGCCCGGAATCCCGAGAAGCGCGACCCTGCCGTCCACAGTTACACAAGGAAGTTCCTGGAGAAGGTCGCTTGGGCGCCCACGCACACCGAAGTTGTCGCCGGAGCCCTGCGCTACCCGATCTACAACATCTTCGACCGCAAAGCCATCCAACTCATCATGCACATCACCAACGGCGAGACCGACCCGACAAAGGACATTGAGTACACTGATTGGGAGCAGGTCGCTCAGGCAGGCAAAGATTTCGCGGGGATCGTACAAGCTAGCAAGTGAGTGGAGTTGCCGAGGGCGTGTACGTGCGAGCAGGCTATTCGCGTGTCAGGGTCTCGTGGCGAATCGACCCACTCTTCCCACAATTCTCGCACTCCGCCGAGTCCAGAACCGCGCCCGAATTCGAGCCGCGATCGACAATCTCGTAGTAGGAGTATCCGGTTCCGGAGCAATCACGACAGGTTTCACTCCACCAGCGTTTGATGATTCCGCAAACCTGGCACCGCCGGACATGGACCTCGGGTGTGCCCGGTTCGACAACCACTTGGCCAAACACATGGCAGGGAGCCTGCCCGCAACGCTCGCAACTCGAGCACTCGGAGTCGGTGACATGACCCACCGCTGTGCATGCCGCTTGATACAGGACAACGTCGCGGTCGCCATCAAGGAATCGCCTCAACACTCCTTCGGCTTCCACGTCCCCGCCTTTCACCAACTCGCCAAGTCGCTCGATTCCCCGCTCCTGCTTCGTCGCGAAATACCGCCACTCTTCGGTGCTCCCGTTGACGGTCGAGCCTGGGTGGGGCGGCACGCCGCCCAGCAGTCGTTCTAGGTGTGCGATGTCCAGCCGAATGAAAGCGGCCTTCCACGCTGCCGAATAGCTCGCCTGCTGGTAGACCACGGTGTAGAGCAACTCTTGGTCCTCCAACCGGCCCACCGCCCGCACCTGTCGCCTGTCTGACTTCTTCTCTTTCAGTGCAACACGCAACGCTCGTGACTCCATTGGGGTGCCTCCCCTCTTGCCGGTGTCTAGGCATCGATGTGCGCGTCGGAGACCTGTCGTCGCAGGGACAATCCTGTGTACAGGTCTGGCGCGCAACAATCACCTACTGAGAGTCTAGCCAGCCGACATCGGTCTCAACAGGTGTGAGCAAGCTCAATCACTCGGCGGACCCGTGCATCGTCACGCGCAGGGTGGCTGGGTCGGCACCGCTGACCGAGACGAAAGCCTCGTCGCCGTCGCGCAGGTCAAACCAGTTGTCGCTTAGGGTGATGCCGGGGTGGGGCTGGGCGACGCGCACGCCGTACGAGTGCCCGTGGGAGCGAATCCGTAGGCCGCCGGCCTCGGGAGTTACCTCCAGACTGCTTGGGCCGAATTGCAACTGGGCGATCTCGGCGGCGTAGAGTCGCGCTGAGGGGAACTGGCCGTTCGGGCTGGACGCCCAGGCGTAGTGGTGTACGTCCTGTAGCATCGGCCCTTGCCAGATGAGTGCCGATTGGCTCGGCTCGGCCCGACCGATGGTGCACAGGCTCGCGCGCTCGGTGCCTCCGAAGGTACCCACCTCCACCTGGACCGGCACCTCGACCACTTGTGTGGTGTTGTTCGAGAGCCACAGCTCGACCCGGCCATCGGCTCCGGCGGCGAAGCTGACCGCGACGGGCGCGCAGACTCGTTTCATGGCGTAATAGGCGGCTTTGGGCACGCCGTCGTAGTCGAGGATCGACCAGCTGATGCCGGGCCACACGTCGTTGAACTGCCAGACGAGGGCACCAGCGGTGTGGGGCTGGCGGCGGCGGTAGTGGGCGATGGCGAAGGCCATACCCTCGGCCTGGACGGCCTGGGTGTAGTCGACGTACTCCCCCAGCGTGGTGGGCAGCCCGGTGGTGACGGCGAGTAACTCGTCGCCCTTGTTCTTGGGATTGTCCTTGTTGTGCAGGTCGAAGGTCGGGCTGTGGACGGCCAGTTCAGCCTCGGGTATCCAGCGGCGCAGGGTCGCCAACTCGGGCGAGGCGTGGATGCCGAACTCGGAGACGAACTTGGAGGTGTCCTCGGCGTAGCGCCGGTAGTGCCGCTCGTCGCCCTTGGTCGGCCATTCGCGGGTCGGCCCGAGGATGTCCCCGTGCCATACCTCCCAAGTGTGGCGGTCGCCATCGAGCATGCCGAATACCTCTTGTGGGGCCGGTTCGCCATAGGGGCTGCCCGGCCAGAAGGGCGTCAGTCCGTCCCAGCGCTCCACGGCCGCAGGCAGGATCTGGTAGAAGAAGTGCCAGCCCCAGTCGCCCTCTTCCAGGCCTTGGCCGGTCGCCAAGTGCATGACTTGTACCTCGTTGTTGCCCGACCACAGTGCCAGGCAGGCGCGGTTGCGAAGACGCCTGACCTGGTATTCGGCTTCGCGCGCGACCTCGTTTTGCAGCGCCGGGTCGGCACTGGGGTAATCGGTGCAGGCGAACATGAAATCCTGCCAGACCAGAACGCCCTGCTCATCACAGGCGCCATAGAAGGCATCTTGTTCGTAGACGCCACCGCCCCACACCCGCAGCATGATGAGGTTGCCGTCACGGGCCTGTCGTACACGGGCTGCGTAAGTCTCGGGACTCGTCGCACCGGTGAAGACGCTTGCCGGAAGCCAATTCGCACCACGACAGAACAGGGGGACGTGGTTGAGAATGAAACGGAAGTAGTTACCCTCGCCGTCAATGTCGGGGCTTCGGTCCAGGGTGAGGAGTCGCAGGCCGATGCGGTCGGTCACGGTGTCGGTCTTTGTTCCATCGGGTGCCAGGAGGTCGATGTGTACGTCGTAGAGCGGCTGACCGCCGAGGTCGTGCGTCCACCACAGTTCGGGTTCGTCGATGGCAAGGGTGGTTTGGCCGGTGCCGTCGGCGATGTCGATGTCCGCGGTGTGGATACGTCCGCTCGGTGCCGTGAGTGTGGCGCGCGCTTTCAACGGACCGGTGGTGTCTGTTTCGACTTTGACAAGGACCTCCGCGCGGCCATGGTCGTTTGTCAGGGCGGTCAGGGCGACGTGATGCCCGGCGATGACGGGTCCCGGTTCGACCGACAACTCGACCGGGCGCCAGATACCGATGTTCGGCAGATTGGGGCCGAAATCCCAACCCCAGGAGAAAGCCGCCTTGCGCAGCGAAGTGGCTCTGGGGAACAGAGACATATGGCCGCCCATTTCCTCCAGGCTGCCGGGTTCCGGCATCAGGGCGGCGAACGCTTGGGCCATTGCGGCCATCATCCTGAGTGCTGCTGCGGGCATGTCGCGGTTCAGCATGGGCGGGGTGAAGCGGACCAGCAGGGTGTTACTGTCGGTCAGAAGGTCGGCGATATCGAAAACGGCCGGGCAGAACTGGTTCTCGTGGTGGCCAAGCGCCTGGCCGTTGAGCCAGAGGTCAGCGATGGTGTCGAGGCCGAGGCAGACCAGTCGGACACGGGCACCGTCCGCGCGCTCGGGGGCGGGGAAGGTGGTGCGGTACCACCATTCTTGCTCGTTCACCCAGTCGGAAGCGTGCTCGTTGGCGCCGTAGAAGGGGTGGTCGATCTTCCCTGCCGCCAGGAGGGAGTCGCGGACTCCGCCGGGTACAAGCGCGGGCGTCCACTCTCCGGTCGTGTCGGTGGCAAGCGCTGCGGGGTCTCCGGTCCCGGGTGCGCAACCGTATATGTCGAAATCGGCCAGCGGGTGGGTGGCGTGTGTGGAGGTTGTCATGATTGAGTCCTTTCGGGGCGAGTGATGGGAGCAAAGCGGGGGTCGCCCTCTTGGCCGAGGTCGGGCAGGCGGCGTACACAGAAGGCACCGGCCACGCCGAAGAGAGCGAGGGTGATGTAAAGGGCGTTGAAGCCGCCGAGGGCGAGCAGCGCGGGAGCCATGAAGGGCACCAGCGACTGTGGGATGGTGTTGGCCATGTTGATGACGGCGAGATCTTTACCGGTGTCCTCAGCGCTGGGGAGGGTGCGGACGCACAGTGCGGCGTCGATGGCGAAGAACAGGCCGGTGCCAGCGCCCAGCAGGCCGACCGCGACATAGACAACGGCGATTGACGGAGCGAACGCTTGCAGGACGAGAGCGACGGCGGCGGTCAGCCCGGCCGCCACGACGAACGGTTTCTGTCGTCCGATCTTGTCGGAGATTACTCCAGAAACGGCGCTGGCTAGGGCAAGCAAGCCGACAGTGAGCAATGACAGAGACAGGACGACGGCAGCAACCTCGGTCTCCGAGACCCCGAAGCGTTCCATGAGGAAGAAGGCATTGTACGTGCCCGAGGCGTAGGCGCAGGTGATCAGGAAGCGCACCAACCATGCCCAGCCAAACGCCGGGTGTTTTCTGGGATTGAGCCAGAACGACTTCGCCAGTTCCTTGAGCCCGAGCCCGCCCGCTCCTGGTGGAGTGTGCTGGGGATCGCGCAGCAAGATCACGGCGATGACGACGAGGAGAGCGCCCGCGCCGGCCACGACCAGCCACTGGGTGACCGGGTCGGCAACGAGCGAGACAGCAGTCATTCCGAGCAGCGGACCGACGGCGGCGGCCAGTCCGATGAAGCCGGAAACGGTGCCGCGACGCTTGTAGGGAACCTGGTCGGCCAGCAGTGCGCTAGTGGCGGCCTGCTGGAAGTTCAGCAGGGCCTGGACGGCGCACCAGACCAGAGCCACCTGCCAGACCTGGGTGGTCCAGGCCATGGCGGTCAGGACCAGGCAGCCGGACAGCCCGCCCGTCAGTATCCACGTGCGGCGGCGCCCGAAGCGGGCGGCTGTGCGGTCGGAGATACGCCCGCCCAGCGGGTTACACACCAAAGCGAGCAAGGCCCCCATGCCAGTGACGAGTCCGAAGGCCGCCTCGGCGCCGGATGTGTCGGGGCAGATGCGCGTCAGGTGGAGAGTCAGGAGGATCTGGATGGGGGTGAGCAGGGCGATGTACGCGCCGATCATGGAACTCGCCATGACGCCGATGAGGCGCGGCAGCGGTGTGGCAGGGGTTGGGCCTTCGGTGACGGTGTCGCCTGGACTGGGCGTGCTGGTAGGTCCGGGGATATTCTCGCTGGTCATCGACACTCCTTCGTGTTGACCGGAGGGCTGGCGCGGTGCTCGCGTCGGGCTTGCGGTGGTCCCGCCTATTTGGTAGGTCCTCCCAAATCATAGCCACTCCCAAATAGGACTGTCAACAGTTTTCTGTTAGGCTGCCCCTATGGGACTGCGAGAGAAGAAGGCGGACAGGACTCGGCGTCTGCTCATCGACGTGGCGGTGGAGTTGTTCTTCGAGTACGGCTTCGACCAGGTCACGATGGAGCAGATCGCGGAACAAGCGGAGATCGGGACGTCGACGTTGTACCGCTACTTCCCGAGCAAGGACCTTCTCCTGCTCGCCCCGCTCGACCTGGAAGGGGGATTGGCCGGGCCTCTGCGAGATCGGCCCGCCGACGAGCCCATCGACCTGGCGCTCGGGAACGCCATCCTTGAGGCCGCCCGGTCGTACGATTCCCCGGAGCGTTCCACGTACATCCTGCGTATCCGCGACCTGATCGACCACGCCCCCGGTCCCCGGGCACGGCTTTGGGACACCCTGGCCCAAGAGTCCGAACTCCTGGCCGAGGTGATCGCCGAGCGTGTGGGCTCCCCCGAGGTTAGTGCGGAACTGAGGATGACGGCCAGCCTGGCGATGATGGTACTCGGTCAGGCGGCAGACGCATGGCGCGCCGGGAACCAAGAAGCCAGCGCCGTCGAGTACACCCACGACGCCCTCGCCATGCTTGCCTCGGGCGCCGCGATTATGCCGCGGGTCGACTAGGCAAACGCTGATTGGGGCATCTCGTCATTCTGCGCGAAGTCGCAGGAATGACCCGCAGTTTGCTGATGCCTCAACGTCGAGTCTTGACTCTCGGCTGCTCAATGCCTGCCCTAGGCTGAGCGTCCCGAATGTTTCCGATCAGCAGCCTGCGTCCCTGTGGCGAGCCCACGAGAACCAGTACCTGCCCGATCCGATCCGGACATACAGACCGCGGTTGTCGGCTGTTACATTGCTGATCGGCGCATCGTCCTGGGTGGCTGTGTCGGGCGAGGCACCATCGAGGCGTACCCTAGCGGTCGCCCCCGGCGGGATCCTCACGTCGAGGGTCACCTCACCGTTGGCGAGTTCCCACGCGACCGAGACCTCCCCAAATGGGGTGCCGACGGCCGCTGCGACTCGGGGAATGCGGGTGTTGATGAGCGGGTCTACCGTGATGTTTCGCCAGCCTGGCGACGCGGCGCGGATTCCAGCAAGGCTCTCGTAGAGCCAGCGGGCGGAGGCGCCGAGCGAATAGTGATTGTGTGAGAGGACTGCCTTGCCTTGTTCGTCGTAGCCCGCCCACGACTCCCAAACAGTGGTAGCTCCGCGCACCACTTGACCGAGCCACGAAGGCACCGACTCCTGGAGCAGCAGGTCGAGGGCCACGTCACCGTAGCCAGACTTGGTGAGTTGCTCAAGCAGGAAACTGGTACTCAGGAATCCCGTGCCGAGGTGGTTGCCACGATCGCGTATTCGATCGACGAGTCGCTGCGCAGTCTGTGCGCGACGACCACTAGTTACGAGGTCAAACTCGAGTGCCCGCACGTAGGTTGCCTGCGCATCAGGCTGAAGCAAGAGGGGGTCCTTCATGAACTCTCGTTGCCACGCATGACGCGCCCCCTGGGCATACCCTTCAAAGTGCGTGGCGTCAGCGGCACGGCCCAGCAATCGGGCGATTTCGGCGAGAACGTGGCTTGAGTGTGCAAAGTACGCCGTCGCAACCGAGCTGCGCGGATGGGCTATGAGGTCGGCCAGCAGTTCCATGGTTGTGAGACAACCGTCGCCCTCGCCATCGGGTTCAAACCATTCGCCGTAGTGGAATCCTGTATCGACGAGGAAACGCTCGTGCGCTTCCGGGGAGCCGAGGCGTGTGGGGTCCCGGTGTTCTGCAGCCATCCTGGCGTACCGCTCGACCCACTTCACCATTGCGTCGTAGTTCTCGACGAGCGGACGTGTCGACCCCGTCGCCTGATAGATGTCCCAGGGGATGAGCACGATGGCATCGCCCCATCCCGCCGAACCTGGGGGTTGGTTGGGCAAACCGGGAGCCAACTCGGACGGTGTGGCTCCCTCGCGCAGGTCATCAGCATCTAACGGAACAACGTCATTGACCACGCCGTCGGAGTGCTGCTGGAGCCGGGCGTCCACGAGCCAGTTGCTGAGATACGCTGCAGCATCGGCGAGAACTAGAGCCGTCCGAGAGAAGACCTGGGCATCACCTGTCCAGGCGCTTCGCTCTCGAGTCGGGCAGTCGGTCGGCACATCCAGGAAGTTCCCGCGCATGCCCCACACAACGTTGTCGTGGAATCGATTGATGAGCGGGTGGGACGATTCGAACCGTCCCGTGTATGCGAGGTCGGCCTGAACCGGCAGGCTAAGCGCCTCCACGACTTCGACATCCTCCCCAACGTCTACCGACACATAGCGGTAACCCTGCGTGCAAAATGTCGGCTCGAAGACATCCGACCCACCAGAGAGGATGAGCGTGTCCGGGCCGAGATAGAGCGTAAATGGTGTGCCCGCGATCAAGTAGTCGAGATCGAGATCGCGGTCGGGCAAGAGCACTTCGCTATGACGGACGCTCACGGCTCGTCCGGAAGGTCCACGAAGCGTAAGCCGGGTCACCCCGTGCATATTCTGCCCAAAGTCGAGCACCAATGCCCCGGACGGCAGTTTCCAGGAATCTACCACCGGCAGCGGTTCCATCATCCGCAACGGTTGTGCCGCTGACGCTTCCAGCGTGCGTGACTCATCGACCTCGATGACATCGACGGGCTCGGGGAGGGACCCACCACGGACGGACCACTCGCCGCTCAGTCGGGCGTCGATCACCTCACCCTCGCGCGGATCGGAAACGACGATCTCGCCGTGGCCACCTTCCCAACCCCCGTTCGTGGCGACCACAAACTCGCGCCCATCTACAAGTTCTATTTCGATGCGCGCGATGGCTGCAGTGCGATTGCCGTAGACCGCATGACATCCCTCCACGCTCAACCGACCGCGAAAACGACCGTCGGCGAGGACGATGCCGACCGCATTATCTCCGATGGCAAGCAGGTTGGTGGCATCACGCACCTGGTAGTCAACGCGCGATTCGAAGGCCGTGAAGCCTGGGTAAAAGCCCGGTCCGGTCGCATCCGTTCCGTTGAGGTACAGCCGGTACCAGCCGAGAGCAGTCGAGTAGACTCGCGCCCTCCGCACTGCGGTATCGAGGTGGAACTCGGCACGCAGGTACTGCACCGGTGCGGTGTCTCCGACTGGTGTTTCCTCGTCCAGTCGGATCCACCGCGCTTCGCCGAGGCCATCCCCGAGCAGGCCGGTGTCAAAGACCGCCTCCGCGGACCAGTCGGATGGCTCGTCGGACTGGCTCCACACCCGCACCCGCCAGTGGTAGCGCGTCTTGGAGTGGAGTCCAGGGCCGCCGTATTCGATGCGCGGAACCGGCGTCGGGACTTTGCCCGAGTCCCAGACAACGTCGCCGTCCTGCAACAATTGCACCTGTCCGTAAGGAAGGAGAAGGCCGCGCCGCTCGCTCTCAACCTGCCACGTGAAATCTGGCACTATGTCGAGCGCCAGCGGAGCCACTAACCCAGCAGTCCTCAGTGCCGCAATCCTCATTCCGTCGTTCCTTTCATCTACATCTCAAGTGCTTCACCTATGCAGCGACAGTTTCGCCAGGTGCGGACTCCTCGAGGAACTCATTGCGCTGGTCACGGGTGCGGAACACGATCCATGCCACGGCCAAGCCGATCCCGTTGATCACGGTGAGGGCGAGGAACAGATAGGTGGTGCCGAACTCGACGATGATTGGCGTCACCGATGCGCCGATGGCTGCGACAAAGCGTGCCGCCGAGATTACTGTCCCCTGAGCGGTGGTCCGCAGCAGAGTCGGGAACTGCTCCTGGGACCAGATCTTCATGATGGCCTCGCCAGCAAATGCGACACCCAGAGACAACATGTTCATCCCGATCAGGTACGTGGCGACGTTCAGACCGAACACTGCGGGCACGAGCATGGACAGGAAGGTTGCGACCGCGCCGATCTTGAACCAAAGGAAGCGACTGGGCTTGTCGGCGATCTTCATGAACCAGAGGAAGCCGATCAGTGCAACAGGAAGGGAGATCATGTCCAGGAACCCCGCCGTCGAGACGTCCACACCGACAACGTTCACGAGCAGATAGACCCCGAACTGTCCTGATGTATTGAGCGTCAGGTTGACCAGTGAGTAAAAGACGACGAGCGCGATCAGTGGCACGGCGTACGGTGCCTGGAGCAGGTTCCGTAACGAACCGCGTTCCGCACGAACCGTCTTTACGCCCGCTGCCCGTTCCCGTCGAGCCGTGAGCCAGATGTCCGACTCTGGGATGGTCAGACGTAGGAAGAACACGATGGCTGCGACCACCCCAAGATGTGCGAAGAGAATTTGTCCACCGATTCGTCCCAGATCACCGACCCCCATCGCCAAGCCGAGTGCGGCAACCATGCCGACAAGCCACAGCACGTTCGAGAACGAAATGAGGCGCCCACGGTTTTCGTCGGTGGCGGCCTCCGAAATTGTCGAGAGTGACACCGGCAGATCTGCGCCGGTTGCTAGGCCCATGAGTGCCGCGCCGACGGTGATGAGGGCAAAGGACTCACCGACTATCAACAGAATCGCCGCAACGACAATGAGGATCATCGTGACGGAGAAGACTGGTCGACGACCGAAGCGGTCGCCCAACCGACCACCGATCAGAGCACCGATTGCGATACCGAGGGTCAGGGCACCGGAAGCGATGCCCACCTCACCGGGTGTGAGGCCGAAGACCTCCTGGTAAATGACGATTCCGTAGCCCAAGCTGACGATGGCGGCGCTATCGATGTAAGACGCCATACCTGAGACGATTCCGACCCACCACGGGCGGGACTTCTTGCTGTGAGGGCTAAGTTGCGCTGTGGCTTCCGACATGGCCCATTGTCCTTTCTCTCTTTGGGACGCGGTTTTCGAGTCGCTGCGGGCGATTGCCCGGTTGGCCTCGGCACTGAAGTCCCTTCTGTCGGGCTGCTGGAGAGAGCCGCCCGAGTACTCAACCTAATGAGGACGACACCCTGCTGCACTACGAAAAACCGACAGTGATGCTGAGCCATAACACCGATTTTCGGACATAGCCCACGGTATTGGGTCAGCGGATAGGGTTGACTCTGAGCGATGAGGAGGTGCTGCGCATGGACATGGGTATGTACGTCTCGGCCGCCGTGATCGACCTGCTCAACACGATGCCGGACGTGGCAGCCTCGCAACACGAACCGATGCAGGATCTGACGGACCTCAAGGAAGAGGTGTTTTTCGCCCCCGGCGAGAGTGTTCGCGTCATGATCCACCCACCTATGTGGGTCCGCGAGCGGATCGCAGGCGAGCACACTCAGGACTTCTTCGAATTGGTCTATGTGTACTCAGGCTCTTTCGTGCAACTCATCGACGGCAACCGGCTTGAGCAGACCCCCGACGAACTCGTTCTGCTGCGACCTGGTGCCTGGCATGATGTGTGGACCGAGCACGACACAGACGTTGTATTCAACATCCTGCTGCGGAAGGCCTCGGTAGAACAGATACTGCTGCGGCTGGTGTCCAAAGAGAACCCCCTCTACAGCTTCCTCTTCGAGGGCACACGCGATCACCCGCAGTCCTGCGATTACCTCATCTTCTCCAACACCGACGCGCAACGCACCACGCTCAACACGCTCATCGCCCAGTACTACAACCGTCAACCAGACTCTGCTGAAGCCGTCATTGAGCTGGTCGCGCAACTCTTCTCGGGGATCGCTCGCTCGGTCTACCGCGAACCTGGCCAGGACACCGCCACCTTCCTCGCAGCGGACATCAGCACCTTCCTCGCCCACAACTGCAAGACCATCACCCAGGCACAGGCCGCCGATCACTTCGGATACTCGCCGCGGCATTTCAGCAGGCTGCTGGAGGCGGCATTCGGCAAATCGTTCCCCGCCCTGATCAACGGCTACCGGATCGACGCCCTGCTGGAGCGACTGGAAGAATCGAATTTGCCGATTACCCAACTAGCCACCGAATACGGCTTTGCCTCCGCCACCTACTTCTACGAGGTATTCCGTCGGGAACGCGGCGTCCGCTTCGCCGACCACCGTCGCAGTCTCGTGGATCAGTGTGACGATATTGATCGTTGAACCAGCCCGGTTCCCAGGCCTTGCCACGACCCGAGGCGTGCACCACTGGGCAATGGTCCCTGTCCGCCCTGTGATGAACTCGCGTTTCGTGGGCTTGGTCAGGTTGAGGTGCTACTAGTCCCGCGACCCGATTGAGACGTTTTCGTCAGTTCACCGCGAAGCAGTCAAGATAGCGGCCCAGGTTGCTGGTAACTGCGGCGACGGTAGCAGTTCCGGAAATCTTGTCGATTCCCTCTGCTTTGATCGAGAGGCAGGCTTGGCCTTTGACACAGAACGCGAGCAGCTCGACCCAGGTGAGGTTCTTACCTTGCGCGACTCGATAGACGACCGTCTCCCACTCCACACCGTTCACCACTATCCGCTGGTCCACCCGTTCAAGGATTTTGGTAAGACTCGTCTTGTAGGACTTCTCATTCTTTTGCTTCAACGTCTCCACGGGCTGTGAAGCGTCCACCGCTTTGAAGTAGCCCACGGCACCCAGCTCTTCCGACTCGAAGTTCCAGTCGGCACGTTCCACCTTCGTCCACACAGGCTCCGGGCGGAACACCATCGAGTTCGCCGCGCAGAACGAGCCGATATCAAGCATTTGCTTGCTGCGGCGCAGGTACATGACGAAGATAGCTATTCCGCCTGCAATAGCAGCACCAATAAACAAAATGAAAAGAAGTGTCGGGAGATTCACAGCTTGCCCCTTTCACCGACAGGATTGAGACCACTGGTCACAATTGTGACACAAAGCCACTGGGTTTGACGAGGGTAAACAACGCTGCGGGCCCCGGTCGAAAGAATCCAGAGCCCTCGGGTCTGCAACAACCCTCAATTGCTCATGCCTCATGAGCAAACTCTCGGCCATTCGCCCAACCGGAATCGAGTCCACGAACACAAGAGCCGTCTGGCAACCCTCCGGGGCCGATGGCTCGTTAGATCATGGCGCGGCTGGTAACGGCCTGAGCCGAGTAGCGCACAACGCAGCCCACGTGCCCTGACTCGTCGCGCTGATCGAAGTTCTTCGATGCGTGCTGCGCTAGAATGAAATCCACTTATCTCCTCCAGTGAAGGCGGTACTCGTGCGGCAGAGCCAAGCGACGATTTACGAGGTCGCGGCCCGCGTAGGCGTATCCATCTCTACGGTCTCCCTCGCCATCAACCACCCGGACAGGGTGGCGGCGACGACCCGTGATCGGATCCTCGCAGCCGCAGACGATTTGAGCTTCGTCCCGAAGGAAGGCGCCGTGGCCCGAGCGCATGCGGGCGTGGGCCGCCTCGCCGTCGTGGCGCCTTTCACGTCCTACCCCAGCTATGGGCGACGACTCTCGGGAATGCTGACCGAGGTGAAGGGCGAGTCCCAGGTGCTGGTCTACGACCACGAAGACGTGGCCACCTCGACCTCGCCGCTGCTGGAGAGCTTGCCGGTGCGCGGGCACGTCGACGGCCTGGTCATCATGGGCGTGCCGCTGCACAAAGCGGTCGCCTCGCGGCTGCGGCGACGGTTGCCCACGGTGCTGGTGGATATGCGGCATCCGGGACTGACTAGCGTGTACGTCGATGACGTCGCGGGCGGGCGCGTGGTGGGCGAACGCCTGGTGGAACTCGGCCATCGGCGGGTGGCGTTTGTCCGCGAGGAGGAGCGGTCGTACCTCGCGCTCTCACCGACCCAGCAGCGCAAGGACGGCCTGGTCGCGGTGCTGGGCGCGGATCACGTCGAGGAGATCACTGTAGACCGCGGCCCTGGCCTGGGGGAACGCGCTCTGGATCAGCTACTGGCCGTGCAGGGCGAGCGCCCCACCGCAGTCGTGGCCAACCGAGACTTCGTCGCCCTCTCCATAATGGCGGCCGCCTCACGCCGGGGACTGAATGTCCCCGAGGACCTGTCGATTGTCGGCTTCGACGACGACGCGATCGCCGAGGAACTTGGCCTCACCACTGTGGGCCAGCCCTTCGAGGAATCCGGCGCGTTGGCCGTGCGCCTGCTCCGCGAGATGATCCCCAATCACGGCGGGACCCCTACCCAGAACATGCTCCCATTTACTCTGGCGGAACGCTCCACCTTGGGACCCGCGCCCGCCCAGTGACGCGCGAGATCGTGGGTCGGGTCGCCGGTACTGCCCCTGACCGCAGGCGGGGAGAGACGACGGCCAAGACGGGAAGCTTCGACATCCATGGCAAAGGCTGGCTCTATCGGGCGAATTCGCGTAGAGCGGCGATCACCTCGGCGTTCCACAGTCGCGCCCCTGGCCACGTGGCGGTGAGGCCTTGGGTGCCGTGCAGCGAACGCAGGTGCCGAGTGGCCGTGACCGGGACTCCCGCTCTGGCCAGGCGCTCAGCTAGCAGCTCTCCCCCGGCACGCAGCGGATCGATCTCCGCCGTGACGATGTGGGCCGGGGGCAGTCCGCTCAGGTCCTCGGCAGCGACCGGCGAGACCCAGGGATCGGCCAGGTCGACCCCGGGTGGCACATAGAACTCCCTCATCTCGTCCATCGCATCCAGGCCGTTGATCTGCGCATACTCCTCGATCCACGCGCCGTCCGGCCGCAAATCCACTGCGGGCACCTCCAGCAACTGTGCCCGAATCGGCGGCCCAGAGCGATCCCGCGCCACCAGGCACGTCGCCGCCGCCAAGTTCCCGCCGGCCGACACCCCGCCCACCACGATCTTCCCCGGATCGACGCCAAGCACCCCAGCATTCTCGAACACCCAGGTCACCGCCGCATAGGCGTCCTCCAGCCCCGCCGGGAACGGATGCTCCGGCGCCAGGCGATAGTCGACATCGAACACTGCGTACCGCGCACCAGCCGCGCGTTCCAGGCAGATCGCACGGTTGACGCCCTCGTCGATGGACCCCATCCAGAACGCGCCCCCATGCAGCAGGACATAGGCGGGAAGATCCTCACCCGCCGCCTCGCCGGGCCGGTACTCCCGCACCCGCACCGCTCCCTCACCACCCGGCACCTCATGGTCGACGATGCGGATGCCGTCTGGCCCCGGCCGTCCCATCTCCGCAAAGAGCAGGTTGCCCAGGTCTCGGCTGACCCGCCTCCGCTCCACCACAGACGAGTCGTCACTCGCCCCCAACTCGGCGCTGATCGCTTCGATCCGCCCGAGCCACGCGGTGATCGCCGGGTCGAGCACCGTCAGGTCAAGCGTCACCCCGCTCACTGCGGCATCGCTCTGAGACACGCTCACGGCCATCATCCCCGGATCCCTGCTTAGCGGCGGGCTTGGGGTCGATGATCGCCACGATGGGGCTCTCTTCGCAGTCGAGGCGGCTCGGTGGGATCGGGGATCACTGGACATCATGGTC
The DNA here is from genome assembly GCA_031261485.1 of Propionibacteriaceae bacterium. Lineage (GTDB taxonomy): Bacteria > Actinomycetota > Actinomycetes > Propionibacteriales > Propionibacteriaceae > WQYJ01. The sequence goes on along the minus strand of JAISJO010000037.1, from coordinate 762 downwards.
TGCTCCTGTATTCGCGGATCTAGTTTGTCCGTTCAGTTCCCATTAAAGTGGAACTGGTGTAAAGTGTCAAGAAAGAAATCGAAGCACTTCGATGCTTGTCAGACGCACGACCTTATCGAAGCAAGCTTCACGTCACCGCAGGACGCCAATTCAAGGGAGAGTGCACGATGCCCGTCGACCCGATTATCAAAGACCTACAGGCCGCCGTGCGCGACCAGATCCCCAAACCCTCCGTCGTTCCCGCCGAGTGGCGGGCTCAGGCCATCGCGACCGACCGCTTTATGGCCGAGAAGGCTTACGGCACCCCGCCCGAAGTCGACACGGAAGATCTGACCATCTCCACTCCCGATGCCGGTGAAATCCACCTGCGGCTATACCGCCCCCGAGGGACTGGTGATGGCGAGACGGCGGACGCCCTGGACGCCGCTTCGGCCATCCCGGGCTCCGGCCAGTGCGCTGGCGCCGAAGGCTCCACCGCTGCCCTGCCCGCGTATCTCGGATTCTTCGGCGGCGCGTTCCGCCAAGGCGGACTCGATTTCCCGAGCATCGATACCGCTTTCCGCTCGCGCGCCCACGACGTGGGTATCGTGGTGGTCGGTGTGGACTACGCGCTGGCCCCGGAGCATCCCTTCCCCGCGGCACTTGAGCAGGGCTACGCCGCGCTCACCTGGCTGGCCGAGCACGGAGCCGAGCACGGCATCGACGGCACACGGATCGCCATCGGCGGCATGTCGTCTGGGGGGAACATCGCCGCAGCGGTCG
>JAISJO010000112.1 GCA_031261485.1 Propionibacteriaceae bacterium | reverse complement strand
GTTTCTACTTCGTCCATTCTTATGCGGCGCTGGCTGCCAGTGACGTGCCTGACGACGCCACCGTCGCCTGGACCGAACACGAAGGCGCGCGTTTCATTGCCGCTGTACGCTGGGGGAGTGTGCTCTCCACGCAATTCCATCCCGAGAAGTCGGGATATGCCGGACTGACACTATTGAAAGGATGGGTGGACTCGCTATGACCTTCACGATTTTCCCCGCTGTGGACATTCTCAAGGGCAGAGCGGTTCAGTTGGTACGCGGCCAAGCATCCTCGGCCAAGGTCTTCGGGTCCGCCGTCGAGGCGGCCCGACGCTGGAAGAGGCAAGGGGCAGCGTGGTTACATCTAGTCGACCTTGACGCGGCTTTTGGCAAAGGTAACAATGCCTCCCTCGTCTCTGAAATCATCGCCACGACAGGGTTAAATGTCGAGTTGACTGGGGGAATCAGAGACGAGCCTTCTCTGCAACGAGCCTTGGCAACCGGATGTGCCCGGGTCAATATCGGCACAGCCGCAGTCAAACGCCCCGACTGGACAGACGAGGTGGTCGCCAGCTATGGGGAGCGTATCGCCGTGGCCCTGGATGTGCGCGGGGAATCCTTGGCGACCCATGGCTGGACATCGGCTTCCGGTTCCATGTGGGAGGTCGTCGACCGACTCACAGCGGCGGGATGTCGTCGTTTCGTGGTCACCGACACTGAGGTGGACGGGACTCTGAGCGGTGCCAATGTCGATCTTCTCCTCAAGGTCGCTGAGCGCACCTCAGCACAAGTTGTCGCATCCGGGGGAGTCGCGTCGCTGGATGACGTGTACGCCTTGGCTCAAGCGGCAGATCGCGGCATCGAAGGCGTCATCGTCGGGAGTGCCTTGTACCTCAAGAAGTTCACTCTCAAGCAAGCTCTCGCAGTCGCCGCAGGGACCATGAAGCCCCCGTTCCGCCCAACATCCCCTGACCTTGAGGTTGTCGCAGACCCTGCAGATGTCCCTGACACCGACCAGCCGGACACACCGATTGCCGCAGAAGCGACCGATGCTGACATCACGGACACCGCTGAGGCGACGCAGGTGGATGTTCCAGACGCCATTGAAGCAGCCACGCCAGATCCCCAAGAACCCGACGGCGTAGCTGCGGATTCAGAATCGGATGGGCACCCGAGTAGAGTAGTGCCGACAAGAAAGGACGAATATGAGCGGTCACTCCAAGTGGGCGACGACCAAGCATAAGAAAGCAGCCATCGACGCCAAGCGGGGCAAGCTCTTCGCCAAACTCATCAAGAACATCGAAGTCGCAGCCAAGATTGGCGGGGGAGACCCCTCAGGCAACCCGACCTTGTACGATGCCATCCAGAAGGCCAAGAAGACATCTGTGCCCGCCGACAATATCGACCGCGCCGTCAAGCGTGGCTCGGGGGCGGAGTCCGGCGGTGCTGACTGGATCAACATCACGTACGAAGCGTATGGTCCGGCAGGTATCGCCATACTCATCGAATGCCTCACTGACAACCGCAATCGCTCGGCTTCGGATGTGCGCATCGCTGTCACGCGCAACGGCGGCACGATGGCCGATATCGGTTCTGTGGCCCGACTGTTCTCCCGCAAGGGCGTGGTGACTGTGGCCCAGAAACAAGCGGGCAAAGAGGTCACCGACCTCGACCTCATGGAAGCGACCTTGGAGTCCGACCCCGAATCGATTAACGATGAGGGCGAAGAGTTCCGTATCATTTGCGACCCGGCAACCCTCGTGCAGGTGCGTACGGCGGTCCAAGAGGCCGGACTGGACTACGAGTCGGCCGAAGTCGAGTTCGTGCCCTCCTTCACCTCGCCAGTCTCCGATGCGGAAGTGGCGCGCAAGTTGTACAAGATTCTCGACGCTCTCGATGATTGCGACGACGTGCAGAACGTGTACTCCAATGACGAGATTCCGCCCGAGATTGAAGCCCAACTCGAAGAAGACTGAGTCCTGGGTCTCCAGCCTGGATTGCGCTCCAGGGTTGATTGTGTGGAGTGAGACTTGGTTTGCCGGTGTGGCATCTTTGTGTGCGCAGCACAGCCCGCTAGGATTCGAACAGGTGTTTGATGGAGGTGGCCATGCTTGTGCTCGGGATTGACCCGGGGCTCACCCGTTGTGGCGTGGGCGTGATCTCAGGCTCGCCTGGGCGGGCCGAGTTGGTCGAGGCCGGAGTCATCCGCACCCCACCCACTCTCGACACGGCCAAGCGCCTGCTCCTCATCGAAGCAGGTCTGGAAGAGTGGATAACCCGCCATCATCCTGATGTGGTGGCCGTGGAGCGAGTCTTCTCCCAGCACAATCTCATGACGGTCGTCGGCACCGCCCAGGCTGCCGGAGTGGCCATGCTCGTCGCGGCCCGACACGGCTTGAGCGCAGTCCAGCACACACCATCCGAAGTGAAAGCCGCGATCACAGGCTCTGGTCGGGCCGATAAGGCCCAGGTGGGACTCATGGTGTCCCGCGTCCTCCACCTGGATGAAGCCCCCAAACCCGCCGATGCGGCCGATGCAGTGGCCCTGGCCATCTGCCACGCCTGGCGCGGCGCCGGTGCCGACAGACTCGCTGACGCAGCCCAAGCCGCAGCCGAATCTCGAACGGCGCGCCCTGCGAAGACGGCGTCTGCACACCAGTTGTCAGTGACCTCTCCGCGCACTTCACAACGGCCCACATCCTGGGCCAAAGTCACTGGCGCACGAAAGGCACCCCTATGATTTCCCTTGTCAGAGGCATTGTCGTCGAAGCGCGTCCCACATCCGCCATCGTAGATGTCCAGGGCGTGGGCTTCTCCCTCTGGTGCACGCCCACCACAACGGCCAAGATGCGCGTCGGCGAGGAGACCACCCTCCACACCCACCTGGCCGTGCGCGAAGACGCGCTGACCTTGTACGGTTTCAGCACATCCGAAGAACGCCAAGCGTTCCAACTCGTGCAATCCGTCACCGGCATCGGCCCCAAGATTGCTCTGGCCACCGTGGCTTCCCTCACTCCTGGTCAGTTGCGCCAAGCAGTCCTGACCGAGAACCTCGTGACGTTGTCCACGATTCCGGGAGTGGGCAAGAAGGTCGCGCAGCGCCTCGTCATCGAGTTGAAAGACAAGGTACAAGGTTTGAGTGACTCGCCCTTCGACGACATGGGAGCGACTGGGAGTTCACCCTATGCCGAACAGGTCATTGATGGATTGGTCGGGCTCGGTTACTCGACGAAAGACGCCGACAAAGCCTGGGCCGGTGTGGCCGAGCATGCCGATGACCCCGATATCACCGTGGCCCAACTCATGAAGTCCGCATTGCGTTCTCTGGCGAGGCTGTGACATGGAAGACGACACCCTGACGCCGCGCCATCAACCAGAGGACCCAGACCACTCACCTCTGGATCCCCACCTCGAACCCGGCGACACCGCCGTTGAGTCTGCCCTGAGACCTGCGGATTTGTCCCAATTCCTTGGCCAATCCCGCGTGGTGGACCAACTCGACCTGCTCCTGTCGGCAGCCCGACGCAGGCAAGCCACCCCCGACCATGTCCTCCTGTGCGGCCCCCCCGGCTTGGGCAAGACCACCCTCGCCATGATCATCGCCCACGAAGTCAACGCGCCCTTGCGCATCTCCTCTGGCCCCGCCATCCAACACGCTGGAGACCTCGCGGCCATTCTGAGCGGGCTGAGCGAGGGAGAAGTCTTCTTCCTTGACGAAATCCATCGCATGAGTCGACCCGCCGAGGAAATGCTCTATCTGGCAATGGAGGACTTCCGCGTGGACGTCGTGGTGGGCAAAGGACCGGGAGCCACAGCCATCCCTCTCGAAATCCCACCCTTCACCCTAGTCGGAGCCACAACGCGAGTGGGCTTGCTCCCTGGCCCTCTGAGGGACCGTTTCGGGTTCACCGCACAACTGGACTTCTACGACGAAGCCACTCTCGCCCGCATCGCCACGCGCTCAGCGAATCTGCTCGGCATCGAGATCACTGACGGATCTGCCGAAGTCATTGCCTCTCGCTCCCGAGGCACACCACGTATCACTAACCGACTTCTACGCCGCGTGAGAGACTTCGCACAAGTGAGAGAATCAGGCATCGTCACTCCGCAGATCGCCTCCGATGCCCTGGACATGTTCGAGGTGGACAAGCTCGGTTTGGACCGACTGGACAGGGAAGTGCTCAAAGCGGTGTGCCTCAAGTTCGGGGGAGGTCCGGTGGGATTGTCCACCCTGGCTATCGCAGTGGGGGAGGAAGCCGAGACGGTCGCCGAGGTGGCCGAACCCTTCCTTGTACGACTGGGCTTCCTCATGCGCACCCCCAGAGGCAGAGTCGCCACTGCCGCCGGATTCTCTCACTTGGGGTTGAATGTGCCCCAAACATCGGCCCAAGCTGGCCTTTTCTCGTGAGTCGATTCTGCTAAATGTGGACTGGCCCGCTAGGCTTACCTAGGTTATCCGTCTGTTTGTTGGGAGTTTGGCATGAGTTCTTCTATTGGCATGATCCTCATGATTGTGGCGTTCGGCGCCATCATGTACTTTTTGATGATCCG
>JAISJO010000078.1 GCA_031261485.1 Propionibacteriaceae bacterium | reverse complement strand
CTCGACTCGAAGAACTCGACTCTTCTCCTGAATTACCTGCGCCAGGCCACCGACACTCAGGGTCAGACCATCATCATGGTCACGCACGACCCCCGCGCCGCCGAATACGCCGACCGTGCTCTCATCCTGTCTGACGGGCGCATCGTCGACGACATCGATGCCCCGACGGCCGACATCGTGTCGACCCGCATGCGTACCCTGGGTGGTGAGTGATGTTTCGTTCAGCCCTGCGCGAGCTGAAGTTTCACCCAGCTCGCTACGTGGCCACCATCCTTGCCATTGCCATTTCGGTAGGATTCCTGGCCGCCTCCTCCATCATCACTGCCACTGAGTCTCGGGCTATGTCCGCCCAGACCGCTGTGGCGTACTCACAAGCAGACCTCATCGTTTCCTTCAAGACGCACCAGAACGCAACCCAACCTGATGACGTCACCATCGACTCCATGACCTCGACTATCGGCTCGGTGGAGGGTGTGGCGAAAGCCGAGCCAGTCCTTGCGTCCACCTGGATGGCGGAGAATGGCTCGGTCAGCGCCGTCGTCCATGTCAACGCCATGCCTTCTGAGGAGTTCCTCTGGACTTCCCTCTCGGAAGGGTCTTGGCCAGCCTCCGGCGAAATCGTTATCAACAAGAATATGGCCAAGGCGTTGGGTGTGGGCGTGGGGGACTCTGTTTCATTGTCTCCGCTCAAGCTGACAGTCTCCGGCATTTCCGACGCACCCGTCGGGCGACTCATCGGTGACCCCGCTCTCGTCGACCGTTCGTGGTACCTCGACGACCTCGGCGAAGGCTGGGTATGGGGCACCTCATGGACCCTCGCTCTGAAGCCGGGCGCCGACGTCGATGCTGTCAAGGATGCACTGACAAAGGCCTTGACCACTGATTGGGCAGACGCCCAAGTCTTCACTCAGAAGGAGTATCAGAAGGACTCCGCGACCAATCTCACGGGCGGTATCGACTCCACCAAGTATGTCTTGTGGGTATTCGCTGGCATTGCCATGGTCGTGGGCATGATCACCATCGCCAACACCTTCACCATTCTCCTCGTCCAACGTCGTCGCCAAACAGGGCTCTTGCGCGCTGTGGGTGCTTCAGGTAAGCAGGTGCGTCATGCGGTGTGGGCTGAAGCCCTCATCCTCGGCCTCGTTGGAGGCATTCTGGGTGTGGCTTTCGCTTGTCTGCTGGCCGTCGGCGTTGGCTTGTACACCGGGTCGTCTCACTTCGGTCTGGTCGTCCCGCTGCGCGACACACTGATTGCCGTGGGACTCGGCGTGCTCATCACGTTCATTGCCTGTGTTGCTCCCGCTCGTCGAGCGACCCAGGTGCCCCCCATCGAAGCGCTACAACTAGCCGCTCCAGAATCTGCTCGCAAAGTGGGGGTGGCCAGAGCTGTCATTTGTGGGCTCTTTGTCCTTGTGGGAGCCGGTTTGGCTGCATATTCCTTCTCGGCTGGCAGCAATGCTCTCTTTGTCGCCATCGGTGGAGCCATGGCCTTGTCCATTGGTATTCTCTTCGGCGGACGCATTTTCGTGCCGTGGCTGCTGAAGGGTTTCGGGGCGCTCGTCAGGAAGATCGGACCGTCTTCAGCGACAGCGGCGAAGAACGTCGTCAGGGACCCCGCTCGTGCCTCCGCGACCGCGACCGCGCTCATGCTGGCTGTGGGACTCATCATCACCCTTCAAGTGGGCGCAGCATCCATGAAGGAAACCACCATGGCCAAGATCGACCAGGAGTATCCCATCCCCTTGTACGCCCTAGCGAGGCAAGACGAGACAGGCGCCTTGGACCTCAAGCGCTCTGACATCAACGAGGTGGCAGCGTTGGACGGCGTCGAGTCCGTTTTGGAAGTGCCTTGTCGCGTGGTTGACATGGCGATGTCAGAGGGGCCCGGATCCAGTCTCAGGGTGTGCAGCTATGTGCCAGCCATCGCCACCATTGCCCCGGAATTGAAGCCCACGATGGCCGACGACGCCGTCTTGGTGGAAGAACACGGGTGGATGGTCGAGGTCGACGAGACCGTGGAACTGGCCGGGGTGGACGGGCCGATCAGTGTCACTGGCGTGGCCTCGACGGCGGTCAGCTTCAGTTACACCTTCGTCTCGCCGACGACGTACGACAAACTCAACGGCACGTCCTACCCATCTTCGCTTCTCTTGGTGCAGGTCTCCAAAGACGCCGATGTGATGACCTTGTTCACCGGGGTGCAGAACGCTTTCGGCGGAGAATACGCCACGGCTGAGGTCGGTGGGTCCCTCTATGAGAGGTACACAATCGAGACCGTCGTGGACATCCTCCTGACCATTGTGACCGCCCTGCTGGCTGTGGCTGTTCTGATTGCCCTAGTCGGAGTGAGTAACACACTGACCTTGTCGGTCATCGAGAGGGCTCGGGAGAACGCCATTCTTCGGGCTCTGGGCTTCCAGCGTCGCCAACTCAAACTCATGCTCCTCGTGGAGGCTCTTCTCCTCACCCTCGCGGGTGCTGTGGTCGGTCTGGGTGTGGGCGCCTTCTTCGGCTGGCTGGGCGCTTCGGCCATGGTCACCCAGATAAGGGATGGCGGCGTCCTGATGGATACTCACTTCGCTCTGGATTGGCCTCAGACCCTCGTGTTGCTAGCAGTCTTGGTCCTTGCGGCGGTACTCGCGTCGCTCTTGCCGGGTCGTCGCGCGGCAAAGGCGAGCCCGGTCGAGGCGCTTGCTGAAGTGTAAGGGAGCTGCTGACTCTCTTTCCCCCGCCTCTGGTTCGCAACTGGAGGCGGGGGATTTTCTTCTGCTAGGAGTTACTTACCACGAAACTTCAGCGCACAGATGACGGGTAGGCAGGTCCCAGCAGGGGCGGGGGTTTTCCTCACCCTTCAGCGTCAGCGGAAACCAATGCGTCAACCGACGTGGTTTCCTCCACGCCAATCAGCGCCGCCAGTGCCTCGCTCACGGAACCCACAGGCGGGGCGACATCGGAGTACAACCGGGTCAGCTCATTCTCCAAGGATTGAGCTTGCGGAGCGGAGGCGCAGATGGATGTCCACTTATCTGCCTCACCCACAAGAATGGCCCAGGGCAGATAGCGAGTGAAGGTGTTGTCGCCCTCGACTCGGTCGGCATCGGGAGTTGTGAGGTAGCCGACGAATCCTTCGCACTGGTCGGTCAGGGCACGCCCGATGGCGGAACGCTGCAGGCCGAGGCGCTTGGGCATGAGCCCGAAGGAATACAGGGCAAGGTAAATGATGAGCAGAATGAAGAGGGGCCACAACCGGGTGTACGCCCACTGTAGGGCAGACAAGAGTCCGTGCAGGAAGTCTGAGCTGACGAGGCTGCCGACGACGCACGCGACCAGTGCGATGAGCACCAAGGCGAGCAGGTTCATTCCCACAATGTCCGACGCGGTCAGAGGAGTCAGGCTCGACACGCGGCGCAGGAACCACCCTTTCTCTTGAGCTGTTTGGTCAGCCTCGACGGTGATTGTTTCTCTGAGGGATTCCAGCGACCAAGGGGCAATGGTGTACCCCGCAGGCGCCAAACTGGAGGAGTCGACGAGGGAGGACATGATGAGTTTCTCGTAAGGGTCCTCAGCGAGGTCTTCATCCACGATTTCGACGCGGGCGGTGTCGCCCCCACGCAGTTTGATGGCGCCTTTGGCTGCAAGGCTGACGAGAGTGGCGGTGACATGGGCCTTCAAGGTCGCGCCGTCGAGGAGCATTCCCGCATCAGGCAGAGGCAGGGTGGGGGGTGTGTCTCGTATCGGGGGTACATCGCCAGCGCGAGCCGAGGTTGTACGGGCTTTCGCAGGGTTGGCGGGGATCACGCCAGGGGCCACTCGAGCGAACTTGCGATCATGGGCCCGGAAAAGATGTCCTCGAAAGATGAAGAGCAAGAGTGCAATACCCACAATCGCCGATGTGATGTTCCACCAGACCAAGACACCCACCCCAATTCACCGGAAAAACAAAAGGGGCCGCGACGCGACCCCCAATCAAGTATTGAGTCTAGCTTGGGCACTCGTGCCAACCCAAACTCAAAAAGGATCAACTTGCGAAAAGAGTGCTCCCGTATTTCACGACGATGAGGGTGACGACGACCGCGAGCAAGATGATGACGAGAAGTAGGTCGATACCAACACGACATGCCCATTGTAACTTGCTGGAGATTCTCTCTGCGAGGAAGAGGTTGTCGTCGCGGATATTGACATGAGTCAGCGTGGAGAAGACGAGTGTGGTGGACAGGGTAACGAGGAGGCACCACGGGCACAGTGCGCCGATGACGAAGTACGCTTGGACGAAGAGCCAGTAAGCGAAAATGAAACCAGCGAAATATACAATGTTCGCAGCAAGCATGAATCCGCGTGGGAACTTGACCTTGGCCAGAGCAGCGATGGCGATGGTGATGACCACTGGCTCGGCGACCAGACCGAGGAATGCGTTGGGGAAGCCCAGAAGATGCGCCTGCCACGAACGAGCGACCGTCCCGCAACTGAGAGTCGCCGAGATGTCGCAGGGCAGTATCTTGTCCTGATCTGCGGCGATTTGTAGGGCGTCGATGGACAAGACGAAGGACGCCGTCAGGGAGACCAGCGAACTGAAAAGCATGAATCCGAAAATCCAGGCGTTCTCTTGGCGAAGATCCAAGAGGCCCCGACGGGGCGGCGGCAAGTCTAGATCATCATCGTGGGCATTGTCTGTGTCGATATGATCGAGGTCGTTGGTGCTGGCGGGCTGAGGTGAGGCCGTTGACGTGCCCTTCTTAGCCATGGGCGAGGGTCTCCAGTTCCGACTTGACCACGCCGGGGGTGGCATAGGCCCAGATACTCGGCTTGCCTGACTTCCCGCTGATCCATTGTCCGTCAACGACCAAAGCAGGGGTGCCTTGAACTCCAGCAGCCAACGAGGCTTTGTTTGACGCATCGACCCACGTGGCATTTGTTGAAGCAGAGAAGGTGGCGATGACCTCGTCAGGCACTCCAGCATCCCGGGCGTAGCCGGCGATTTGGTCGTCGGTGAGCCCCTTGGTGTTCTCCGCGGGCTGGTTTTCCCACAGGAGAGCAGCGAAGCTCAGCGCCTTGTCAGGTCTTTGATTGGCCACGGCGACGAAGGCACTGGCGGCGCGAGTGGAGTACTGGGTTCCCATGGACATAGAGTCGAGGAAATTCATGGGGTGCATTCGCAAAGTGATGGTGTCGTTGGCCGCCAGTGCGGCCAGGTCTTCTCCGTTGACGCGCTCAAAAATGCCGCAGGCGGAGCACATGAAGTCGAAGTGCAGATCCACTTGGACCTTGCCCGCCCCATAAGCGAAAGAGTAAGAAGAGGGGTTGGGCGCTGTGGTTGTGGCTGGCTCCTCGGGAGCTCCCGTGGGGGCTGAAGTGGGGGCCGAAGTAGAGGAGGTAGCGGCGGGGACTGTGGGATTACTCGCCGGAGAACGCAAGGCATTCGCCACCAAAGCGACAACGATTCCCAGGACGACCAGTGCGACAACAACGACAATAGCGATGGTGACTCGTGTTTTGGTCTGTTCCTCGCGCTTGATCGCATCGATTCTGGCCTGGCGGCCCGCTTGGGCGGCGGCAGTACTTGCTTGGGCAGGTCGCTGGTTGGACGGCTTCTTCTTGCTCACGTACCCATGGTACGCAATGAAAGTGCTCGCGGCACGTTGAGTTCTCGCGTGGCGGTCGGCGAACCGTCACAGGCCAGTGCCGAAGCGGCCACGGCTTCGTCTTACCGCGTGTTTCGCCTGTGCGAATCCCAGTCTGCCAGGAGAAGAGCCAAGACCATCAAGGCGGCGGCACCAAGTGCGATGACCCAAACGCCCTGGCCGTTGATGAGGGTGGCCAGTCCGACCAGAGCGGTCAAACCAGCGATGAAGAGGTCTTGCCAGGTGAAGAGGGCTCTGACTTGAACTGATCCTCGCCAACTGACGAGAGCCGAGGCCATCGCCAGGCGAACGGAGCAGTAGGCAGCGAGAACGATCCAGGCAGTGAGGGAATCGAAGGGAGCTTGGCTCGACCCGAGAAGGAGGACGGCTGATAGTGCGACACCTGTGGCGGCGACTCCGTACCGCGGCCGCAGAAACATCCACACGCCGAGAACGCCAACGACAGACCAGATCACTGGGGTGGGCAAGGGTGTGTGCGCGCCGGCAAGGCCAACACAGGCACCCATACTCGTTGCCGCCAAGAGTCGCACCGCCCACCCGGGAAGGGACCAGCCCGCAGACAGGGTGATTCTCGGCAGAGGACGCTCACGATAGCGCCATTGTCGATAGCGGTAGACAAGTTTGTCGGTGAAGGTCATGGCCGTACCCGCGACCGCATAGAGGCCCGCCGGATGGCCCCGAAACGCTGGGAGGCTAGGGTGCGGGCCGGTCCCGCCCAGGCGATGACGGGAATGTGCTGGCTGGTGAGCAGGCGAATCCTTGCTGTACGTTCCGCAGAGGTGATTCGCCAAGCCAACTCCATATTGAACTCCGCGACCGGGCGTATCTCGGGAAGCGTGTCGACGATCAGAACTTCGTGCCCAGCGCTCCTCAGTTGGCGAACCAGCCTCAGGGATTCGTCATCGAGGAGAGTCGAGAAGAGATAGACAATGGCATCTGCCGGGACTTGGGGAGGGCGTACTCGCGTGCGAGGCGAACCGACGGGGGCAGACAGGGCGAGTGCGTAGAGGAGACGGTTGAGGTGGTGTCGCCCGGTGCCAGGAGTCAGCAGCCTTCTGCCCGTGGCCAAGTCGGCCAGGCCCACACGGTTACCAGAATCTATGAGGCGCCGCGCAATGGAAGCAGCCGCATGTCGGGCCAAGTCGAGGGAGGTGGGTTCGTCAACGCGCAAGGGCACGGTGCCCCGCCAGGTATGCAGGTCAGGGCCGACTTCGTCGCGGGAATCGACAATAAGGACGGCGACCGCCTCGCCTGTGGCGTAGGTTCCTTTCACCCACATGGAGTCTTCCTGAGGTTGGCGGGCAGTCACCCGCCAGTCGATTCGTCGGCGGGAATCGGATGGAAGCATGGGATGGACGTCCCTCAACTCGAATCCTTCCCCTGATCGGCGCGAAGTGGCCGGGCCAGTCAGCCCCCTCAACCTCCGGGATTCAGGGACGAGCCCCAGCGGGATGAACGTCGGAAGAACGACCTTGGTGTCGCTGGTCACAGTGGAGGCAGGCGTGTACGTCATGAGGAGAGCGCCATGGGCGTCCCAGTCCGCTCGCACATTCGGTTGGGGACCTGTACGGGCGCAACTCAGGCCAATATCCACATGCCCACACCTGCCGCTGACAAGGGAATCAACCTTGCGATGGCCGTCACACGTGAGTCGAATGCGTACAGCGTCACTCCCGGATTCAGCGCTGATATCCAAACCCGCACTGCCCTTGTTGCCCTCACTGAACGCGACGCGGACGCTCGAAGAACGAGCAGAGCCCTTTGCCCACAGACCGACGAGAATCAGGGGAACTCCGATGAGTGCGACATCGGCTCGGCCGACCACAAGGCCCACAGCCGCCAGACACAGCCCTAGGCAAGGCAATACCCAAGCGGCTGGATGCGCCGCCCTAGTGGAAGGGGAAAGAGGGCGCATGAATCATCGATCAGCAGCAGGGGAAGGACCGACCACCTTGGACAAGATCTCAGCGATGACGGCCTCGCTGTGGACTCCTTCGGCCCAGGCTGTCGGGGTCAACATGACACGATGCGCGAGAACGGGTACACCCGCACGCTTCACATCCTCGGGTATGACGAAGCTACGACCGTCGAGGGCCGCCAACCCTCGGGCCACGAGCATGAGGTTCTGGGAGCCGCGAGGAGAAGCCCCAATCTCCACATGGGGATGATGTCGAGTGGCCAGGACCAAGTCAACACAGTAAGAGACAATGTCGGGGTCCACCTCGATGGCTTCCACACCCGCCTGCATCGCCAGCACCTCGGGGGCCTGGGTGATCTGGGAAACCGACACATCCTCCTGGCGGCGCTCGACTCTTCGGGTCAAGATGTCGCGCTCTTGGTCTCGATCAGGGTACCCAACCGACAGCCGCACCATGAACCTGTCCAACTGGGCTTCTGGCAAAGGATAGGTGCCTTCGTATTCCACGGGGTTCGAGGTAGCCAGAAGGTGGAAAGGCTCTGGCAATGGGTGGGTCACTCCTTCGACAGAGACGTGGTGTTCGGCCATTGCCTCCAAGAGAGCCGACTGGGTCTTGGGGCCGGTTCGATTGATCTCGTCTGCGAGCAGGATTCCTGTGAAGATGGGACCTGGCCGGAAGGAGAACTCACGGGTGGCGGGGCTGAAGATGAGTGATCCCGTGATGTCAGAGGGCAAGAGGTCTGGCGTGCATTGCAGCCGGGTGAACTCCAAGCCGAGGGTACGAGCGAGACATCGGGCCGCGAGAGTCTTACCAACGCCAGGGACATCTTCAAACAAGATATGCCCACCTGCAAGAATTGTCGCTAGTGCAATGGTGAGGGGTTCACGCATTCCGACGACGGCGTGGCCGACCTCATCCAAGATGCGCGCACCTCGATCTGCGATGGTTTCAACGGACATGTTCTCAGGTGTGGTCATGGCTCTCCTTCTCGGCGTCAATGGCATCCAGCCACGAAAGAATCTGGGTGAAACTGGGTGAACTCGAGGTATCGATAGCTTCTCGCACAGGGTCGAGAGAGGGTGCGTCTTCAGCCAATGCGCGCACGCGGGAGACAACCCTGGCCGATGCCCGCCCATCCCTGTCGAAGGCCCACCAGGACAGTTCTGACAGATCGCGGCGAGCTCCAAAGTGGGTATGGAAAGGCAGGACTGGCAAGCGAGGCCCACTGTTCATTTCCTCCGGCCAGGCGAGACATAAAGCCGTCACGCACACGGCCAGAAGGAGGGTGTGGGGAGTATCGATGAGATGGGTGAGGCTCAGCAGAAGGGCCAAGACCCAGGTCGTGATTGTTAGGGCGATCCTCATGTGTCGGCCTCCTCCAGTGTCCGCGCGATGCGTACCAGATGGAGACGGGCCTGGCGTGAGTCCTTGTCAAGAGTGGGGAGATGGGAAAAGCGAGCCCGAAGATAGAGGCCGCGAAGCCCATCGGTGTCAGCGGATGGAATAGGGGAGCGCTCGAGCAGGTTGGCGGTGAACTCCGTGGGGGTCTGAGCAGGATTGCGCTCCATGCCGTGTCGTGCGGCCGCTTCTTCGAATGCGAGCCAGGCAAGGATGACGCCGTCATGAGGGTTGAGTGCCATGTCGAGGCGCTGGAGAGCCTCCCAGACTGCGTCATGGAGTTCCGCGGGAGTCAGCGGACTTCCTTCCAGATTCTGCCCTGCCAGGAGATGGTCGCTGTGGGGCACCTTGGCGATGCGGGCGAAGATGAGCGCCCGGATACTGCGGTACAACGCCCGCCCGCCGAAAAACACGAGGGCAGCAAGGATTGCGATAGCGAGGGCAATGAGGACCCAGGTCCACAGTTCAGAGGGCTGACCGGGTTCCGGGACTGAATCGTCGGGGGCCTGAGGCGCAGGCGGAGGAGGCAATGGGGGCATCGAGGGGAATGCCCAAGTCGGTGGTGACAAGACCCACGGACTCGGATGGGCGCAGGCGTAGACAAGTGCCACCAGCGAGCCAGTGCCGACAAGCATCACTGCCAAGCGTGGCATTGATTGGCGAAACAGCGCCGAATCCCTCCAAGTGCCCACAGGACAAGGCTATCGCTGCGGGGCCGCTGCCGAATCTGACCGGTCGCGTACACTTGACATATGAAACGTCTGCTTCTTGCACTTGCCGCAACCGTGACGATACTCCTTGTTGGGCTGGGTTTTCCTGCTCTGGCCCAGGGCGCCAATGGTGACACGATGACTCGATTCGATGTCGCCGCCTCCCTCCAAGACGACGGCACACTGACAGTCACACAGACGGTGGACGTGACGTACGCCGGGAGCAGTTCCCACGGACCTTACTTCTTCTTCATCACCCGTCAGGAGTATTCGGGGTCTCAGGACCGAGCCTATGAATACTCCAATATCACCGTGACATCTCCGACAGGTGCGCCAGCGAACCTTCAGACGACCACGGAAGACGGGTACATTTCTTTGCGCGTGGGTTCCGCGAGCCAGACCGTGAGTGGGGTGCAGACCTACGTTCTCTCGTACACCATCAAGGGCGGTCTGAACGCCAACGTCGAAGAATCGGGAATGGACGAACTGTATTGGAATGTCATTGGGACGGGGTACGAACTGCCCATCTCCAATATCTCGGTGACAATCACCTCGGGCCACGACGTGAAAGACGCAACGTGTTATTACGGCTCGGATTACAATGTCGCTTGCACGTCACATTCCTCATCTGGGACTTCCGCGACGTACACACAGAGCAGCCTGAGTCCCGGCCAGGGTCTCGCCGTGGTCGCTGGCTGGCCCTCTGGAACGTATTCCGACTCGAAGATCCTGGTCGACAAGCCTGCCACCACCTATGGAATCCACGGCAATGGGTTGTTCTCCCTCATTGCGGCTGGCGTCCTTTCGCTGCTGTCCGTCTTCGGGGTGGGGCGGTTGTCTAGGGCCGGGCGCGACGAGCAGTTTGCAGGTGTGGCACCGGGGACTCTGCCCTTCAAGGGAGAGGAACCTGACATTGTGCGTGCTGAAGTGAAGGATGCTGCCGTCGAGTTCGCACCCCCCAAGGGTGTGCCTGCTCGCCTCGTCGGAGCCATCGCGCGGGAGGGGACAGCCAAGGAAGATGTGACAGCCGCCATTGTGGCGCTCGCCGTCGCAGGGCACCTCCACATGACGCAGGATTCGAAAAAGCATTTCACCTTGACAAGGACAAACGCGGATCTGCGGGGTCTCAATCCAACTGATCGGCGCTTGTACGACCTTCTGCTGGGCGGCGCGAAATCTGTCTCGTCTGACACCATCTCTTCGGAAGATTTCTACACCTCGTACAGTGCGATGGAGACCACCATCGACACCGAGTTCAATGCGCAGAACTGGTACAAGACGCCTCCGAACGCTGTAGTGAACAGGTACAGGGTTGGCGGACTGGCAATCGCCATTGGTGGTCCCCTGCTCTCCTGGTTCCTGGGCGAGTTCCTCGCAGTCGTCGGCTGGGGTGGTCTGGGCTGGCTGGCGGTTCCGTGCGTCATCATCGGCTTGGGCATGACGGTGATGGCAAAGAGGATGCCCGTTCGCACTCCCATCGGTTCGGTGGTGGCTGTGCAGGCCATCGGCTTCAGGAAGTACTTGGAGACCGCTGAGGCTGACCAGATCAAGTGGGAAGAGGGACAAGATATCTTCTCTGAATACCTCCCCTACGCCATCGCGTTCGGGTGTGCCGACCGTTGGGCCAAGATATTCGAAGACCTGGCTGCCAGTGGCGCGCCCGTTCCGCAGCCTACGTGGTACACCGGGTATGGCTATGGTCACGGGTACGGGTGGGGTTCCATCAACAATTCCATCGGTAACATTGGCGATTCCTTCGCCTCCTCCGTCCAAGAGCACGCACAAGCACAAATGCAAGCATCTGGCGGTTCCTCGGGTGGGTCAGGGTTCTCCGGCGGTGGCGGAGGCGGCGGTTTCGGTGGCGGTGGCGGCGGAACCTGGTGAGCATCCTGCCTTGTTCTCGTCAACCACGGTGTTTGTCGTAGTCGCGTGGACTTCTTGAGGCGCATCAGTGCGGTGATTTGCTAGGCTTACTCGGTGGCCGACTTGCCCAGTTGGGTAGCCTGTCCGCGAACGTGACTTCTCCGAGGGGGTTTGAGTGATCTGTCGTCGTTGTGGGTTCAGCTTTGCTGATGATCTGTCCATCTGCCCCTCGTGCCGCACGCCTGCTGCCGAGCCGCCCGCATGGCTCTTCGTGTCGGACTCTGTGCCCACTGCGCCACCGACTCCTGCCGCGCCTTCGGTGCCCCCGCCTCGTCCACCCGCTCAGGCAGGCAGTGTCTCCGATGACCCTGCTTTGGTGGAGACGCAATTGTCCGGCATACCGCCGCTGCGCGTTGATGACCCTGGATACTCCACCCGCCGAGCCGCTGCCTGGGCCGAAGCCTTCCCCGAAACTGCGCCTCCCCCTCGAAGTCTGTCGTCGAACCCATGGCTGAACTTCAATGAGGACTCGGGCGAGAGGCCCCGACCGCCTGTGGTTGCGCCGCCATCCACGCCGGTCACGCCTGCGCCAGTGCCGACAGCGCCTCCACGCCCATGGCCAGCGGACCCGCCACAGCGCAGTGCGATTTCGCGCGGTCCCGTCAGCCTCGACCCCTTGCCTCCGGTCTCTCTTGCGATGGAGGAGGCCGCTGGTGCAACACTCGCTGCTGAGGCCTCGCCGGTCTCGTCACCACTCGGATTCGACAGTTCAGTGGTTTCTCGCCCTCCGGCGCGTCAGCCAATGCCCTCGCCCAGTGAACCCGCGAGTGCGACACCTCCTGTTATTGTGCCATTGTCTCCTGTTGCGTCGGCACAGCCTGTTCCACCTCTGTCTTCTTCCGTGGTCGGTCCAGCGCCTCTTGCCTCCATCCCGGAGAACCCTGTCCCTCTAGCAGAGCCTGTGATGCCTCAGGCAGCAGGGGCACAATCCTCCTACAGTTGGGCGCCTTTGCCGGAAACAAAAGTTCCCGAGGCACTGTTCATGGGTAATCGGCTCCCGGCCACCCCCGGCGCAGAGACCTCGCTGCGACCCCTCCGGGCGCCTGAGGTGGTGTCCCCCGAGGGACCCCCAACTCCTCCATCCGCCGATGGCGTCATCGCCGAAGAGAATCAAGGACGGGAGGACCGCCACGCCCGCACCCGCGAGAACCGCAGTCTCACCACGGTCCTCATTCTGGGACTCATCTTGCTCGCGGTCATTGTGCTGGCGGTGGCGTACACCCTGTTCTCCTAGGGTGGGTCTTCCAACTCTCCTGGGGTGTTTGTCTCAGCGCAGTCCTTTCGCATGTCCGACCTATCGGGCACAATGGTTCTGTGATGATTGCGGCTGCTGATGGCTCGTCCCTCGCCAACCCTGGGCCTTCCGGGTGGGCGTGGTACATCGACGAGTCCCATTGGGCGGCTGGGGGCTGGCCCAAGGGAACCAACAATATGGGCGAACTGATGAGCGTGCTCGACCTCCTTCGCGCGACGAAGGGCATCGACGAGCCCCTGCGCATCCTGTGCGATTCGCAATACGCCATCAACTGCTGCACGCGGTGGATTCCTGGGTGGAAGAAGCGTGGCTGGCGAAAGGCCGACAATAAGCCTGTGCTCAATGTGGACTTGCTCCAGCAACTTGATGTCGAATTGACGGATCGCAAGGTTACTTTTCAATGGGTAAAGGGGCACGCCGGGCATCCGCTCAACGAGAGAGCCGATGACTTGGCACGAGCCGCAGCAACTGCGTACCAACACGGCACTCCCGTCAAAGCGGGTCCAGGCTTTTCTGGTCGCCCGGTGGTTCGTGTCGCTGACGCTGTGCCGACCGATACCGCGGATGATTCCCTCTTCTCCGCGTCTCCAGAGCCGACTCCTTCCTCTCACCTTGGGGTGGATGACGCAGAAGTCCTGCTCACCCCGGCCGCGCCACAGCCATTGCGAATTGACCAACCCGACTTGTTGAGTGTGGTGCCACCCATCCGAAAGCCGGAACGTGTCGAGCCTGACCGGGCGCTCATCGTGGATATCACACAGTGGACCCGCGAGTTGATGAGTGACGAGGCCCAGTTGGACCGGGAACGCTTGGACGAACTCATGCATCCTGACTACGTGGTTCACATGCCAAACGGGACCATCCGCACCAAAGGCTCCATTATCGCTCGCCCTGCCGGTCTGGTCGGTCCGGCTCAGCTTGACATCATGGGCGCTGACACAATAGGTAATGACGTGATGTTATTGCGTTACCGGATGCGCCGCAACTCCGAGGATTTTCTGTGCGTGGCGCTGTGGCAACGCAGTGGTGCCTCGTGGCGGGTGCGATTCCAGCAATTCACCAAGGCGGGCACATGAGTGCGGGCGCAGCGGCGAGACCTGGGAGAGTTGCGACAATAGTAAGTGCCTGTGTGCTTGCTGTGTGCGTGCTCGCATCGGCTGGTGTGGTGTACGCCTCGTCGGAGGGTGCTTTCACTGTTCCGCTTGAGACCCTGTCCCCTGACGACTATGTTGACCCTGCGCCCACCCCCACTGCTGCTGCGGTGGCCTTGCCCGAGGCAGACACGGTGCCCACCGGTCCGCTGCCCAACGTTGTGCGCATTCAACAAGCCATCAACTCCGTCAACCGAGCCGGATTGGGTGAAATCGGTCTGAGCGTCCTGAGTCTCGACGGAACCGTTCTCGTCAGCGAATCGGCAGACAGACCGATGACTCCCGCGTCTTCCCTCAAGGTGCTCTCCTGTCTCACCGCTTTGTCCATTCTCGGTCCCGAACATCGATTCACGACGAAGGTAGTGTCTTCGTCCGAGGGGATCATTCTGGTGGGCGGCGGCGACCCTTACCTTGAATATGCTTCTGACTTCGGGCAAGACCAGGGCAGCATCCAGCAACTCGCCGACCTGACGGTGGCGGCTCTGGGGAGCACGACCAGCGTCGCACTCGGATACGACGACTCTCTCTTCGCAGGGCCGACGTGGAACACGACCTGGGAGGACTATAGCGATGATGTGACCCCCATTTCTGCCCTGTGGCTGGATGGTGGGTGGACCGAGGGATATCACGAACCGACTCCGGCCGACCGTGCCGCCCACGTTTTCGCCGCCCTCCTGACTGACCGTGGCATCACTGTCACCTCCGTTGCTTCGACAAAAGCGCATGGCGCCGCCAAAGAACTCGCCCACGTCCAATCCATGCCCTTGCGCAATATCGTTGCCCGCATTGTGTCGGTGTCGGACAACTCGGCTACTGAGGTTGTCCTCAGACAGGCCAGCGTGGCGAGCGGCGGGGACGGCTCCTTCGCCTCGGCCGTGGCGATTGCCCGCGAGGTCTTGACCGAGTTGGGTATCTGGATGCCAGGCATGGCGATGGCTGATGGCTCGGGGCTGTCTCTCAGCGATTGGGTGCCAGCACAGGCACTGGCGCGGGCCGTGGTCGTCGCGCACGAGGATCCAGTCTTGTCGTCGGTATTGGTGGGTTTTCCTGTGGCCGGGGTCTCGGGCACGTTGTGGTCTCGCTTCAGCGATGAGGAAGAGGCGGGAGGCCGCGGGGTCGTCCATGCGAAAACGGGCAACCACAATGGGGTGTGCTCCTTGACTGGATTTGTCCAAACGAAGACGGGCGGGGTCGTTGCCTTCTCGATCATCGCCAACAACTCATGGGATACGTGGGCCACACAGGACTGGATCGACCGCGTGTCCACAGCAATCGCGGCGACTTGATATGGCGCGTCAGGCATTGTCAGCGGCATGTTTGCGTCTTGTGCTTGCTCTCGAAAGTGACCTGGCGCCTGCTCTCGAACGCACGAGGCTCAAGCGCCTGAGAGTCGGACTGTCCGGGGGTGCGGACTCTTTGGCGCTTCTTGCCGGGCTCGAGTGGGCGACGTGTCATCGGCAGGGGCCTCTTCGAGGAGTCCCGGTCGAGGCACGGGTGGTCGACCACGGATTGCAGGAAGGGTCTGGCGCGGTGGCGCAGCGGGCGCGCGAGCAGGCTGAGGGCCTGGGGGTGCCGGCTGAGGTAGTGCTCGCTCAGGTGGATTCCGGGAGTGAGGGTGTGGAGGCAGCCGCTCGTTCCGCCCGTTATCAAACACTGTTTTCGGGGCCGGAGGCACTTGTTGTGGTCGGGCACACCCTGGATGACCAGGCCGAAACTGTGCTCTTGGGCTTGGCGCGAGGTTCGGGTGTACGTTCGCTCGCAGGGATGGCTCCCTTATCGGCTCGGACGTGGGGAGACGAGGCGGGGTGGCTGGCCCGGCCCTTGTTGTCGCTTCGACGCGCGGATACTGAACAGGCCTGTCGAGATTGGGGACTGACCTGGTGGGACGACCCGATGAACGCGGACTCCTCGTACACCCGTTCTGCGGTGAGGGCGGCCATGCCCATGTTGGAAGATGTTCTCGGGCCGGGCTTGTCTGAAGGACTGGCACGTACGGCGATTCTCGCCCGCCAAGACGCCGATTACTTGGACGAGCTAGTGGAAGACGCAGGCGTCTCGCCAGAGTCAGATAGCTTGTCCGTTGCCGACTTGATCAGTTTGCCCCCGGCGTTGCGAACACGAGTAATCCTCAAGTGGTTGCGCACCCGCTCCGACCAAGTGACGTACGACCATGTCATGGCGGTGGATTCCCTCCTCACCGACTGGCACGGCCAAAAAGGAATCAGCGTCCCCGGCGGTCTCGTACGACGGGCCAATGGTTCCCTGCTGTTGTAGTGTCTGCATCCTCAGGACACGCCCGAGGTCTCCGGTGGGTTCACTTGCTTGGTCACTTGCTTGGTCACTTGCTTGGTCACTTACTTGGTCACTCGGAACGGATGCAAGGGGACAGTCTCATCGACCCACGAAGTCAGGTGAGTGGTACAGGGCCCTGTTGGGGGTTGTGCTGACTGCCGCTCCAACCCGCATTGGCCCACGCTGTAGACTTCGTGTGTGAACTTGACTGATGTTTCTGCTGACTTGGCCAACGTGCTCTATACCCAAGAGCAAATCGACGCGCGAATCG
>JAISJO010000084.1 GCA_031261485.1 Propionibacteriaceae bacterium | reverse complement strand
GCGGCGATGACGGAGCGAATCGCCAGCAAGACCATCAGAGCGGTGAAGTTGTGATAGCCGACGAAGTAGGCCACGAGGGCGATGATCACCGACCCCACGGACGACCAGAAATAGAGCGTGAACTTGTCCACTCTCTTCACGATGGATGGCATAAGCAGCGCCGCCACCACAATAGGCACGAGCGAGATTGCAGCCACCAGCGTCAGCCAGCGCTCGTCCCCCAAGTTGTAACGCACGACATACATATTGAGCGCGTTGAGCACGGCGAACGACTGGCTGATGATCATCGCGGCATAGAAAATCAGCAGATACTTGTTGCCGATGAGGAAACGACCCAGTTGCCTCAGGCCGACCGATTCGGCCTCCTGATGAGGGATGACGCGCTCTTTCGCGGTGAAACAGATGGGAATCATGAGGAGCCCACCGGCCACAGACAGAATGACGACCATGGGCAGCCATCCGCCGACGGCTTGGCGGAAGAGAGGCAGAGCCATGATGACAGCAGCCATGGCAATGTTCGCCGCCAAACGCCCCAAGGAGATGAGCTTCGTTCGGTCTCCCAAATCAGCGGTCATCGTTGTGACAAGCCCAAAGATGGGGACATCACATATTGTGTAAGCAGTGTCCCACAAGACGTAGGCGATCACTGACCAGACGATCTTGGACCCCAGCGACAGACCAGAGGGGATGGCGAACAAGAGGATTGTGACAATGGGCACACCCACGAGAGAAATCCGAAGCCAGGGCACGAACCGGCCTTTGCGGAACCGGATTTTGTCAATCAGTCCGCCGAAGATGGGGTCGTTGACCGCGTCCCACACCTTCACGACAAGGACGATGACCGCCACAATTTTGGCGGGGATGCCGACATCAGTCAAGAAGGTCACCAGGAACATGAAAATCAGGGCGTAGAAGATGTTCTGGCCTGCGAAGTACGACCCGTAGCTGGCCTTCTCCACTCCACTGGTCACGCCGGATTGATCATCAGACTGCTCTTCAACGATGTCGCTCATTGTGTCACTCCCCCTCCGTTGTCGGGCACGGACTATTTGATGAGCACCACACTAGTGCCCACCGCTGACATTTTCGATGGACCTGCCATAACGGCCACATCATCGCACATTGCGGGCCGCCCACATCGGGCTTCCTCACGGTATACTAAGCGTAATGTCAGTTTTGGGACGGCGCCGCATTATGTGTGGGTCATCGACTCCATGACTGCCAACCGGATCGCGGTGACGCGGTTCCACGGGGGGTGCCATCCGGCAGACGTCTCGCATCCGTCTTCGCTTGTCAGAGCGTGGACGACGAGCATGGATGGCGCCTATGACGACATACGGTTTTCTCAGTACTTACCCGCCGACCCGCTGTGGTCTGGCTACCTTCACCTCCAATTTGGCCTCGGCCATCGCCTATGACGACGGCGACGAATCCCTAGTCGTCCGCGTGGACGATCTCGTCCCCACCGGCCCAGCCACGCCCGGCCCAAACACTCGCATCGTTGGTGATTTGCACCCACGATCGGCGGCGAGTCGTCATCAAACTGTTGAGCTTCTCAACCAGTGCGACGTGGTCATCGTCCAGCATGAATACGGCATCTATGGTGGCAGGAGCGGTGTCGAAGTCCTTGATATCTTAGAAGGTATCAACGTCGATTGCTTCGTCGTTCTGCATACCGTCCTTGAGAGGCCAACCTGGCGCCAGCGTCGCATCATCCAGAAGATCGCGGGAATGGCCAAGGGTCTGGTGGCCATGACACGCAAGGCGAAAGACCTTCTCATCAAACATTATGGGGTGTCCGAATCACTCATCCACGTCATCCCCCATGGCGTCAGCGAGTGGATCGATCCCATGACGACTGAGGCCTCTCCCCGGCCTGTCATTTTGGGCTGGGGTCTGCTGGGGCCTGGCAAAGGCATTGAGTGGGGTATCCGGGCCATGCCCGAGTTGGCTGACCTGAACCCGCGCCCGCTGTACCGAGTGCTTGGCCAGACCCATCCCAAAGTGTTGCGCGAATCGGGCAATCACTACCGCAATTCGTTGTTGGCACTTGCCCACCGTAAAGGTGTGAGCAACGATGTCGAGCTCGACGGACGATACCAAGAAACCGACGAACTGGCCGCCCAAGTGGCCGCGGCCACCGCCGTCCTCCTGGCCTATGACTCGCGCGACCAATCGACATCGGGTGTGCTGGTGGAGGCTGTGGCGGCAGGCAAGATTGTCATCGCCACGCGCTTCCCTCATGCGGTCGAACTTCTCAGCGATGGTGCTGGCATCCTCGTCGACCATGCCAACCCTCACGCGATTGCCCAAGCCATCCGCACAGTCTTGACTGATCCACAGTTGGCCCATGCCATGTCTGAACGCGCCCGCGCTGAGACCGTCGGCATCAGTTGGTCCGCCGTGGCCAGTCGTTACCGCGCCTTGAGCCGCGAGTCGTCGCTTGTCGGTGCTGGAGTATGACGAGCAGCGATACCCTCCCAGCGCTGAACTTCGACCATCTTGTTGCCATGACGACTCAATGGGGCTTGTTTGAGCACGCCTTGTTCTCGGAACCTCGCGTCGAGCATGGGTACTGCACGGACGATGTTGCACGGGCATTGACAGTAGTTGTACGGGGACCGAACGCACCGGCCCATCTCGTCGAAATCTACTTGAACTTTGTCGAACGAGCAGTCACCGACAGCAGGGCCACCCATAACCGGATGTCCGCCTCGGGAACATGGCAGGACGAACCCCTCATGGGCGATTGGTGGGGTCGAGCCGTCGCTGCCTTGGGATTCGCTGCCCGTCATGGTGCATCTCCCCAAGTCAGGCGGCGTGCAATGGATGCGTTCAACCGTGCGGCCCGACTACGCTCTCCCTTCATCCACACCATGTCGTTCGCTGCTATTGGCGCCGCCGACGCCATGGCCTCCGACCAGGAATCCCCTGAGGCTCCCGCCTTGCTGCACGAGTGCCTGAATGCCATCGGGACCCACGCGGCCAAGGAGACCACTGGTTGGGGATGGCCCGAACCTCGTCTCACATACGCCAATGCGGCATTGTGCGATGCTCTCATCACAGGCGGCGCGGCGGCGAACAACCACGCCTGTCTCGAACGTGGACTCAGCCTGCTCGACGTCCTGCTCGCTATTGAGACCAGCCCGGATGGGCACCTGTCCGTCACCGGGTCGAAGGGGCGAACCCCCGGCCAGCCAGGCCCTTTGTGGGATCAACAGGCCATCGAACCAGCCGCCATCGCCGACGCCTGTCGTCACGCACTCGCGGCGACGGGCGACCCGCACTGGGCAGAGGGCATTCGTTTGGCGTGGGCTTGGTTCGTAGGCGACAACGATTCCAACACCGCTATGTACAATGCCACTGATGGGGTCGGGTATGACGGCCTCGAACCAGGAGGACGCAACGAGAATTGCGGCGCAGAATCCACACTGGCTGCCTTGAGCACCCTGCAACACCGACGCTCGATTGAGGCTCTATGACCAATCACCCCATCGACGCTGGAGTCGAACTCACCCACGACCCGAGCCGAGTCGTGATTCGCCTCTTCCTTCCCGGTGAGAGCACACCCGGCTCTGCCTCTCGGACGGAAGCGGTGACCGAGCGTGTCTTGGCGATGGATGACGACCAAGTCGATGAACAAGCCCGGCGAGTCCTATCCCAGTTCGGCTCCCGCGATGTGGGACTTGAAGAGGTATTGCGGACTCACGCCGAGATGGTGCGCGGGACCGACGCGCCTGAGATATCTGATGCAATGACAGTAGTCCTAGGGTCGGTCTTCACGGCGGAATACGCGGTCGAAGGGGCGGCCCTGTGCAACCCCAGTGTCGTCATCCATCCTGACCAAAGCGACGTTGGCCCTAACCAACTGCGAGTGTTGCTGTCTTTGCGTTCCATAGGCGAGTCTCACCTCTCGTCGGTCGAGTTCTGCGAAGCGATAATCGGGCCAGGGCGTTCTTGGGCATTCTCACCTCGAAAGACTCCTTTGGCGTTGCCCACTATCAGCGATGGGGAATGGACATCTGAGCACTTCCTCCAAGCGTTGGAACGCAATGGGCAGATGAATGACCTTGTCAGAGCGGTGGTTCAGGCCCTGCCTGACAGGTTTGCCAGCGAGGACGTGGAGCAGGCGATGAGAGACTTGCCTGAGCAGTTGCTGCGACGCTCTTCATCCCGTGACGAACTAGAAACAATACGAGTGGTCGCTCGGTCGGCCTACCGGGCAGTCTTCTCGAAGAATACTGAACTCAGCCAGCGCGTCCTCATTCCCGTCGCTGACGAGGAAAGGCGCGGTGTCGAGGATGTCCGCTTTGTGCGGTTCACCCATGACGATGGCCACTGTGACTACCGAGGCACCTTCACTGCGTACAACGGCCATGCCATTACTTCTCGCCTCATGGTCACCACCGATTTTCGAGACTTCACCATCCATCGCCTCACGGGACCTCCGGCTCGAACCAAGGGTATGGCATTGTTTCCGCGCCTTGTCGATGGAGCCATCTTGGCTCTCAGTCGCGGCGATGGGGAGGGGATATTCCTGACTCGCTCGGACAATGGGCTCGACTGGAGCGAGGAAGAACCCATCTACAGTCCTTCCCAGTTGTGGGATGTTGTACAAAGCGGCAACTGTGGTTCCCCCATCGAGACGGATCGAGGCTGGCTCGTCATGACTCACGGCGTTGGACCGATGCGTCGATACAGTATCGGGGCAATCCTGCTCGACCTGAACGACCCGACACGGATTCTGGCCACCAGCACGACTCCCCTGCTGGAGCCCGGTGGACCGCTGCTGCGCAACGGTTATGTGCCCAATGTTGTGTACAGTTGTGGAGGGTTGGTGCATGATGACATGCTCTGGCTGCCGTACGGTGTGGGCGACGACCGTATCCGTGTTGCCTCCATCCCTGTGACAACCCTGCTTGACTTGCTCACTTCTGTACGCGCTTGAGGCACACTCGACAAAACCCCGATTGCCTCATGTCGCCATTCTGTGCACTGCGACTAGGCGCAGCACAGGCTCCGCCGCAGAATCCAGAGCAAACCCATTGCGCTTGAGTGCTGTACATGCGACTATTGGGAGTGCCTGGGCGGCGTGAGTTCGCCGAGAACCGACGAAGGAGCGTGCCATGTCTCGTCCAACTACACGTCAACAATTGCTCGATGCTGCGGCCAGCGGCTATGACGACCTGATGACAATGGCTGCTTCGCTGCCTGACGACGTCAAAGAGGGTCCGTTCAGCTTCGAGGACCGAGACCGAAACCTGCGGGACGTGCTGGTACACCTCACCAAGTGGCATGACATGATGTTGCGCTGGTACGCCGACGGCATGTCAGGAACGAAACCCGTTATGCCCGCGCCCGGCTACACCTGGAAGACCACCGCAGCTCTGAACGCAGTCATTTGGGAGAACGCTCAGGACGTACCACTGGCCCAGGCTATAGCCGACCTGGCGCAGTCTCACCAGCAAGTCTTGGCCCTGATCGAAGGTCATACCGATGAAGAACTCTTCACCAAGAAGTACTACCCCTGGACCGGCACAACGTCATTGGGTTCGTACCTCGTCTCCTCCACATCAAGCCACTACGACTGGGCCATCACCAAACTCCGCAAAGCAGTCCGAGCAGCGAATCAGACCGCTCATGAGTGAAACCGTCGACTCTCTTGCGCGCTATGTCACCCAGCACGATTCGGATTTGGCATGAGCGACAAACCGCTGGCCGAATGGACACTGGAGGAACTGTGGGAGTTGTTTCCGATTGTGCTACGCAACCACAATCTGGCTTACCGCGAATGGTACGAGCAGGAACGCGACGCCCTCACGGCTCTGCTGGGCGACCGAATCAGACGCATCAGCCACATTGGCTCGACCGCTGTGCCCGGCCTGTTGGCCAAGCCGACCGTGGACATTTTGATGGAGGTATCGGACCGCAGCGGCGAAGACCTGGCCGCCATATTGGAAGGACAGGGATGGCTGCTGATGTCTGGTGTCCCCACTGGCCAGCCCCTACGCTTGGTTTTCAACAAGGGGTACACGCCACAAGGCTTCGCTGACAAGGTGTACCACCTGCATGTGCGTCCCTTGGGCGATTGGGACGAGCTGTACTTCCGCGACTACCTGCTCGACCACCCCGAAACCGCAGCCGCCTACGCCGAACTGAAACGCTCCCTGCTGGAGCGGTACGAACACGACCGCGACGGATACACCCAAGCAAAGACACCGCTCATCACGACAATCACGGATCGCGCCCGGGTCGAGTATCCCAACCGGTACGTGCCCTAAGGACCCACTGACTGGCGCATCTCGTCATTCTGCGACTTCGCGCAGAATGACAGTTCGAGTGGCCGATAGTCAGTGTTTCCGTAGCGGCAGGCCGTTCTTGGGTCGTGTTCCCACCCCAAGGCTGACTTGGAATCCGGCGCCCAACTTTGACCACTTCCGTGCGGATTCAGCGGTGAGCCACGGTCCAGGATCAGAGTTCGCCGATTCCAGGCCGATTTTCCGGCTGACTTTGCACCTACACCGTGCGAGCCCTCTCATTCATGACGGACTAGGCCAAAGTTTGCCGACTGGGACCGCCCTCCCCTCGTTTGCCCTTGGAAGGCAGACAGAACCCGCCCTACCGCAACACCAAGAGGAAGCATGAGGCTTGGCGCTGGTTCATATCGCGTAAACGTAGGTGATGTCGGTTTCGGATGCGTCGAGAAGGTCCTGGCGATGCTCTCGCAGTCTGCTCACCGCGTCACTGCAACGCCGACGCACCGCACTAGGACTGAGGTCATGCACAGTCCCGGCTTGCTGCGAGTCCATACCCTCCCCATACACCGACCGGACAACAGCCAGCGAACGTGGCGAAACAAGACCCAACTCACGGGCGGCAGCCAAAACATCTTCCACTGTCACCACATCAGGATGGACTACCTCCGCGCACGGCAAACTCCGATTCTCCCGCAGAGTGTCCCGCAGCGCGTCCAGAACAAGATTGGCCGCGACCGCAGTGGGACGACGCTCCACCGGATACAGGCAAATCCTCAACCACAACGCGGGCACGAGACTGGAGATGCCAGCCCCCTTGTGACAGTGAGCAAGATTGACGAGCTTGCCCAGGAGCGCCTGAACGATCACCCTTCCCGCTGCCTGATAACCCTGTTGACAAGCACAAACGAGTTCCAATAGCACACGGTTAGGATTGAAACGAATAGACTCCAGACTCATGGCGAGAGTCACACCCGGATCAGACCACTCCGCCTGGAGATGACAAATGCTGTCCCACTCCAGGTTCAGGGAGGTGACAATGGAACGGCGCGGACCCGACGTGGGACGTGCATACAACAAAGTGCGTTGACCGGGCATGGGGCTCCTTCGGTCCGTCATTGGATTGAGCCA
Source organism: Propionibacteriaceae bacterium (assembly GCA_031261485.1). Lineage (GTDB taxonomy): Bacteria > Actinomycetota > Actinomycetes > Propionibacteriales > Propionibacteriaceae > WQYJ01. Next base: position 42,356 of record JAISJO010000084.1, on the reverse strand, counting down.
GTCTTCCCAGAAAACCCCTCCGTGACAAGCGGAAAGTGCTGTCCATTTGATGTCCGAGTGTTGTCCGAGTGTTGCCCACACCCATCACCACTTGTGAAACCACAAATACGCAAATCACCAGACGAAATGAATCCTCAACTCGTGGTCGAGATTATCGCGCCCAGCGCGGCCCGAATTCGGCTGTGCCAGGGTCCAGTTTCAGCAAGATTCAGGTCACCGACCTATCTGTCGAGGGTGGACTTTCACCTGATCCGCTAGGACTCCCGCCAGGAGCCCTCTGAAGGTAGTGTTTTTGCTGCGCGCTTCTTGCGTCACCGAGACCGGAGTAGGGGGGGATTACATGCCTGGAAGCACCGATCACGTGATTGCCTCGCTACGAGCTGAGAACCAGCGCCTGCGCAACATTCTCAAGATCGCCCATGGTGCCGAGCCACCGCCAGAGCAGCCTGTGTTGACACCGCCCGATCCCGGAGTAGTGACGGATGCTTCAGCGCCCGAGGCCAAGCTCGCCCTGTACATGCGGTTGTTTGCGGCGCGACGTGACGTGTACGCCCATTACTGGGAAAATAGCCGCAAGCAGACAAAGGGGTGGTCACCGGTTGTCCGACATCCTTTTGACAAGGCAACGCTCTGGGAGAAGCAGCCTCTGCCGCTGACTCCTGAGGTGATCAGAGCCCATCTGGATCGCAAGGATGACTTGTTCATCGGTTTGTACCCGCTGCTGCCGGATGCCACGACCTGGTGGCTGGCCGCTGACTTTGATGGAGCCGACGCAATGCTGGATGCCCATGCTTATGTGAAAGCTGCGGCCTCGCTGAGTATGCCGTGTGCTCTCGAAATCTCTCAATCTGGTCGAGGTGCTCACGCCTGGACATTTTTCACAGCACCGGTGTCGGCGGCCAATGCCCGCGCGATGGGAAGCGCATGTCTCCATGAAGCGATGAGTCTGAGAGGATCAATGTCGCTAGCGTCGTATGATCGCCTGTTCCCAAACCAAGACACTGTTCCGGTCAGCGCAAGCGGTGTCGGGAATCTGATTGCTGCTCCGTTGAACGGGAAACGCAGGTACGAGCGCGGTACAACGGTGTTCATCGATATGGCGACATGGGAACCGCACCCTGACCAATGGGAGTACCTTTCAAGGCTTGACCAGATGACCCCCGCAGAGGTCGCTGCCATTGCCAGGAAAGCCAAGATCGTGGTCGGCCCGGAGGTGACTCGACTCGAGAAGTCCGAAGCGACAAAGATACATCCAGTTCCGTCCTCGCCCGTACATGCGACCCTAGGCGCAAGGCTAACCATCCGTGACGAGGACTTGACCCCAGCACTGGCGGCAGCACTGCGCAATGCTGCGACGATCCACAATCCACAGTTCTACGAGGCACAGCGAGCAAGACGGTCGACTCACGACATCCCCCGTTTCATTCAAGGCTTTGACATTGCCGTGGGTGGCGACCTGATTCTTCCCCGTGGCTTGCTCCAGCAGGCAACAAATCTGGTGGAGCAGGCTGGCAGTCGTATTCAAATCGACGATGAGCGCAGCCAAGGAGAAGAAATTGATATTGTTTTCAATGGTGAGTTGACTGAGCCACAACTAGTCGCGGTGGACTCGATGCTCGCAGAGCAGAATGGCGTACTGCATGCGCCCACAGGATCGGGCAAGACCGTCATGGCTTGTGCAGTGATTGCCGAGCGACGAGTGAGCACGCTCATCCTGCTGAACCGAAAGGTGCTGGCCGATCAATGGCGCGAGCAAGTCAAGACCTTCCTTGGGATCAATCCCGGGCAATTCGGTGCGGGTCGGAAGAAGACAACTGGAGTGGTAGACATCGCCATGCTCCCCACATTGGCGCGACGCACTGAGACTGAAGTCCGAGAACTCACTGCCGGATACGGCCAAGTAGTCATTGACGAATGCCACCATGTCGCCGCTGGGTCGTACGAGCACACTGTCACCCAGATACCTGCGGCTTGGTGGCTAGGCTTGACTGCTACCCCACCACGGCGGGATGGGCTGGAACAAGTCACCGCATGGCAAGTCGGTCCGATCCGTCATGCCATGCGGGACACTGTGCCACAAGAATCCACTCTGACAACGCCTTATGAGGGTCCCGAACGCATCCTCTGCGTCCACAAGACTGCCTTCACCGCCCCGCCCGGATTCGACATCAGTCAGCCCGGGGCAATCACCGAACTGACGAGACTCGTCTGCGCTGACGAGGCTCGCAACCACCAAATCACATCCGACATCCGGCAAGCAATGGCCGAAGGTCGCAAGTGCCTAGTGCTCACCCGCCGCCGCGATCATCTGGCCGCTCTGAGGGACCTGCTCATCGACGACGGTCTTCATCCGCTCACTATGCTCGGCGGGACGACCAAGAAAGAGTTGGCAACAATCCGAGAGCGACTGGCCGACACCAAACCAAACGACCCGATTCTTATCCTCACCACCATCCCCTACGGCGGCGAAGGCTTTGACGCTCCCGTCCTCGACACTGTATTTCTCGCTGGACCAGTTGCGTTCGCCGGTCTGCTCATTCAGGCGGTCGGAAGGGCATTGCGTCGCCATCCCAACAAGACTCGCGTTATCGTCCACGACTACGTTGACGACGACGTTCCCATCTTTGCCAGTCAACACAGCAAACGCCGAGTTGCATACCGGCAATTGGGATTCAGTTCGACAGAGGCCACTAGGCTTTGAACGTAAGTAGCTGCCGGAACACACAAACGCCAACCCTGCGTGCCGGGTCCCAAGCACACTTCGAGACACGCAACACTCAGAATCGAACTACTCGACTGCCTCACGATCCATCCACCACCGAGTCATTCCCCCTGTCGCCGACTGTTTGCGGATGGGCCGTGTCAGCCAAGGCCAGGACCGAGTATCCTGCCCGATATATGCCCCAACTGTAGGCCGTTTGGACGGCTCACACCTAACCCCACCGTCCACTTCGAACTCTGCGGCTAACCTTGGCCACCTTCGTGCCGATTCAGTGACGAGTAACGGTCTCGGATCAGAGCTCGCCGATTTTGTGCCGCTTTTCACGCTGACTTTGGCCCTACATCGCTCGAAGCATCTCATTCATGACGGACTAGGCCAAATTTCGACCTCTGGCGACCGCCCCACAATAGACGCCGACACTTCGACGACCCTGGAAGCTCGCACACGACTTGATGAAACATAACGATTTGGCAACGAAAAGCTCGTGTGGGACTCATCGCTTGACATTAGTGTTACGTGACACCTAGATTGAGTGTCACGTGACACTCCGGTCACACAAGTCATCAGGGCTCATCAAGTCCTGGAATATCGGACGAAGGAGTCTGCACATGAAGATAAGTACACATTTACGAGTGGCGACCGCCGTGGTTGCAGCTTGTCTGGCCCTCTCGGCTTGCTCAGGGGGCACAAACGACGACACGACCAGTGGCGCGACCGATCCCGTCACCGGCGCCGCCACGTCTAGCGCACCGGCCGTCGACTATACCCTCCACCTGTCCATGCAGGCGCCACCCTCGAACCTGTCCATCGGCAACTACTCGGGAGGCGACACAACCATCTTCCTGTCGGTCTACGACACCATCCTCCACAAGGACCTTGAGGCCGCTATTCAGCCTGGACTCGCAGAGAAGTGGGAGTACAACGCCGACATGACGAAGTTGACGCTCACGATTCGCCAGGGTATCAAGTTCACCAACGGCGAGGCGCTGGACGCGCAGGCGGTCGCTGCTTCGCTCAAGGCTTCCTGCGCCGGGTCTTCAACCGCCGAGAACCTCAAATCGATCTCGTCGGTCGATGCGACTGATGCGTCAACCGTTGTCATCACACTGTCGAAACCGGACGCCGCTCTCATCCCGCTCCTTGGCGGTATTCACGGGGCAGTCGGTGCTCCCAGCCTCTTGAGCGACGAGAGTTCACAACTCAAACCGATTGGGTCTGGGGCATACATTTTGGACGAGGCTGGAAGCACTCCCGGATCTGTCTACCTGCTCAAGAAGAACCCTGACTTCTACAATGCGGACTTGTATCCCTTCGCCACCGTCGAAGAAAGAGTCATTGCAGACAATACGGCGGCTCAGAACGCAGTCAAAGCCGGTCAACTCGACTATTCGGGCCTGCCTTCGATGGACTTGTTCAGTCAGTTCCCCGCCGCCGACTTCACCACTGGAAACAACAGACCAGGCGCGATTGGCATCTTGTTCTTGGCGGACCGCGAAGGCAAAGTCGTCCCGGCACTTGCTCATCAAGAGGTTCGACAAGCCATCAACCTGGCCTTTGATCGCGCCACCATCGCGGCGAAACTTGGCCCTGGCATCATGAACCCCACCGTACAGGTGGTCAACCCTGCAGGCGGCGCCTGGGGTGACGACATCAACGCAACCTACAACTACAATGTAGACAAAGCGAAGTCTCTCCTTGCCACGGCCGGTTTCGCGGATGGATTCGCCATCACCATGCCGAGCACAGTGATGAGCACCCAATTCGAGCCGATCATCACTCAGTCCCTTGCTGACATCGGCATTACGGTCACCTGGGAATCCGTCCCCTTCCAAGACTTCTACACCAAGGTCTTCGGCGGAAACTATGGGATGTACTTCATGTACAACGGGTTCGTCGGAAACGACGCCCTCGACATCAACGCTGTGATGGGTGGAGCTTTCAACCCGTTCTATTCGAGCACGCCGGAACTCCAAGACCTGATGGACAAGGCCAACACGTCGACCAGCGCGGATGCGTTCAAGGGTGTCAACAAGTACCTCGTCGATCAGGCGTGGTTCGCTCCCATCGTGTACATGACCCCGGCCTATGTCATATCCAACAATGTGACGTACACCCCTCCGGTCATTACCGCTGCCTCCGTCTTGCCTTGGGCTCCGGCCAAGTAAAGACCGCTAGTTGTCAAGGGCGCGGGGGTTTCGGTTCCCGCGCCCGCAACACAGGAGAACTTCGTGCTCACCTTCATTCTGAAGCGAATCGGGTCTGGACTCGTCCTGATCTTCATCGTCACCGCCATCACCTTCTTCCTGACCTTCGGTGTCGGCATCCCGGTGGCACAGAACATCCTCGGACCTTCAGCCTCCGCCGATGCCATCGCCAATCTTGAAGCCCAACTGGGCATCGACCGGCCCATCATGGAGCAATACTTCAGTTGGCTGATCGGCGTTTTTCATGGCGACCTGGGCATCTCTTACTTCACACGCGAGCCGGTCGTGAATGCGCTTATTACTCGTTTGCCTGTCACGATGTCCATCGTTCTTCTGTCGTGCCTCATCACGCTTGCCATCTCCGTTGTCTTGGGCGTGGCCTCCGCAGCGCGTGGTGGGTGGCTGGACAAGGCCTTACAAGGAATCGCCACATTTTCCTACGTCTTCCCCGCCATCATCTTGGGCATTGTTCTGGTTTACGTTTTCGCCATAGCATTGAGATGGGTTCCGGCTATCGGATTTGTTCCCATCTCGAAGTCCGTCTCAGGGTGGTTCGCTTCAGTCGTCCTTCCCGCAGTCGTCTTGTCCATCGGCGGCATCGCGTCCCTGGCGGCCCAATTGCGAGGCTCGATGATCGATGAACTCAATAGTGAGTATGTGAGGTCGCTGAGAGCCCGTGGCGTGTCCGAAATCTCCATCCTGCTCAAACATACGCTTCGCAACGCAGCCAGCCCCGCTCTCACGACATTTTCCTTGGCTTTCATTTCGATGTTCGGCGCCTCACTCTTCGTTGAGAAGATCTTCGCTCTGCCTGGTTTCGGAACGTACGGCTACACCGCCACCATCCAGGGCGACCTACCCGCCATGCTCGGCGTGTCACTCTTCAGCGTTGGACTTGTCGTTGTGGTCAATCTCGCGGTCGACCTGGCCAACGGTTGGCTCAACCCGAAGGTGAGGGTCAGATGAGTGTTCCAGAACTCCCCGGCGGCCTCACCGGCAATGAACCAGAGCAAGCGTCGCCAAAGCATCGCGCCGGTGCCCTGTCTCGTTTGCTGCACAACCCCCTCGGCCTCATATCACTCATCGTCTTGGTCATCCTCATCCTTCTGGCGCTCTTCACTCCCCTCCTCACTCACCACAGCCCTATTTACGCCTCTCTCAACCATGTCAACGCCCCAGTGGGAACGCCTGACTGGCCCTTGGGTGGGGACCAGTATGGCCGTGACATCTGGTCGAGAGTGCTGACCTCCATCCAGGTCTCCCTGATCTCCGCCGTCATTGGAGCCAGTGTCGGCATCGTTGTTGGGGCAGTGTTTGGGCTTATCGCAGGCTATGTCGGTCGCCACACAGATGCCATTGCATCATGGGTGTTCAACTTGCTCATGACCTTCCCGGCGCTCGTCCTCGTCATGTTGCTCTATCCGGTGATGGGCAGCACGTACCAAGGCATGATGTTGATTTTCGGCCTGTTCCTCGCTCCTGGTATTTTCCGACTCGTGCGAAACCTAGTCCAGGCGGTACGCAACGAGCTCTACGTCGATGCGGCGCGCGTCTCAGGGCTGTCCAACTGGCGCATCCTGTCGCGCCATGTCTTGTACGTGGTTCGCGGGCCCATCGTCATTTCCGGAGTCTTTCTCGCCAGTTCCGCGATCGGTGTTCAGGCGGGTCTGGCGTTCCTTGGCTTCGGCTCGACTCAGACCCCAAGTTTCGGCTCAATGACCAACGACGCCTTCGCCAATATCTACACTGCACCGCTACAGATTGTGTGGCCTGCTCTCTTCCTCGCACTGCTCAACGCCAGCCTCATCTTGCTGGGGAATGCCTATCGGGACGCGCTGGCAGCCCCGCAGTCGAAGGCGCGAAAACCGGCAGTCCCGGATGAACAAGCCGAAACCGAAACGGTTGCTACCCCTGCTAACAAGACTCAAGGCGGGCTGTTGAGTGTGCGCAACCTTCGCGTCAGCTACCCGATGCCAGATGGTGGTCGAAAGCTCGTCGTAAGCGGACTTTCACTGGATGTCAGCGCAGGTGAGATCGTGGGTCTGGTCGGCGAATCAGGGTCGGGTAAGACACAGACGGCGTTTTCCATTCTTGGACTCCTGCCCAAAGAAGCCCAGATTTCCGCTGATTGCCTGAGCTTGGCCGGAGACCCGCTGATCGGCAAAGGGGCAGGACTTATGCGAAAGCTCAGACAAGGCGTGATGTCGTATGTGCCTCAGGAGCCGATGGCCAACCTAGACCCTGCATTCACGATTGGGTCCCAGTTGAAGGAATCTCTGCGCAAAACAGTGTCACGTAGAGAGGCACACTACATGATCGTTTCTCTTCTTGAACGTGTAGGCATCCCCGACCCCGAAGCCATGATGAAGCAGTATCCGCATCAGATTTCAGGCGGAATGGCTCAGCGTGTCCTGATAGCGGCGGCTGTCATGTCCCGGCCCAAGTTGCTGATAGCGGACGAGCCGACAACTGCACTCGATGTCACTTTGCAGGCGGAGATACTCGACCTGTTGCGAGAGTTGCAAGGTGAACTCGGCATGGGTGTGCTCCTTGTCACGCACAACTTTGGCGTTGTCGCTGACTTGTGCGACCGCGTGGTCGTCATGAAAGAGGGCGAACTGATTGAGGAAGGCCCGGTTCGTGAAATCTTCCACCACCCAGCCATGGACTACACCAAAGAGCTAGTCAGCGCCATATTGGATGAGGAAACCGTGAGGCCCGACCCACCCGCAGTCGTGTCATCGAGCAGACAGGAGGGGTTCTGGTGAACGCCTTGTTACAGATAGAAGACCTGCGGCTCACTTACCCTTCAAGTGGGTTCCGCAAGCGCTCGCCCGAAATACTCAAGGGCGTGTCGCTGGACATCGCCGCAGGCGAAGCAGTCGGCCTTGTAGGCGAATCTGGGTCCGGGAAGACCACCCTGGGGCGAGCAGTGCTCGGGTTGGCGGCACCCACCGGCGGGAGAATCTTGTTCGAGGGGCACGACATTACTCACCTTGACATTAAGGACCGTCGCAGCCTTGCCCGCGACCTCCAAGTTGTCTTCCAAGACCCGTACACGTCGCTCAACCCGGTCCTGCAAATTGCCGACATCTTGTCTGAGCCTCTGATCGCTCAGGGTATCGAGGGCGCCGAAGCTCGCAAGCGTGTCATGGCGCTGCTCGACCGTGTCGGAATGCCGGCCAATGCAGCGCAACGTTACCCGCGTGAGTTCTCTGGTGGCCAACGACAGCGCATCGCCATCGCCCGCGCTCTGGCTCTCAAACCACGCCTGATTGTCTGCGATGAACCAGTTTCCGCACTCGACCTAACCACACAGGCGCGAGTCTTGGACCTCTTCGTCGAGCTACAACGAGACACAGGCGTTGCTTACCTCTTCATTACGCACGACTTGGCTGTTGTCCGACATATCAGCCATCGGGTCGCCGTCATGTACCGTGGTGAACTCGTCGAAACTGGCACAACCGCCCAAGTGACCTCCGCCCCAACCCACGAATACACCAAGTCACTCCTCTTGGCCGCTCCCACCTGCGACCCAGACAGGCAGAAGGCGCGACGAGAGGCCCGATGGGCGCTGAAAACTGGGAAAACGTAAGAATGCGAAGACTCAACCACGCCTTGTCATGGGCCGGTTTGGTCGGTAAAACGAACGTCTTGTGGGAAGATGATGGGGTGACAACCGCAGAACCAGCCGTCCACTTGGCGACGAGTGCCGATGTGGCGCGTCATGCTGGAGTCTCCCGCTCGACAGTCTCGGCCATACTGAATGGCAACGGCTCCAGATTCTCTCCAGAAACACGTCAGCGGGTGCAAGACTCTGCCGACGCCCTTGATTACAAGCCCTCCATCGCAGGGCGCTCACTGGTCAGCGGTCGAAGTGACACCATAGTCGTCCTAGTTGCCAATGTGGCTTTCGCCGCGCATCTCCAGGATGCGGTCGATGCCGTCATGAAACAGACCAGCCAACTTGGTGGCAACGTGGTGATTCGACTCGCGAGCGACACCGTGCGCGCGACTGCCGACGCAGTCGCCGCATTACGCCCCCTCGCCGTCGTCGACTTCGGTGTATTGACGTCTGAAGAGCGTGATTGGCTAGAACAGCGTGGGACAGTCATCGTTCCTGATCGCGATCCTGACCCTGCCGCACCACGCGATGGCGGAATCACAGCGTTACAAGCAGCGGCTCTGCTAGAACACCACCCACAGATCCTCTGGTTCGCCGGGTCTGCAGATGGCCCCCGCGACCCTTTCCCCGCTGATCGTTTCAAAGCATTGCAATCCGTCTGCGCCCAAGAAGGTTTGCCTGAACCGCGTTCGGTCACTGTCACTGTCACCCCAGAGTCAGGAAGTGCGGCCCTTGCCCAAATCCTTGATGGGCCGCTGCCTGCTGGCGTTGCCTGTTACAACGACGGAGTCGCACTGGCAATCCTGGCCGCAGCAAGAGATTGTGGAGTCGAGATTCCCGCCACCCTAGCGATCGTGGGCGTCGACAATTCACCCTTCGGGCAGCTCTGGACTCCAAGCCTCACCACCATCGACACAGATCTCCTGGGGATGGTCGACTTGATCGCTGTCGCTCTGCGGGCTCGTCTCGGCAAGAGCGAACCCGACGTGCAGGTCAGGCATGGGGCATTCTCTCTCATCCGGCGAGAAACGGCATAATCCCGGACTGAGTCCTCTGCGTGCGGCCACTCATACTGCATTCGCAGTATTTCTGAACAAAGTGCGCGAACTATGTTGACACGCGTTACGAGGCATGGTCCAATAGAAGTGTCACGTGACACTAACAGTCTCGGACAGTCCCCAGCAAGGCATCGGTGATGAGCAACCTCGACGAAGGAGTCGCCAAAATGACTGACTCAACGCACACTCTCGATGCGACAACGCGCTCATCAAACTCGACACCGGACGCAGAGACCGACACGACCCGGGGGATCACTGCCCAGACTGTGCAGAGACCTCCTGTCAGTACTCGGTACATATGGTTTCTCGCGCTGGCCACCTTCGGTGGGTACATCGCACTGATTGCCCCCATCGGAATCTCACTGTCCATTCGAGTCCAGGAACTCGCACCAGACAATGTTGAGGTTTTAGGGTACGTGATCGGATCTGGCGCCCTCATCGCCGCCATTTCCTCGCCACTGTTGGGGATGTGGAGTGACAGGACTCGAACGCGGCTTGGGAGACGCCGCCCGTTCGGCATCGGTGGTGCGATTCTTGGCCTGGTCTCTCTAGGAATGATCGGCGGTGCACCTAGCCTCCCGATGGTCGTCGCGGGGTGGATGCTCACTCAACTGGGCTGGACGGCAGCCCTCAACTCGCTCATGCTCTCTCAAGCAGACTTGCTCCCGGAAGAACAGCGGGGCAAGGTCTCGGGGCTTGGCGCCTTTGTGCAGATGGTCGCTTCGGTTACTGGTGTCGGTATTGCCAGCGCCTTCATCGGGCACAATCACCTCATGTTTCTTGTTCCCGGCGTCATCGGCGTGGCGCTGATGTTGGCGTGGGTGATTTCGGTCAAGGAACCCAGCAGCCTCGATATGGTCCTGGGACCCAAGTTGACGGTGAGAAGAGCCTTATCCAACATGGTCTTCAATCCAGCCAAGTACCCAGACTTCGCGTGGAATTGGCTCGGGCGACTCATCTTCATGTTCGGAGTCACGCTTGGAACAACGTTTACAACCCTGTTCTTCGCCTCGCGCCTTTCCACCAGCGGTCAAGTTGCCGATATCGGCGGGCTCATTGTCATCCTCTCTCTGGCTGGGGTCGTGGCCACCGGCGGCGGAGCGCTCCTGGGCGGAATGCTCTCAGACAAGTTCCATCGCCGCAGGGTTCTTGTTCTCGCCTCTGGAGCAGGATTCACACTCGGAGCCATCATCATGGCCCTTGGCGGGACAAGCGCTCCCATCCTCATCGTTGGCTCTATCATCTCAAGCCTCGCCTTGGGAGTGTTCAGCGCAGTCAACCAGGCCATGGTTCTCGACGTCTTGCCTCAACGGGACACCGAGGCTGGCCGCTTCATCGGCATCAACGTCTATTCGACCTCGCTCGCCCAGGCGATTGCTCCAGTCGTGGCCGCTCCACTCTTGCTGGTTGGCATGAGTGGATCCGACAAGAACTACACATTGCTGCTGCTAGTTGCCGCAGCCTGCACAGCAATTGGCGCGGTGATCGTCATGGTCTTCGTCCGCTCCAGTAAGTAACCACCCACTAGTAGAAACAACAACCTTATGGACACCATCAATGAATATCTCAAGCGCCTCAGCCTCGAGGAGAAAATCGCCCAACTGACAGGCCTGATTCTGCCCGCCCTGTACGACTTTTCCGCTGCCTCACCGACATCGCCAGGAGGCTTGCGCGTCGCCCCGGAGAAGCTGGTTGAACTGCGTCCTCATGGTCTCGGCCACCTGTCCTTGGCCTGGTTCCATCGAGCTCCTGAGCAAGAGTACCGGGATGTCCTTGACTCCATCCAGAAGGCAGCGCGCGAAGTCAGCCGCTTTGGCATCGGTGTGCTGATTCATGCCGAGGGCATTAATGGACTCGTCCATGGCACTGGCATCCCCTATCCCACCGCGTGGGCTCAGGCGACGACCTGGATGCCGGATCTCATTGAGGCAAGTTCAGCCATTACCTCCGAACAGATGCGTGGGTACGGTATCCAGTTGTGCTTCTCACCAGTTCTCGACCTGGCTCGCGACCCACGCTGGGGCCGGGTCCATGAGACGTACGGCGAAGATCCAGAACTTGCCTCCCAGATTGGCATCGGCTTCATTCGTGGCATCAACGGGCCAGAGTGCGATTCCGGCGTACAAGCAACGGGCAAGCACTTCCTTGGGTACGCTCTGTCCGAGGGTGGCCTCAATCAGGCCCGTTCAACGGTGGGGCATCGCGCCTTGGTCGACGAGTACGCAGAGCCTTTCCGCCGTGCCATCGCGCAGGCCGGGCTGTCCGTCATCATGAACTCGTACAACGATGTCGACGGGACACCGGTGGCTGCCAACCGCTGGATCCTGACCGACCTACTGCGTGGCCAACTTGGATTCAAAGGTCTTGTCGTTGGTGATTACGACGCCGTTAAGATGCTGGTGCGCCCCTACCATGTCGCCCGCAATGCTGAGGAAGCAGGGGCGATGGCGCTAAACGCTGGTCTCGACGTTGAACTGCCCGGTGACGACGACTTCTCACAACTGAGTCTCGCGCTCGACCATGGGCTCATCACCGAAGAAAGCCTCGACCTAGCCGTCACCCACGTCCTTGAGGCGAAGAGAGAAGCCGGCCTCCTGCCAGACCTCGCACCCACACGACCCCACCGACCGGCAACCACCCCTGACCGGGACAAGGCCAAGGGCATCGCTCGGGAAATCGCCGTGAACGCGACGACCCTCCTGCAAAACGATGGCATTTTGCCGCTAGCGGCGGGAATGAAGATTGCCGTGGTTGGTTCACTTGCTGACGAACTGCGCATCCACTTCGGGGCCTACACCGATGTCGCCAACGATGAACAGCCGATGGCAATCAACATGATTCGTACAGGTCAGGTCCCGACCATCGACCCGGCGACGTTCAACTTCACGGACATCTTCCAGGCTCGCATTCCAGGCATCGCCACGGTCTTCGAGGCCATCGCACGTAGTTTGTACCCTGGCGCCGAGACGATTCTGAGTGCAATGAAAATCGCTCACAAGAATGAAGTGACTTTCGTCAATGTTGGTTCTCCTGACTCTGATGAAGCGATTGATCGAGAAACGCTGCGAGCCGCCGTGGCAGGGCATGACGTTGTCATCGCTGTTGTCGGGGAACGCACAGGCTGGGTGGGAAACAATTCCGCAGGCGAAGGTCAGTCCTCCGCCACGCTTGAGCTTCCGGGCAACCAGGCTGCGGTCATTGACGCGCTCGCCGACCTTGGTGTTCCTCTGGTGACGGTCGTCATCGCTGGCCGTCCTATCATCCTGACTGCGGTCGCACAGGCATCCGCCGCTGTCATCCTCGCTCCCCTCCTCGGCGGTGAAGGTCCGCAAGTGGTCGCTGACGTCCTCACTGGCACAGTCGAGCCTGGTGGGAGACTGCCCTCGACCTTCCCACGCCACGTCGGCCAGATTCCGCTGTACCACGGACACCCCTTCGGCAGTGGGTATGCCCACCCGACCGGGTCTCGTCACCCGTACAACGACCTCGACCCGACTCCCCTGTACCCCTTCGGGCACGGTCTTGGTTACACGACAATCGACCTGTCTCTAGACGAGGTGACTGTCTGCGAGGACACCGGAACGATCTCCGCCTTTGTCACGGCGACCAACACGGGCACTCGCTCGGGCTCCACTGTAGTGCAGTTGTACGCACGCGATGAGCACGGCAGCGTGGTTCGCCCTGTGCGTCAACTCGCAGCCTTCCAGCGGGTGTGCCTTGAACCCGGCACTTCCCAACAGATCGACCTCACCTTCCCGATTGACCGCCTCGTCTATTCGTTCCCAGATGGTCATCGTGGAATCGAGGAGGGCGAAATCACCGTGATGATGGCATCAAGCAGTGCCACCATTCACGGCGAGAAGACTATCACCGTTGCTGCTCGTCAGGTCGCAGGCCCAACCAGTCACTGAGATAACACCGAGCAATACCTGAGACAACAACACCGAAAGGCAAACCATGACTACTTTCCCGACTGACTTCCTCTGGGGAGCTTCCGGCGCACCACATCAAATAGAAGGTAACAATGTCAACAGCGACTGGTGGTACTACGAGCATGTCATGCCTCACCTGGCAGGCAGCGGCGACGCCGACGACAGTTACCACCGTTACCGAGAGGACATGCATTTGTTGGCTCAGGCTGGGCTGACCGCGTACAGGTTCGGCGTCGAATGGGCGCGCGTTGAGCCACTGCCAGGCGAGTTTTCCCGCGCTGAGTTGGCCCATTACCGGCGCATGATCGATACTGCGCTCGAACTCGGACTGACACCAGTCATCACGCTGCACCACTTCACAAGCCCACGCTGGTTCATTGAAGAGGGTGGCTGGACTGGGGATACTGCCATTGACCGTTTCGCATCCTATGTCGAGCGCGTCTGCGACATTCTCGGCGGCGTCGAGTGGGTCTGCACCATCAATGAACCCAATATCTTTGTCCTCATGACACGGATGTCCCAGGCACTGACCGGGGTTGTCGCCGCTGCGAAGGACGCTCCAGCGAACCAATCGACTGACCGTCAGGCGATTCCTCGCCCTCAGCCTGAAGTATCAGATCGACTCATCGCCACTCATCAAGCCGCCTGCGAAGTTCTCAAACGCCGCACTGACGCCAAAGTGGGATGGACGGTTGCCAACCAAGCGTTCTGGACCAAACCAGTCAATGCCGATTATCTCGCCATTGAACAGTACGAGCGAGAGGATCGTTTCTTGGAAGGTTCGCGCGGGGACGACTTCATCGGAGTACAGGCCTACAGCACGCAGGAGGTCGACGAGAACGGGCTTGTCCCGGCAACGCCCAGTCCCGACAACACCCTCGTTGGCACAGCCTACAGACCGGATGCCCTCGGCATCGCAGTTCGACATGCCTGGGAAGTCACTGGCGGAGTCCCCATCCTGGTCACAGAGAACGGGATCGCCACCTCAGACGACCAGCAACGCATCGCCTACACCGGCGAAGCCTTGCGACATCTGGCATTGGCTATGAGCGACGGGATCGACGTTCGTGGCTACCTGCATTGGAGTGTGCTCGACAACTTTGAATGGGGCAACTGGGAACCGACGTTTGGCCTCATCGGCGTGGATCGAGAAACCTTTGAACGCCATCCAAAGCCAAGCCTAGCCTGGCTGGGAAAGGTCGCTCAATCCAACGGAGTCCCACTTAACGAGGTTTGAGGCCCGATGGCCACCGTTACGAAAACGAAGAGACAACAAAACAGCACTACGATACGAGGAACATTATGAAGATCGAAAACCGAGAGGTAGCAGGGCGGCACGGTCCCATTCCGGTACGCGACTATGCACCTGAAGGCAGACAAGCAGCCAAACCGATGTTGGTCTGGCTCCATGGAGGTGGCTTCATCTCTGGCGGGCTGGACCAGAAAGAGTCCGACAGCTTTGCCCGTGCCATCGCGGAAACCGGGCGGCAGGTGCTCGCGGTCGATTATCACCTCGTACCGCGATGGCCGACTCTGGGGAAGTTCAGACTCACACCCTCACCCAACCGCTACCCGGTGCCCGTTGACGATGTCGTGGATGTCATCTGCGACTCTGCCACTGGCGCTGACAAGGGATTTGTGCTCGGTGGGGCAAGCGCTGGCGCGTGCTTGGCCGTCACTGCGACCATGCGACTGCGGGACCAGAACCGACCATTACCGAAAGCTTTGGTTCTCGCATACGGAGCTTTCCACGCCAATCTGCCGCCGATACCCGCCCACATCGCGGCTCGCACTAGCGGCCTGCACAAGCTGACGCAATTCAGTCCCAAGATTATCCACGACATGAATCTGAACTACGCGGGCAGTGAGGAGGCCCTCGCCACACCCGGACCCTTCCCTGCTGGCGGTGACTTGACCGGTCTGCCGACATCGCTTTTCCTGAACTCTGATCGAGATACACTTCGCGCCTCTGGTGAAGCCTTCGCCCAAGAATTGAAGGCAGCCGGGGTATCCACTACCCAGGAAGTGGTTGCTGACACGCCTCACGGTTTCTTCAATCTCCCGAAGCGTGACGGATTCGCCGAGGGCATCCGTCATGTTGTCGAGTTTCTCACCCAAGTCGACAAGGACTCCTGATGCAGACTCAGGGTATCGACCGACGTGCGCTGGTGGCCCGTCATCGAATCGACGTGTACGAACCGCACCCCGAGCATGTGCTGTCTGTCGGCAATGGCGACTTCGCGTACACCGCCGACATCACTGGCATGCAGACCTTCACGGCGTTCCACACCCCCACTCGCACAGGGCCAGTCGCCATCAACACGGCGACTATGAGCAATTGGGGATGGCATGAGATGCCCAATCCAGATGGTTTCACGCTCGACGACGCGATGACCTCCTACAAGACCGCCAGAGGCACCGTCACCTATCCCGACAAACACGACATGATGGGTGCGATGACAGGCAACATTGCGGAAGAGTTCCGCGCCGGAGCCTGGCTGAATGCGAATCCTCAACGCATTGACCTGGGACGAGTCGGCCTCGAACTGCGCAGGACCCCAGATGCTCAACCAGAGTCTGATCCCGCAGTCTTGTCCGACATCCATCAGTCTCTCGACCTTTGGAGCGGTCTCATCACGAGTTCGTTCGGCTACGGTGGCGAGGACGTGCGCGTGGAGACCGTGGCATCTCCTGATGACTCCACCGTCGCCTTCCACATCTCTTCCCGACTGCTTCTGGATGGGCGGGCCCGGGTGGTCCTTCAGTTCCCTTACGCCAGTGACGGATTCGCCACGACAACTGATTGGGGCTCCCCTCAGCGGCACCGCACCGAACTCGACATCAGCGGTAAAGGAGAGGCGATCATTCGCCGCACCCTTGACGCGACAAAGTACGTCGTTCACGTTTCAACGTCGAACGGTATCCTGCGACCGACTGGTCAGCCTCATGTGATTGAAGTGTCGGGTTCAGGCGAGGAGCTTGAGTTGGTGGTCCGGTTCTCGCTCGATGACTCCGACATGGCCGAGACTCGTTTCCCTTTCATCGCACAGGCATCCGCCGATTCGTGGCAGAACTTCTGGGAATCAGGTGCAGCCCTGGACTTGTCCGACAGCACGGACCCTCGCGCACATGAATTGGAACGACGCGTCGTCTTGTCGCAGTACCTCACCCGTGTGCACAGTTCTGGTTGTTTGCCACCTGCTGAGACAGGACTCGTGACCAACTCATGGCAAGGCAAGTTCCATCTCGAAATGCACCTGTGGCACGAGGCTCATTTCGCTGTGTGGGGACGTCCAGAGTTGCTCGAACGCAGCCTCGACTGGTATGTCTCCATCCTCGATCAGGCGCGTGCCACCGCCACTCGGCAGGGATATCCCGGAGCGCGTTGGCCCAAGCAAACCGGACCAGACGGACGCGAAAGCCCTAGTGACATTGGGACACTGCTCGCCTGGCAGCAGCCACACATCATTCATTTGCTTGAGCTGGTGTGGCAGGCCAGCACACCTGAGCGCCGCCAAAGGTTCCTCGAGCGATTCGCACCCATTGTCCATGAAACTGCGACGTTCATGGCGGGGTTCGCGGAAGAGCGGGAAGGGGCATTCCATCTCGGACCACCCATCATTCCTGCACAGGAGTTCTACGACGCCCGTACGACCACCGACCCGACATTCGAACTTGCTTATTGGTGGTGGTGCCTCGACATTGCTCAACAGTGGCGCCAGAGGCAGGGATTGCCTCGTCAGGACACCTGGCAAGATGTCCAAGACCGTCTGGCTTCGCCAAATGTACGTGATGGCCACTACACTGCCATAGCCACCGGAGAGCCGATGCGTCGCGATGACCATCCGTCTGTGCTCATGGCGCTGGGTGTTGTGCCTCCTGGGCCACTCATTGATCCCGCGCTCATGGAGGCAACCCTGAACGACGTGTGGCAAGCCTGGGAATGGGAGACAGCGTGGGGATGGGACTTCCCTGTCATGGCGATGACCGCGTCGCGCCTTCAACAACCCGCCCTAGCTCTTGACGCCCTGTTACGTGATGAGAAAAGAAACACGTACACACTGGTCGGCCACTGCCCCCAGATGGGAAACACACTTCCCCTCTACCTGCCAGCTAACGGTGGGCTCCTACTTGCTGTCGCGCTCCTCGCGCAAGACGATGCCTCGGGCTTCAAGGTCGACGGTTGGCACGCCCTAGTCGAAGGATTCCAGCCCTTCCCATCAGGGGCAGGCTTCGACGAGAACCGCATACCTCAAACCGTCCGCGAAAACCGCCCTGAAGCGCGTGCTGAAGGGTCGCAGGACGCGCCACTGTCAGCGGTCAGCAGCATCGGTGAGTGGCTGGAGCATCCTGTGGGCGCTGGCTTACTGTTGAGCGTCCTCGAACGCAGCGGCGCAACTGCAAGTAGCCTTGCTGCTCTGAAGTCCTTGCCTCTGGAGAAACTCATTGAGTTGAGTGAAGGCAAATTACCCCAATCCTTAGTCGACGACCTCGTTCTCCAGGCAAATGCCAGCGGCGACCTCTTGCCAAACAATCAAGACAAAACTCAAGGAGCAATGTGATGCGTACTCTCTTCAATGACGGCTGGAGTTACCGTACGAAAGCGACAGCTTTCCAGGAACTCGGCGGTGCCAACGGCGCGCAATGGAAGGATGTTGCTCTCCCCCACGATGCCATCATCGGGACACCTCGCAGCCCAGATGCCCCGCGTGGCGAGACGACGGGCTACTTCTCAGGTGGTTCTTTTGAGTATCGCCGAACACTGCGCGTTGCCGACACGGATCGCGGCAAACTGGTCGCCCTGGAATTCGATGGCGTTTACCGCAACGCGAACGTATACGTGAATGGAGTGCTGGCGGGACAAGACGGGTTCGGATATTCCCGGTTCGCTGTCCGCGTCGACCCTTTCCTGAACTTCGGCGCAGACAACGAGATTCGAGTGGATTGTCGCGCACACGGGGACTCGCGCTGGTACACCGGAGCAGGGATCTACCGCGACGTGCACCTGATTGTGAAGAATCTGGTGCATGTCGGCATCGATGGGCTGAGTGTGCGCACGATCGAGGCCGATTCTGGGATGGCTGTTCTTGAGGTTGCCACGACGGTGGAATCCATGGCCGTGACCACATCCACAGTTCGTGTCACCGCAGTGATCGTCGGGCCTGACGGTCTCGAATGTGCTCGAGGTTCGGCCCCAGTCACGGTCTTGCCGCAGGGCAACGAGGTGGTGCGCCAGCGTCTCGTGGTGATACATCCCCAGCTGTGGAGCGTCGAGCATCCGGCGCTGTACACAGCGCGCTTAGAGGTGGACGCCGACGGCATCGTCGACGAAGAGTCCACAAACTTCGGAATACGAACTCTACAATTGGACCCGGTCCGAGGATTGCGCGTGAACGGTGAGCCGGTCAAACTGCGCGGAGCGTGCATTCACCACGACAACGGCCCCCTCGGTTCCGCCGCCGTTCGGCAGGCCGAGTACCGCAAGGTCCGCCTGCTCAAGGAAGCTGGCTTCAATGCCATCCGAAGCGCCCACAACCCAGCCAGTCCCGCTCTGCTCGATGCCTGTGACCGCCTCGGAATGCTGGTCATGGACGAGACCTTCGATATGTGGACCTCGGCCAAGTCCGATTTCGATTACTCCTTCGAGTTCTCTGCTTGGTGGGAATCCGATGTGGCAGCTATGGTCGCCAAAGACATCAACCATCCCAGCGTCATTCTCTATTCCATCGGCAACGAGATTCCCGAAACTGGCAACAAGTTTGGCGGGATCTGGAGTCGGAGATTGGCAGAGAAGATTCGTTCACTCGATTCAACACGATACGTCACCAACGGCGTCAACGGGTTCGTATCTGTACTCGACATCGTACTCATGGGCAAACGCGCACAAAGCGCTGCCAACGCGGAGGCGGCTGGCGGTGGTGGCGTGAACCAGATGATGGGCGACGTTGGCGACATGATGAACCAGATTCAGGCCTCACCGATGGTGACATCAAGGACGGAGGAATCGTTCGCAGCACTTGACGTGGCAGGGATGAACTATGGCATCGCCCGCTATGAGATGGACAAGGAACAGTTCCCCAGCCG
Source organism: Propionibacteriaceae bacterium (assembly GCA_031261485.1). GTDB lineage: Bacteria > Actinomycetota > Actinomycetes > Propionibacteriales > Propionibacteriaceae > WQYJ01. The sequence goes on along the minus strand of JAISJO010000084.1, from coordinate 22,731 downwards.
CATCATTCTTGGAACGGAGTCGTGGCCACGCGACATTGCCGCCCTATGGCGCTTGGTATCAGACAATAGCCATATCCTCGGAGACTTCACCTGGACAGGATTCGATTACCTGGGTGAAGCTGGGATTGGCGTGCTGCGCTACGCCGAAGGAGACCAAGGGGCGGCGGCATCCTTTGCCAGCGGTTATCCGGGATTGACAGCCTGGTCAGGTGACCTCGATATCACGGGGCATCGCCGACCTGCCTCGTATTACCGGGAAATCGTGTTCGGACTGCGAGACAAGCCGTACATCGCCGTCCAGCGCCCTGGGCATTATGGCAAGCCAATAGCCGTCGCGACCCCCTGGTCCTGGAGTGACTCAATCTCCAGCTGGACCTGGGAGGGTTTCGAGGGCAAGCCGATCAAGGTCGAGGTGTATGCCGACGCCGACGAGGTCGAGTTGACCTTGAATGGCGTGTGCGTCGGTCAAGCCAGAGTCGGTGAGAACATGGCATTCCGCGCGGATTTCGACACGGTGTACCAGCCTGGAGAACTGACAGCCGTGGCTATGCGTGAGGGTCGTGAGACGGGTCGATTCACGTTGATTTCAGCAGGCGATGATCTCCAACTCAATCTGAGCGTCGAGTCTAGCGATTCGTCATCGGACGACATCGCCTTTGTCAACGTGCAGTTCGAAGATGCCCAGGGCATTCTCCGCCCTGGCGCGGATCGTCTGGTCACTATCAGCATTGATGGCCCTGCGGTCTTGCTGGGATTCGGAAGTGGCAATCCCACGACTCCTGAGTCCTTCACCGACGCGCAGCACACCACTTTCGACGGTCGTGCGCTCGCCATCGTTTGCCGTACCGGAGCGGGACGAGTCACTCTGACAGCCACAGCCGACGGTGTTGCTCCGGCAACGATTCTGCTCGAAAGCGATGAACAATCTAAGAATGACAACAGAAAAGAGAACTGACATGAATGCGACCCCCATCATCCCTGGATTTCATCCTGACCCGTCAATTTGCCGAGTCGGAGAGGACTTCTACCTTGTCAACTCCACATTCGAGTATCTGCCTGGGGTGCCCATCTTCCACAGCAGCAACCTGGTAGCTTGGAAACAAGTCAGCAATGTCCTTGATCGCGCCGACCAACTCACGCTCCCCTCCTCAGCGGGGGGCTGTGGAATCTACGCACCCACGATTCGTCACCACGGCGGGCAGTTCTGGATGATCACCTCCAACATGAACCAGATCAGGAACGGGCACCTGATTGTCCGCGCAACTGACCCATCCGGACCGTGGAGCACTCCGGTGTTTACCTCTGGCGCGGTCGGTATTGACCCCGACCTCTTCTGGGACGCGGACGGGACCTGCTATCTGACCTGGGCAGCCGGATGGGGCGAATACCCGATCATGCAGGCCACCGTAGACCCCACCACCGGAAAGCTCCTATCCGCGCCGTATGGTCTCACCCAAGGCAGCGGCTTGGCTCACCCGGAAGGACCGCATCTCTACCATCGCGGCGACTGGTATTACCTGCTGCTCGCCGAGGGTGGCACAGAGCGCGGGCACGCCGTTACCATTGCTCGTTCTCATTCCGTCCAAGGACCGTTCGAATGGAACCCGGCCAATCCGATCCTGAGCCACCGCAGCACGACCCATCCAGTTCAGAACACCGGTCACGCTGACTTGGTCGAGACTGCGCAGGGATGGGCCATGGTGTACCTCGGGGTACGACCGGTCGGACCGTCACCCAGTTTCCACCTCAACGGGCGAGAGACCTTCATCGCACGTGTCACCTGGGTCGATGATTGGCCGGTGGTCGATGACGATGCTTTCGAGATTTCTGAGACACCAAGCCGGTTCAGCGACGATTTCACCTCCGACGAACTGGACGGTCGGTGGATCGCTCCAGGGCGACACCCTCGTGACTTTACCGCTCCCGCAGTGGGAGGCGGTCTTGCTATCCAGCCCAGTGACACCGCTGAATACCGTTCACTCTTGGCCATCCGAGTGGAAGACCAAGCCTGGGAAGCACGTGCGACCACGGAATGCAGTGGTGCTCGCCTTGTCCTGAGGCTGGATGATGCACACTGGGCAGCGGTTGAATCGCGCGGAGATCAGATCATCGCACGAGCTGTTGTCGGGCCGTTCGACCAAGAGTTCGCTGTGATGTCCATTTCAACTGACTCATCGCCCACGGTGACACTCGCCATTCGGTCAACTCAACCCAAAGCCGATCTCTTCGGAACCGTCGTCTCCGACAACCTCCACCTCGGATGGATGCGAGACAACGAATTCCGAACGCTAGCCACCATCGACGGACGGTACATATCCACCGAAGTCGCCGGCGGGTTCACAGGTCGAGTCATCGGCGTCGAGCCTCTTCCAGGACAACCAGGACCTGCCGTTCTGTACGAGTTCAGTTACAAGGGGTTATGAGCACTGCCGGGTCTGTGTGCCAGAGCAGACAGCCGATGCCCCTGGACGTGTTCTCACGAAATTGGGGAGGCTGAGTCGCTGTCTGAGCAGCCACTAGACTGCCTTGCAACGACTTGGAGGTACCAGTGCGAGTTCTGATGGTTTTCGACCACCCTTACGGAATTGACGCAAGCGAAAATGTTCCACACCATCGCTCTTTCTCGGCGGCACTAGCGGCTGCCGCACGCAGAGGACTGGAGAAGGCTGGGCACGAGGTGGATATCATCGACCTCCATGCAGACGGGTTCAACCCCGTCATGTCCGCCCAAGACCTGACAGAGTGGCGGGGGAAGACCTCCACGGACCCGCAGATTCTCGACTACCAGAAACGCTTGCTGGCGGCGGACCATTTGATGTTCGTTTTCCCGGTATGGTGGGAACTCATGCCCGCTTCCACCAAGGGTTTCATCGACAAGGTCATCGCGAAAGGAATCGCGTACGAGCAGTCGAGCGGTGGCAAAAGCTTCGGCAGCAAACTCCCCAACCTGCAAGGGGTCACGCTCATCACAGTCATGAGCACGCCTGACGTCATCTATCGCGCGTGGTTCGGCAACCCCTTGCTCAAGGCGATGTTCCGAGGAACCTTCCGCAAGATTGGGGTACGCAACTTGCGCTGGATGAACCACGCCGGAGTCGAAGGGAAAACGCCCGAAGCCAGAGCAAAGATTCTCGCCCGTACTGAAGCCCGTTTCGCCGCGATGAGGACTCATTCCTGAGGTGTGAGCGTTCGGCCAGCACTGCAATCCGGGTTCTACCGCCAGCGTGAGGGCAGCGGAGACAGGTTCTCCATGTTGATGCGGACGTTCATACAGAAGCTGACAGGCGACTCATCGCGGTAGAACCGTGGGTGCCTATGCCAACTAGATACTGCTCGGATGTTTGAGTCCGTCGATGTATGCGGGATGAGCTTGGACGTGTGCCAGAAATCTGGCCGAGTAGCTGGTGTCGTGCCTGACGGTGTCCACGAGATGGGTCACGATGGTGACCCATGCCCACGGTGTCCGCTGGTAGACGCTCTTGTCCGCATCGACTTGGAGTCGCTTGAGAACCGGAGGGGCATACTGGATGTCTGCTCTGTGCCAAATGCGGGCGTGGTGAGCGCAGATGTTCCGCAACACACTCAAGGAGTGGAAGGTATTCTCCGCGAACCGCTCATTCGGATAGCCGAAGCTGCGGGCCACCTTGAGTCGGACGTCTTGGTCGTCGAGCAGTCGGTACACCTTCGAGACAGTGCCCAGGGTGAACGCCTCCATAGCCAGCCACAGCGGAGCGATTCGGCCCTGATCCAGATAGCGAGTGATGAACGGTTCTCTGGATCGGCTCAGGTCTCGGTCTATGTTGTCGAGCAGATCAGCGCGAGCATCCACACTCCGACCTGGCCCCATCATCTGAGGCCGGTAGGTTGCCTGCTCGTCGTAGGTGTAAAGGGCCCCAGCCATAGCCATCGCCTGCGCCAAGCGCGAGCGCAACGCAATCTCGAAGACTTCCAACCCCTCAGCCAGCAACCTGCGCAGAGTCGAGTCGAACGTGTACAGATCGGCGATGGCGTCAACCGTCGTTCCTGGCCGGAAGGTCTTGTCTCCGTGGCCAGGGTCGATCTGGTAGTACCGCCAGTACGCTTCCAGGCGAGAGAAACCATTGTCGGCCAGGAGCCTTCCCAAGGCAAGCTTGTCATCCGTGCCGGATGCCACCAGTCCGCGTTGCAGGAGCAGTTCCACTTGGGCGACGATGCCCAGCGGGGTCTTAGGGTCGGCCACGGACGTCCTTCAGGTGACAAAGAAAGCCCGCCGGTATTGGGGAAGCTCGGAAGCTCTAGCCCTGGCGGGGTCTGTTGACATCAATAGTAGCATCCACCCGCACGATACGCCCGCTTCAACCGAGGTTTGAAAGGGGGATGTCGAAACGGCATATAGAAGATCGAGGTGCGTCGGTAACGGTTGTGGTGTAGCCGCCTCGTCTTGCTCACTTGAGCTCCAAAGCCCACCCTCCCACAGTCAAGTGTCACCAACGGGCGGGCTGATGAGATGCACAGGTGAGCCTGCCGTCCTTGGTAGACGGTTGAGTCCCGGCAAAGTACGCGGGTCAAGTCAGGTAGGCTGAGACTCGGCCCCAGACTCTTGAGGAGGGCTTCATGGTTCGAAGAATCTGCATCAGCGGTGGCGGCACCGGCATCGGGCGCCAAGTCGCCCTAGATTTCGCCGCAGAGGGTAACGACATCACGATCATCGGTCGCCGGAGCCAGCCGCTGAGTCAAGTCAGAGCCGAGTGTCTCCAAGCCGGGGCCGCCGGAGCTAGGGCTGCCATCGCCGACCTGCGAGAACCGCAGAGCATCAACGAGCTTCGAGATGCCGCGGCCGAGGGTCCATTTGATGTTGTCATAGCTGCTGCGGGTGGGAACAGCGCACTGTCCGCAGGCGCTCCTGACCTGGTCGGAACCGACTGGGCCAGTTGGCATTGGACTGCGAACTTCCAAACCAACGTGTTGACGGCCGTCCATCTGATTGAGGGACTCAGGGAATTGGATGCCATCGCACAGGGCGGGTCGGTGATCCTTGTCAGCTCAATCGCCGCCTATCGAGGGTCCGGAAGCGGCTCTTATGCCGGCACGAAGGCGGCACTGCATCCTTACGCCTTCGACCTCGCCGACGCCCTCGGCACACATGGAGTGACCGTCAATGTCGTAGCACCTGGGTACGTCGCCGAGACTGAGTTCTTCCAAGGCGGCATGTCGCCCGAGCGACATAACACCTTGATTGGGCAGACCCTCACGGGACGCGCGGGCTTGCCCTCGGATGTTTCAGCGACAATCCTGTGGCTGTGCGGGGAGAGCGCAAGACATGTCACGGGGCAGATCATTCAGGTCAATGGCGGGGCGAACCTGGGCCGTTGAGGGAAGCATAGGGGATTCGAAGCCAATCGTGGCTTCCTCCCTCATGGTCTGACCCTCACGAGTGTTTCTTCGCTTCGCTCAGTCAACCCTCAATCGTTCGTGCCTCGTGAGCAAGCTCTCGGTCAGTCGCTCGATCGGGTTCGAATCCGCAGCACTCAATCAAATAGATATGGGCAACCCTTACGGATTGCCCATATCTATTTGTGGAGCATAGGGGATTCGAACCCCTGACCTCTTCCATGCCATGGAAGCGCGCTACCAACTGCGCCAATGCCCCAGTGCGAGATAAGACCTTACCCGAAATGGGTGGGGAAGTCCAACGAACAGAGTCGGAGCGCAGACCTCCCCGGCCCGCCTCGCTCAAGGGTTCGCAGACTCCCTCGCGTCCCATTCCTCGCGTAGCAAGGAGTACACGCACCTGTCGGCGACGCGACCTGAATTGTCAGATATCAACGACCGACGCAGGGTGCCGTCCAGGGAATACCCCAGCCTTTCAGGGATGGAGCGGGAACGCACATTGTCCACATCCACGCTGATTTGGGTCTTTGCCAGACCCAGGTCGAGGAAAACCAGTTTCTCCAGTTCACGGACACCAGATGTCACGTATCCCTTGCCTTCGTGAGCGGAGCCAATCCAGTATCCGATTTCTGCCCACTTCGCATCCAAGTCGATGGTGGGAAGCCCCACCGAGCCGATGACCTGACCATCCAGCACCAGCGCGGTACAGATCTGTTTGGGCGGTGGCCAACCAGTCAAGTCAGCGAGAGACTTGCGCTCCTCCTCCACAGAATTCATCGCCCATACCCAGGGCAGCCAACGGCCAAGACGGTCTCGTTCCGCGTCGATGATGGCAAAGAATGCCTCGGCGTCGAAGGGCGAGACAAGTTTGAGGCACAGGTGGTCATCGATATGTCGGTAAAACATGCTGTCAGTCTAGGGGAAACAGCAAGTCACAACTCTGTGTTGCGAGTGCGCGACCCCAATGCTTTCGTGTCGGCCCGGCCTCTTCGTTTTGGGCCCGCCTGTACCGCCGCGTGGCCATCAGCGGGACTGGCAGAGTATTATGTGTCTGTTGCCCCTATAGCTCAGCGGTAGAGCTGCAGACTTTTAATCTGTAGGTCCAGGGTTCGAATCCCTGTGGGGGTACTCGTCGGGTTGGCGCGCGTTGCGCGTACGCGACCTACGGTCGCTAGAATCCTTCGGATTCCCCAACCCTCCTCAACACCTTCCTCGACCTCAGCATCGCTCAAGCAAGCTTGGCGCTGCCTTCGGCCTTCGTCGGTGTACTCGTCCGACTCCCTACAGTCGCAACGATATTACTCAACACCTTCGTCTTCGTCAGCCCCACTCAAGCACGCTTGGCGGGTCTTCCTCATTCTCGGTGTACTTCGGAGTCCCCCTCAACACCTTCCTCGGCCTCGGCATAGTTCAAGCAAGCTTGACTCTGCACTCAGCTCTCGTCGGTGTACTGCTTCGCATGCACTGGCACCTCCGCATCTGGTCTGGCTGAGAGTAAACTCTTGACATGGAATCATCTTTGCGCCAACGCCTGACGATTTCTCTGCCAGCCCGCCCCGTCATCGACCAGCCTCGCGGGCGGGTACGCCGAATCACAGTCGAGCCGCCCGGGCAGGACCGACTGGACGCCCTGGTCGGCATTCCTGACGAACCGCAGGGTCTCACCTTTTACTTTGTCGGCTTCAACCAATCGATGGGGCCGTGGGAAGCGGCCAAGTGTGCTCTCTGGGCCGCCTATTCGCACACCACGGTTGTGTCTTGTGAACTGCCCGGTTTCAGCCGATACGGCAAAGGGCTGCCGAGGCATATTCGCCGCGACCTGATGGCGGACGATCCCTCTTCCTGGGCAAGCCTGACGTGGACCTATCTGCGAAGCGCCGCAGCAGCAGCCAAGGTGCCCATCCCCGATCAGACCAGTGTTCTCGGCTTTTCCACAGGATGTTCCCTAGCCGCGGCGGCCCTTCCGGCCATCCAGGCAGCCTGCAGCGTCTCCACCCTGACTCTGGTCGAGCCGGTCGCCTTGGGCCAGCGCTTCATCGGCCGCCTGGCAGTACACAATGTCATCGATTTCCTTCGCATCATTGGCACAGCGCCACGCAACCGTCCTTCCCCCTGGGTATGGCGGGCACTGCACCATCAGACCAGGGCGCCCGGTGTACGGTATTCCCCCGCCGACTTCCTCGCCCTCATCACCCTGCTGTCAGGCGACGACACGCAGGCACGCCTCTCAGCGGCAGACCTGCCCCTGACCAATCTCGCACGCGGCACACGGTCGAAGCTCTGCCCCGGGGCGGGCTTCACCGAACTCGACACCCGCTTGGCCTCCCGCAACATCGCGGGCACCACCTGTATGATCGCCGGATTCGGCCACCAACTCTGGCATTGCATGCCCGCCATCGACGCGCTGGCCCGGACTCTCTTCCCCGCAGAGAACTAGGCTAGGGGAATCGGCTGAGAGTGAGGGCACATGACTGGTCAACCAAAGACAGAATTACTCTTCATCTCCCGCGGAGACTTCCGGACTTGGCTGTCTGAGAACGCCGAAGCGTCCGATGGCGTGTGGCTCGTGTTCGGGAAGACGAAAACCGTCGCAACCCTAACCGCACACGAGGCTCTCGAAGAGGCGCTGTGCTTTGGGTGGATAGACGGGCAAATGCAGAGCATCGATGAGACAAAGTACATCAAATACTTCGCTCCGCGTCGAGCCAGAAGCCCCTGGTCCGACAAGAACAAGCTCCTGGTCGGGACGCTTCGCCAGAAGGGCCTGATGACGGAACTAGGCGAAAGAGCTGTCGACACCGCGCAGCGGAATGGTTCCTGGGACACGCAGAAGCCAGGCGCACCCACTCACGAGCAGATGCAGCAGTTCGTGGCGATGCTCGAGCCCTTCGCCGACGCCCACGCGAGCTTCCAAGCGATGTCCCCATCGGTGCGCAAGAGCTACGCCGGCTCGTACTTCTTCGGCGCCAAGACCGAGGAGGGAAAGAGAAAGCGATTCGAGACCATTGTGGAACGCCTGAATCTGAACCTCAACCCAGTGGAGAGTATGCACAAGAAATCGTGAATGTACGTTCCTCTTCTACATCGGAGAGAGTATGTGTAAACTACCATGGCGCGCTGGAGGTGCAGGAAGACCGTGCTCTCGCCACGGCCGCGAGCGCTACGGCTCAGTCTGCAGCAGGAACGCGACGCACGTCATCGCTCACTTGGCAGACTTGATCGGTGTGATGGCTAGGGCGCCAACCACGCACACGGCAGAGGCGGCGATGAAGATGGGCACGAATCCGAAGCCGATGCCGATGAGCACGGAGGCAGCGAATGGGGCGAGAATCTGACCACCGGTGTTGGCCATGTTCAGAATGCCAAGGTCCTTGCCTCGACTGGCCTCACTCGGAAGTACCTCACTCATCAGCGCAGTGTCGACCGACTGGTAGATACCCATGCCGAGGCCACCGAGCGCCGCGAACGCGATAAGCGTCCAGGGTTGAGCCATGACAAGTGGAAACACGGCCCCGGCTCCGATGAGCAGCGACGCGACAATGACGAAAGCCTTGCGGCGGCCCATCTTGTCAGAGACCGGTCCTGACACGACTGCGGCAAGTGTGAGCGCGACCACGTTGACTAGGGCGATGATGGTGATGAAATTGGCCGCTGCACCACTGTCCAGCCCCATGTGGTCGGTCAGGATGTACAACTGATAGCCGGACACCATGTAGTATCCGAGAACGATCAAGAGCCGCCCGATCAGGGCCCAATAGTAGTCAGGCGCCTTCCGGGGAAAAGAGAAGGTCTGGAACATCTCTCGTCGGCTGAGCTTGAGCCGTGGTTCTCCCGCGTTGGAGAAGTCGGGAGCAATCAACGTTGCTACCACGGGAAGGACGACCACAGAGATGGCCAGCGCCAGGAATCCGTTGGATGGCGCGTCAATGAAGGAGGCGCCGAGAATCGACCCACTGGTCGCGCCGAGGACCGCTCCCATGCCGTACACAGCCGAGATGGTCCCGCGTCGCGGAATCGGCACCCGGTCTGGGACTATGGCCACCACAGCAGCCACAATGGCGTTCTGCGCCACCTGGTACAAGCACCACCACAGGATCAGTGTCGGGACGGAATCTGCGGTCGCCAAAAGCGCCATGAAGGTGCCTGCGGCGATCCCACCTCCAACAAGCCAGGGATTGCGCCTCCCGAAACGACTGCGCGTGTGATCGGAGAGCGCCCCGAACACGATGTTCGCCAGCAGCGCCACAACCGAGCCTGCGATGGTGACAGTGGCCACCAAGGCGATCTTGTTGACTTCGTCGATTTCCGCGATCTTGGCTGGAAGCAGGACAGTCGTGGATGCGCCAAACGGCAGCACCCAACCGAATCCGGCGACCCCCAAGGCCACGCCCAGGCGGCCCATCCCTGTGCGGGAACGAACCGGGTGGAAACTACTCTGCGTTTCGGGGGCCTCGTCGACAGACGCTCTGGAATCAAGAGGTGTTGTAGACATCGTCATTCTCGCTTTCTGAGGAGTTAGCTTTGGCTGGCGGGGAAGGGGATATTGATGATGATCGCAGCCGGGTCGCCCGAGTACGAGGAAACCTCCAGTCCAACCGCAGCGCATGCCGGGTGGAAACCACCGTCGGTCCACCTCTGCAGAGGACGTGTGGACGCCTGGATACTCACTGTGCCTGACTCCCCCGCTGCGACAGTGAGGGGACTGAATCCGAGGAGCACCCGTGTTGGGAAATCGTCCCCAGCGTCAATCGGACGTCCATACACCTGAACAACATGACGACCAGACCGTGAACCAGAATTGCGAACCTCGACGTGAATGTCGATGCTCTCCGAATTCGCGGACACGACATCTGCGGCAACGAGTGCGAAGTCGGTGTAGGACAAGCCGAAGCCGAGCGGGAACGCCGCGATGTGGCCATTTCGGTCCAGGAGACGCTGCCCGAACCACTTGTCATAGGTGATCGCGCTCGCATCCCGGTCGAGGAAGGGGAGATCATTCTCGGTGGCGGGAATTGAGAACGGGAGGCGACCGGCGGCATCAACTGTGCCACGAAGGACATCGGCGAGGGCCGCCCCGCCTTCGCTTCCTGCATACCAACTGAGCAACACTGCGGGAACATCGTCGCGCCATTCTTCGGTAATAACCGCCCCAGCGGTCACGATCACAACCACCGTACGGGGGTTGGCCTCAGCCACCGCACGAATGATCTCCACATCTGCCTCACGCAGGCGCAGGCTCTCCCGATCACCCCCCGCGCCAGAGCTACCAACAATGCTCACGTTGGCCCCCATGAGTTGGTCTGCGTTGGCCATGAGCGCCTGCCCGGCAGGACTATCCCCCACTGGTGGCAAGGTGGCCATCAAGGCCGTTTCAGCAAAGACACTCGAACCGATGAACTCGCCCTCATCTGCGGCGGTGTACCCGACGACGACAATGGCCACATCGGACTCGGCTGCCGCGCTCGCCGCCGCAATCGGATCATCTTCGCTCACTGTGACGATGACTGTTCCTGGGAGCGCTTCACGCAGCCCTCGAAGCGGTGTGATGACCTGCGGTGGATGCACATCGGAGGAACCGTGGTCGCCCGTGTTCTCGGCATCGGCCAGCCTGCCGATGAGCGCGATTCTGCCCAGCGACTCTGCGCTCAGCGGCAGGAGCGGAGTTCCGTCCACGGGTTCGTTCTTCAACAGGACCATGGAAGTGGCCGCGACCTCTCGGGCCAACCCCCGATGCTCTGCCGAAAACACCACCTCCGTCGGCTCGTCTCGCTCGCGGGATGCGTAGTGGGCCAGCTGGGTGCGGAGTATCCGCCGTGCCGCTCGATCAACATCGTCCCACGAAGCCCGGCCAGTGGCGAGGTCGGTCGGCAGGTGTTGCGCACGCTGCTGAGCAAAGGGCTCCTCCACATCTAGACCCGCATGCAGAGACTTTGTGGCATCACGCAAACCCCAGATGAAGTCGCTGACGGTGACGCCTTGGAATCCCCACTCGTCACGCAAGACACCCTGAAGCAGACTCGCGTTCTGACCGGCCCATTCGCCATTGACACAGTTGTAGGAGGTCATCACTCCAGCGACGCCTTCCTCAATGACGCGACGGAAGTGCGGAAGGAACACCTCGTGCAACGCTGCCTCGTCAACGGTGACATCGACCTTGAAGCGGGCATTCTCCATCGAGTTCAACGCGAAGTGCTTGACGACCGCCATTACGTTGCGCTGCACCCCACGAGTCAGCGCTGCACCGAATTCACCCAGAAGTATCGGGTCCTCGCTGTACGTCTCCTGTGCCCTCCCCCACGCAGGATGGCGAGGCAAGTTGACGCAGACGCCCCCGAAGAAGTTCGCCCCTTGCGCGCGGGCTTCGCGGCCGATGGCGAGTCCGACCCGCTCTTCAAGGTCGACGTCCCACGTGGCGCCCCTTGCCATCGACACCGGGAATGCGGTGGAGGCTCCCATGACAACCCCGCGCGGACCATCTGAGAATCGCAGACCCAGGATGCCCAAGCGGTCGATGCGACCCATCTCAATCGGAACGTAGTTGTACCCATTCGAGAGCATGTCCGCCAAGCCGTCCCAGAACGGAACATCGCCGTCTAGCAGACTGAGCTTCTCTTGTTCGGTCAGTTCTGCGAGAAGGTCGGAAACGGCCTCCTCCAGACTGTGTGGGTCCTCTCGAACTCGGTCGAGAGCGACAGGAAATGTGGTCATCGTTGACATGGCTCCCTCTTTCTGTGATGCCTTCGTTCGTTATCTACGATTCGTAAAATAACTATCTACAAAGAGTAAGATAGACCCATGACAAGTGCAAGTCAAGGGACACCGTCCACAAAGGGTCGAGGCCGTCGTCGGCGCTTGCTTCCCGAGCAACGGCGAGCAGAAATCATCGATGCCGCAACAAACCTGATAGCGACCTCCGGTTACGCCGGACAGTCACTCGCCCGGTTCGCAGCCGCCTGCGGGATGACGAAGCCTGGACTGATGCACTACTTTCCGACCACAGCGTCCCTTCTCACCGCGCTTCTCGAGCACCGGGACGAGATCGACGTCCAGGCCACCGCTCCCCAATTTGAACCGGTGACAGACGCCGCAACTGCCCGAGAGTTTCTCAGCCGCCTAGTCAGGCGCAATGCGTGCCAGCCTCGCATCGTGCAGCTCTACACAGTCCTGAGCGCCGAGGCTCTCGACCCCCAGCACCCAGCGCACGACTACTTCGTCGAACGTCTCGCAAACAGCCGGGCAGGCTTCGAGGAATACGTCTTCGCCTGGCACCGGGACCCGGCTCGTTGCGCGGTCCAAGTGCTCGCCTTTCTCGACGGCCTTCAAATCAACTGGCTCCGCGACCAATCCATCGATTTGGTCGCCGAGTGGGAGGAGTTCGCCGAACGGTTCTTCGCTGACAGCGCCTTATGAACCCACCGCACATGTCTGCGCGCCTCACAAGGGTTTCTGTTGGTACAGGCCGTTGTCTGTGAAGCCAAGGCTTCGGTAATACTCCCGAGTGCCCACTGAGCTGATGACATTGATGGAGTGGAACCCCTGATCGCGCGCCACTGCACAAGCGGCCTCGATCAACTCCTGACTTGGGCCATGTCTTTCGGATTTGGCGTGTTGATATGGTTTTGACTAGGTGTTTTGGTGTCTTGTGGTGGGTGATTTTGGACACTAACGGGGAGGCATTTAGGCTGTTTTGGTGGTTCATGTTCGTGAGGTGAAGACGGGGTCTGGGGCGACGGCGGTCCAGATCGTCTGGTCGAACCATCATGGGCGTCGTGACATTGAGCATGTGGGGTCGGCGCACACGGTCGCGGAGTTGGAGTTGCTTCACGCGGGGGCGAGGCAACGGATCCTGGCGAATCAGCCTGAGCTTGACTTGGGATTGCCTGTGAGGGCACAGTCTTCTGTTCCGATCACGGGTTCCAGGATGGGGCCGTTGTGGGATGTGTTGGAACACGGGTATGACTATCTTGGGTTCGACAAGGCGACCGGGCATGATGAGGTCTTCAAACATGTGGTGTTGGCGCGGATCATTGAGCCCACGTCGAAGCAGGACTGTCTGCGAGTCTTGGACGAGGCCGGTGTCGCTCATTGTTCGTATCGCACGTTGAAACGGCGTCTGGCCACGTATTCTGCGCATTCGTGGCGTGAATCGCTGTCTCAGGCATGCGCCGAGCATGCGACACTGAAACCCTCGACACTGGTGTTGTATGACGTGTCCACCCTCTATTTCGAGACGGACGCTGGTGACGGGTTTCGTGAGTCGGGGTTCTCGAAGGAACGCCGCCTGGAATCACAAATCATTATTGGTTTGTTGACTGACGCTGAGGGTTTCCCGTTGACGGTGGACGCGTTCGAAGGGAACAAAGCCGAAACGAAGACAATGCTCCCGGTGATTCAATCGTTCATGGCGACACACAGTCTGGACGGGGTCACGGTGGTCGCTGACTCGGGCATGATGTCCGACCAGAACCTGCGCGCGTTGGAAGCAGCCGGGTTGGACTACATCATCGGCGGCAGGCTCCCCGACATCCCGTATCAGGTCCTTGAATGGATGAGGACCCATCCAGGACTGGAGTTCCCCGACGGCTTGACCTTGTCCATGCCGACCTGGGCTGGTCCTGGTGAGACGAAGACGCGCCGGATGACGTACTGGCGTTACTCCCACGAGCGGGCACGACGGTCTTTGCATGGCATCGACCAGCAGATCACGAAAGCGAAGAAAGCGATCCGGGGCGAGGTCCCGGTCAAACGCAACCGCTACGTGACCCTGACCGATGTCCACAAGAGCCTCAACACCGAGTTGGAGGCCAAGAACCGGACCCTGGCCGGATGGAAAACATACAGAACAAGTCTTGACACTGGTCCTGATTTCGTCATCGGGTGTTACCACCAGTTGTGGCAGGTCGAGAAGTCGTTCCGGATGAGCAAACACGACTTGAGGGCCAGACCGATCTATGCCCACACCAGAGACAGCATCGAAGCCCACCTCACCATCGTGTTCGCAGCACTCGCCCTGTCCCGATGGATCGAAGCGACAACCGGATGGACCATCAAGAAGATCGTGAAAAGCCTACGCCGTTACCGAATCATCGAAATCAACACCGGCACCCAAACCATCACAGCCGAACAACCCCTCCCCGACGACCTCCGCACCATCGTCACCCAAATCCACCAAGCCATTGGACACTAATCTGGCCCAAGTCAGGATTTGGTCGCCGAGTGGGAGGAGTTCGCCGAACGGTTCTTCGCTGACAGCGCCTTATGAACCCACCGCACAGGTCTGCGCGCCTCACAAGGGTTTCTGTTGGTACAGGCCGTTGTCAGCAAAACCCAGGCTTCGGTAATACTCCCGAGTGCCCACTGAGCTGATGACATTGATGGAGTGGAACCCCTGGTCGCGCGCCACCGCACAAGCGGCCTCAATCAACTCCTTGCCCAGCCCCAGGTGTTGGGAAGCTGAGCCTTTCTGGTGCAACTCGGCGACTCGACCGTAAATGTGCACCTCCCGGATCATCGCCTCCCCTGGCTTGATGGGCAGGTCCGCTCCCAGGTCGCCCACATAGTCCCGCGATGGCAAGGACAGTCGCAAGAAACCAGCAATGCGTTGTTCTGTCGTCACCCACTGCAAGAAATACTCGTCGCTGCCGATGCCTTGGTACGCCACTGTCTCCACAGTCAGGTTCTCCACATTGATCGCGCTGGTGCTGATCTCACGATGGCGTATCTCGGCGCTCTTCTGCCCGCTCGCCTCAATGGCGCTTTCCACCATCTGCCTCAGATTGGTCTTCTTATTGCCGACGACGATGTCATCAGCAGAGAACTCCCTAATCATGCGGGATATGCGAACAAAGGCGGGTGTGTTGAGCGTGTCGGCGACCAAGACTTGCATGAGTTCCTGCTCGGTGTAGGGCCGCCAGGTGCCGTCCTGGTAATGCGCGCCGAGGCCAGTCCCAGCCACCAAAGCGCAAGGATAGAGTTTCACCTCATCAGGCTGGAAGGGTCTTTCGGTGACTAGACGCATGTAGTCTTGCTCATCCATTTCCGGAGTGGCGCCCAGGAGGTTGAGCATGAAGTGCACATGTATCTTGAAGCCGAACAGACGCAGAAGAGTGAATGCCTCCTCAATCTTTTCGACGCTGATGGCACGCCGGTTCATCTTGAGAATGTCGCGGTCTAGGCTTTGGACGCCCATCTGGACCTTGGTGCACCCTAGTTGTCGCAACAAGGTCAGGTTCTTGGCATTGATGGTGTCCGGTCGTGTCTCTATGACGAGTCCCACGACGCGGTGGCGGGCCACTTCATTGCGAGAATGCTGGACGTACAGGTCATCCAGGGAGGCGGTCTGGTCCGCGGCGATGCTTTGCCACGTCTCGTCGCGGCCATACAGCAGGTCGAATCCTCGGTTGTAGCTGATCTCGCCCGCATCCACCTCAGCCTGGACGTGGCCGACCCAAGCGGTGCGTCCCTCCACACTGTTGTCGAGACCCTTGGCCTGGTAGTAGTCCCACCTTTGCCTGGCCTGCTCATCCCTCTGGTCGCCATCGTTGAGGGCCCTGAACAATTCAGTGATGAACCAGACCTGATACCCCATGGCGTAATCGCTCCACGTCCCCCCCAACACGATGAGTTCAATCTTGTCGGTGATGTGCCCCATCTGCTTTAGGGCGCGCAGACGCGACGCCACTTGCAGATAGGGGTCGAAGAAGTTGTACTCGGCCCTCTGGCAGGCCGGTTCGTCGCTGAGGTAACTCTTCGGCATGCGCAAGTCGTTCGGACAAAACAGGCAGTCGCTCGCGCACTTCCAAGGCTTGGTGATGACCGTTATGGTGGCCACGCCAGACGAGGTGCGACGCGGCTTCACGCGCAGAATCTGGAGCAGGCGTTTTTCGGTCTTCTCGTCGATACCCCAGCTCGCCCAACGCTCGGGCTGTTCTTGCTTCACCTTCGAATAGAAAGGCAGCAGCTTATTCTTCGCAAAATGATGATCATTATCGAGAATACCGCGATTATGTCGATGGATAATCCCACGGAGAAACTGTGCGTCCACGTCCCCAGTCGTCCTAAGTTCGCTCAGTATCTCCAGAATTATCGCTTCCATAACGCCACCTATCCTACACCAGAGTATAATGACATTACTTATGGATACTCAGACAGCAGAGAGACTGGTCGCACTGAACAGTGACTTCTATCAGAATCACTTCAGTTCCTTCTCCGCGACCCGCTCACAACCGTGGCAGGGGTGGAAGCAATGCCTGGACGCTCTTGAGCAAGAATGGACTCCCCTGCCGACCAGTTGCTCCGTCCTCGACTTGGCTTGCGGCAACTTGCGTTTTGAGGTGTATCTCCACGACTCATTGCCTTCGGTCGACTTCGACTTCCACGCGGTCGACAACTGCGACCCACTCGCTCAGTCGGCCACGAGGGACCTTGACGTCCACTTTCAGTGCTGTGACCTGCTCGAACCCCTACTCTCCGAGCAAAGCCCAGACCCGCTGGGCGAGACCCCACGCGCGGACCTGACAGTCAGCTTCGGATTCCTCCACCATATCCCCGGCGAGCAGCATCGTCGGAAGTTCCTCCAATCTATGCTGGGGCACACCGCCCCAGGTGGACTTGTCATGGTCTCGCTGTGGCAGTTCATGAATGACCCTGCGCGCACTCAGACCGTCGAGGCAGCCAACGAACGAGCCTTGTCCCACTTGGGTCTGCCTGCCCTTGATGAGGGCGACTTCTTGCTCGGCTGGCAGGCACGACCGAATGCATATCGGTATTGCCATCATTTTTCTTCAAACGAAATAGACCGTCTGATTGGCGCACTTTCTCCCCAAGGAGAATTAGTCTCACGTTTTTCCGCTGATGGGAAGAATAACAACATGAATACATACTTAGTATTCACTCGACGCTAACCGACAAAGACCCCCAGCAGAAACTATTCTGCTTCAGTGTACAAACCAGGGCGGCGGCGTGTACGGGATCGGTCCAGGATACGCCTCGATGAAATCCATGACGCAATCCAAGAGATGCTCGTACAGGTCGGAGTGCGCATAAGCAATGTCGGGCACTTCGTCGGGCCCATCTGGCTCTGTGAGGATGTCCCGCCTGACCTGAATGAACTCCTCGTAATCCGCACCTCTAGCCCAATCGGGTTTGAGCCTGTAAGCGATGTGCCCGCAGTGACGCAGAATGTACAAGTCCAACTGCGCCCGATCTGCGTCATCAGCGGTGAGGAATCGGTGTTCGGCAGTGACCAAGTGATAGGTCAGCATGTCAACGAAATACTCAAAATCAGGGCCCCAATTGATATTGCCATTGTCCTGGCCCTCGTACCACAACTTGTCCACGGCGCGAATCAACTCGCCCTGGAGGGTGGACGCCGCGCCCTCGGCAGGCACCAAGACTTCGACAGCGCGCACGTAGTCATCTTTGCGGCGCCATACGTACCCTGGGTAGATTTCAGACGCCAGAGAGAATTGAGCTGTCTCCATGACACAAGGTTACCTGACCTTGGGCCATCAGGTACAACGCTACGCACCACTTTTCCGCGCGAACTTATACCATCGCCAACGAACGAATCGTCAGGCCGGGCACGACCCACAGGCAGCCAGCTCGGGTTCTACTCTCACCTCGCGCATTTGGACGGGATGCTCACGTTTGAGCAACTGCTTGCGCAGAACAAACCAAGCGATGACAAGGGGAATGATCGCACCGACCCAGGCCAAGGGCGACGCCCAGCACACTCCGAGGAAACCAATGGGTCCAACAAGGAAGATTCCAGCAGCTGCCCTCAGCAACAACTCCATGATGCCCGCCAAAGTCGGCACCGCAGTCCAACCCATCCCTTGGATCGTTCCGCGCAGGACGAACATAACGGCAAGGAAAATGTACATGGCTCCCTCGACGATGAGGTACTGATGCGCCATGGCGACCATCTCATCCTCTCCTGGTCCGACGAAGATACGCACAAGATAGGTGCCAAAGAGGATGTTGACGGCTCCCAAGGCAAGTGCGAGGCCGCTGACAAGGGCGACGACGCGGAAAACGCCGACTCGGATACGTTTCCATTGCAGCGCTCCCCTGTTCTGTGCGGCATAGGTCGACATCGCCACAGAGAAAGAGTTCAGAGGCGCGACGGCCACTTGGTCCACGCGCATGGCGGCGGTGTAGGCGGCGAGTGCGGTCGCACCCAGTCCATTGACTGCGTACTGCAAGACCAAAGAACCGATGGCGATGATGGAGGTTTGGAAACCCATGGTCAGGCCGAGCTTGGCTGGTTCCTTCAATTCTGAGGCCTGCAACCGCCATTCGGAACGAGGAATGTGCAAGTAGGGCATCTTGACCGCGATGAGGGCAAGGCACAAGAGGACAGACACGAACTGCGCGACGACAGTGGCAAGCGCCGCACCAGGAACTCCCAGGTGGAAGACACCAATGAACAACGCCACAAGCCCAGCATTGAGGACACAGGCAATGATGAGGAAGATGAGCGGGGTGCGGGAGTCGCCCAGTGCCCTGATGACCGAGGACAAGAAGTTGAACGCGACCGTGGCCGTCGAACCCAGGAAGGTCACGAGTAGGAAGCCTGTGGCGTCTTCGAGTAATTCGGGCGGAGTCTGCAGGAGGAGAAGCATGGCCCGCGATCCGAAACAACCGAGGAAGGTGATGGCGACCGCGATGCCGATAGAGAGGTACACACCAGCAACGACCGAACGCCTCATCTGGCGCATATCACCTGCCCCGAAGGCTTCGGCAACCGGGATGGCCAAGCCAGCCGACGACCCCCAGGTGAAGCCGATCAGCAGGAAGGTCAGGCTGCCTGTCGCGCCCACGGCGGCGAGCGCGTCCACCCCGATGAACCGACCGACGACAGCAGCATCCGTGAACTGGTAGAACTGTTGAAAAATGTTGCCCACAAGCAAGGGCAGAGTGAACGCCACGATGAGGCGCAGTGGGGATCCGGTGGTCAGGTTCTTCGTCATGTCTATGTCTCTTGCGCGGGATTCAGATGAGATGTTTGGTTGATTGGGTTTTCTTGCTGGCCCGCCACCCACTAAATTACTCCTCTAACCAACATGTGGGACGGATTTGTACGATGGTTGACACTAATTGCCTTGAAATTGATTGCCAGAGCAGATTTCAGGGCTGTTTCGGGCCCTGTGTTGAACCTGATGCGCGCCGGTCACTGCCGCGCGGGGACCTTGCCTGAGACGTCAGGGACGCAGTTGGGCCAAGACACCCGGAATATCGTCGCCCGCATGCTCGTCTCGGCGCAACAGACCGGCCATCCCCGGGTTGTCCTCGTAGCGTGGAATGACGTGGACATGGAAATGGAAGACAGACTGTCCAGCGACTTCACCCGCGTTCGACAAGATGTTGATCCCAGTCGCGCCTAGTTTCTCCCTGGCCAAGGCGGACACGGCAACCAGTGCTTCCGCAACCTCCGTCCAAGCGCCTGCGTCGACAGTCCCATCGGCCACATGTCGCTTGGGCACGACGACGGTATGACCGCGATGGAAGGGGCTGATGTCGAGGAAGGCGTAACTCGTCTCATCCTCGTAAATCTGGGACGACGGAATGTCTCCGGCGATGATGGAACAAAAGACGCAATCACTCATTGTGGGCTCCTGACGACGTTGAGCATGGGCAAGCCTGTGGCGAGTCTCGTCACTTGCTCGCGGATAAGGGCATCATAGCGCGGTTCGAACGCTGTGCATTGGCCACCGACATGCGGAGTCCACGACACAAAATCCGCCTTCCACAACGGATGATCCGGAGGAAGCGGCTCAGGGTCGGTCACATCGACACCGGCTCGGATGCGACCGTTCTCAGCCAGGAGTGCGTCGGTGTCCAGCAAGATGCCACGGCCGACATTGACAACGAGTGTGCGGTCGGCCATGCGTGCGAGCAGGTCCGCGTCCACGATGTGGTGAGTTTCCGGGGAACCGGGCAGAGCAAGGAAGATGACGTCGGCTTGCCCCACGAGTTCGGGCAGAAGGTCGATGGAGTACACCTGCGGGTCGGTCTTGGCTGTACGGGCGACGCGAGTGACGCTGGCAACCTCGAACCCAGCGAGTCTGCGCTCAATGGCTGAACCGATATGGCCATACCCGACGATGAGAATGCGCTTGTCAGCCAGGGAATCGCCATACCAGGGGCGGAAGGAGGAAGACAGTCGGTCCACGGCGTACGTGTCGATGCCGCGAAGGGCGGTCAGAGCCAAACCGACGGCAAGTTCCGCTGTTCCCGCGTCATGCACGCCCGCCGCATTGCACAGGCCAATGTGCAGCGGAACATCATCAATGATGTACTCGTAACCCGCTGACGCCAACTGCACCCACTTCAGCTTCGGCATGGAGGTCGTCTCGGCCTGGTCAAGCATCTCTTTGACGGCATAGTTGGGGAAAGCGAGCAATTCCACTTCGTCTTCGCCTGTGGGCGGAAACAGATTGTTGGTCAGAGTGCCAATCTCGAGATTGCTTGGCAAAGGCCCAAGGCGACGACGCGCCTCCTCGACCGAATCGTAGGGCAACCATACCCTCATACTCTTTCCTTTCGTACGACAAAACCGGCCTCAGCAAGGGCGTCCTTGACTTGGGCGATACTCAATTGGCCAAAGTGAAACACAGAGGCCGCCAATACTGCGTCAGCCCCCGCACATGCAGCCTCGACGAAATCTTGTACCTTCCCCGCGCCACCAGAGGCGATGAGCGGCAAATCAACAATGGCACGAACTGCGCGAATCATCTCAATGTCGAAGCCGTCCTCAGTTCCGTCCGCGTCCATCGAGTTGAGCAGAATCTCCCCCACTCCTCGCTGGGCCGCCTCACGCACCCACGCGAGCGCGTCCAGACCAGCCGAGCGCCTGCCCCCATGAGTGGTGACTCCGAAGCCAGAAGGTTGGTCGGGTTCCCGGCGAGCATCGACGCTGAGGACGAGAACCTGATTACCGAAGCGCTCCACGATGCGGTCGATGACATCGGGGTCGGCGATGGCGGCGGTGTTGACCCCCACCTTGTCCGCCCCTGAGCGCAAGAGGGTGTCGACATCCTCCACGGATCGCACCCCTCCGCCCACAGTGAGCGGGATGAAAACGGTCTCGGCTGTGCGTCTGACAACGTCGTACGTCGTGGCGCGGGCTTCGACAGAGGCCGAAATGTCCAAGAACGTGACCTCGTCAGCCCCTTCACGGTAATACTGGGCCGCCAACTCCACCGGGTCGCCCGCGTCCCTCAGATCCCGGAAATTGACCCCCTTGACGACACGGCCCGCATCCACATCCAGGCAAGGGATGACACGAACGGCGACAGACATGGGTGAAACTCTACCGCAGGTGGGGATGTCGAAGTCCTGTCAGTCAGCCTTTCTTGGAGTGTCCTGCAGGGGGCACAAGTTGGGTTGCCGGGTGTTGAGTGGCGAGTTTCTTGTCGAAAGTGAACAGCGGGGTGACCTGCATGAATTGGGCATGCTCGGCCAGATAGCAGTCGGCGAAAGACAGTCGGGGATGCGCCTCATAGGCGAGGCAAGTAGCAATGATGACGGCGGAGTTCGCAACCAGCGAGTCGATAGTCAAAAGGGAGCGAATGAACTCGCACACATCACCTCTTCCGAGGTTGTAATGGCGTTCCAACACATACGCCAGTTCGATAAAGACTGCATCGGCCACAACGAAGTGATCGGTGGGACTATCCAGAAGCGCCAAAGCAGCATCAAACTGATCCGGGATGTCTTTCAGAGCAAACCGGGCCAGCACGTTCGTGTCGATTGAGGCTTCCATCACAACCTCGGCGGACGAGTGTCATAGAAGCCGTGAATATCCTCCAGCGGCGGTATTCCCGGCTTGATAAGGCGAGACAAGCGATCAGACATCTCCCTCATAGACTCCTTCTTGCTCACCTGAATCTGCCCGGTGGCCTCGTCATAGTCGACCAAGAGACGATCCCCCGGACTGATTCCTGCCGCCTGCCGAATCTCTGCGGGAATGACAAACTGCCCCCGTGATGATAAGACTGCTACACCAGTCATCTTGCCTCCTTTCTTTCATCATACATCATTCCTACACTACTTACTCAGAGTCCACGGTGGCTCGTTTGTCACGGTGCCTTGAGGCGCCATTTATGAGTTCACGGACCTGGGCGATTGAGTCGCTCCAAGCGGGGAATAGATGAACAGCGCTGCGCTACGACCCGAATCATTGCGCGATCATTGCCCACCCAGAACGGCGTATGAACCAATTCGTACATGAAGGCAAGGCGGATTCTAGGGGTCAACGCAACGTTGTGCTAACGGGATGAGTGTATCGGGGAGTTTGGCGGGTCGTCCACCGATGGTGATGGGGATGCCGAGGAGGAGGGCGTAGGCTTCGGCGGG
>JAISJO010000060.1 GCA_031261485.1 Propionibacteriaceae bacterium | reverse complement strand
ACCATCGTGGACATCATGGCCGACCATGGCGCCGCGCCCGCATCAGTGGGCCGCATCGAAATCCACGGCCGTTACACCGTCGTCGACATGAAGACCCCGCTGGGCCGCGACGAGTTGCGCGCGATCAGCCAGGCGCAAATTGACGGTCGAGAACTGCGCATCCGCCCGTACGTCGAAAACACCGGCGACACCCGTTCCCAGTCCCGCCCGTACTCCCGCACAATCAGACCAGGGGCAAGCGGCAAGAAGCCGCGTTACGAAGAACGCCGCAAGCCCCGTTGGTAAGGGCCGAGTCCGACGCGAATCGCCTTAGTCGGGAGAAGTCCGACTAGTCGGCGTCGTCGTTGTGCCTCTGTCATCGGGCGCGGGGTCCTGCGGCTCAGTCCTTCTGACAGGCGACCTGGCGACCGGTTTCCCCAATGTCGTCCAACTTTGGCCTTAACCGGACGGTTCCGGTGGTCGGGGTCGAAGTAGGCTCAAAGTTCGCCCATTCCGAGGCTTGTTTTGGGCCAACTTTGGTCCAAGAACGCGACCCACTTGTCAGAACTGCCGGAAGTGGCCAAAGTTCGCCAAGGCAGACGCTCAGGGCAGGCCGCAACGCCCTAGACCCGGCGGACAGTAAGCCATTGATCAGCACTTCCCTAGTCGATGTCGGCATTCTGTGCGAAAGTCGGAGAGTCGCAAGACTCGTCGGGCACTCGCTCGTCCTCCAAGTCCTCCAAGTCCTCCAATACCTCGAACGGGGACTCGACTTCGCCACCCCAGGCTTCGATACCTTCCCGTACAGCCAAGACGACGACCACCAGGGCGGCAACCGAATCGGCCCACCACCAACCGAACAACGAGTTCAGCGCCAGACCGAGCAGCACGGCCCCCGACAGGTAGACGCAAAGCAGCAGTTGTTTGGCGTCGGCTTGTACGGACTTGGAGCCTAACTCCTTGCCAGTGCGGATTTCGATGGCCGCTAGGGTCGGCATGATGAGGATGGAAGCAAGGGTAATGGCGATGCCCAACGGAGAGTGATCGACCTCGCCCGACCCGGTCAGGGTCAGTATCGTCCGAACTGTGACGTACGCCGCAAGCGCGAAGAACGCAAGAGCAATGGCTCTGACTGTGGCCCGTTCCCACCGTTCGGGGGTCTTGCGACTGAACTGCCAGGCAACCGCCACTGCTGAGGCAACCTCAATAGTCGAATCGAGCCCGAAGCCGATGAGCGCCGCCGATGACGCCCACGTACCAGCCAGCAGCGACACAACGGCTTCGACGACGTTGTACGTAATGGTGAACGCGACGATGAGCTTGACGCGCCGGTGCAGGACAGCGCGACGCTCGTCGCTGAGTTGGGCAGTCATCATGCACCCTCTCGACGGGCCGCCACTCGGGCTGTTCTGCCATAGGTTGGGCACTCGTCCACGGCATATCCCGTAGCCGCAAGTACATTCGAGGCTGCGTCCAAGAGTGTGAGAACCTCCTCGTGGGCCAGTGAGTAGAAGATCTGCCGACCCTCGTGCCGACCCTGGACCAGCCCGCAGTCCTTCAGGCACGAGACGTGCTCCGAGACGGTGGATTGCGACAACCCAACTTCGCTCATCAGGTCGGTCACCCGGTGTTCCCCATGGACCAGGCAGGTGATGATGGCCAGTCGCGAAGGATCGGACAATGAGCGGAACAACGCCTCGGCACCGCGAGGGATGACCACCTCAGTATGTATCGTCATGCGACGATACTATCGTTCATGACCGGGCATTACAAGACGTTGTAGTGCGAAGGTCGTCCCATGACACCAGGCGCTTGTCAACACAGTAAGTGTGATAATTACTGGGAGATGAAGGAGGAGGCCAAGAAGACGCGGGTTGTCTTGTCGTGTCATTCTGCGCGAAGTCGCAGAATCCATCTGACAAGCATAGATCCTGCGACTTCGCGCAGGATGACAGACTAGGTGGTCGACAATCAGCCAATCTCCACAGACGAACTCGTCTGGGAGAGGAGAGAGGAAACGGAATGGGCGTGAGTTGGCCCCTTGTTGGGAGAACTCCATGCTGACCGCCGCCCTGGCCGGATTGGGGTCCGGCTTCTCTCTGATTGTCGCCATCGGGGCACAGAACGCCTTCGTCTTGCGCCAAGGAATACGCCGAGAACACATCTTTGCTATTTGTTTGTTGTGCGCTTTGTCTGATGCGGTTCTCATCACCTTGGGTATCGTTGGCCTCGGCGCACTGGTCGAGCGGGCACCCATCGCCTTGGACATCATGCGTTGGGCCGGGGTCGTATTTCTCCTTGCCTACGCCGTGTTCGCTTTGAAACGAGCAATGAAACCAAAGGCCATGGATGTCGATTCCAGTGCCGGAACGAGACTGGGGCTGGGGGCCGCTTTGGCCCAGGCAGCCGCTTTCACGTACCTCAACCCGCACGTGTACCTCGACACTGTCATGCTTCTCGGCTCCATCGCCAACACCCACGGCCCGACACTGCGCTGGTGGTTCGCCGCTGGTGCCGTGACCGCCTCGGTCCTGTGGTTCTTCGGTCTTGGGTATGGCGCCCGCCTGCTGGCGCCCCTGTTCGCCAAACCGCTCGCCTGGCGTGTACTGGATGTGCTCATTGCCGCCGTCATGGTGTTCATCGCTGTGACGCTCGCCTTGGGGTAAGTAGTGGGACGGGGCACAGCGGCAAGAGATAGGCTGTCGTCATGTCGACGGAAATCATCGTACGGGGCCAGGCCCGCGACCTGCGAGCGCCTGACCGAGCCATCATTCATCTGGATGTCAACAAGAGGGGGCGAGATCGGGCGCGTATCCATACCGAAGTCGCGGCAGCAGTGACTGAACTGGTGGCGGCGACCAAGACTCTGGCCAAGGAAAACGAGGGTGCCTTGGTTGAGACGAGTGTGGCCCAGGCTTCGCAGAGGTCTTGGAAGGACAAGAGCGGACAGATGTTCACCGAGTCGGTGTCCGTGAGGCTCACCTTCGCCGATTTCGCCGTCATGAGTCGGTTCTTGTTCGATGTTGTGTCCGATGTGGTCCAGCTGAGCTATGTCGAGTGGGCGCTCTCAGCAGAGGCTCGTGACATTGTGCGTAGTATCCTGGGCGCAGAAGCGGTAAGGGACGCCCAGGCTCGGGCTGATATCTTCGCCAAAGCGGCGGACCTGACCATCGTGTCCGTGCAGTCGTTGGCCGACCCCGGATTACTTGGCCGTGACGAGGATGCACAGTACGCCGCGCGTGACAGGGGCATGATGCCGCGAGGCCTGGCGAAGGCGGGTGTTGGCATGGGTGACACCGGGGCGGGATACGACCTGACACCGGAGGACATCGAAACCGAGACCCAGGTCGAGGCGCGCTTCCTCGCCGAGTAGGTGCGGCGCAAGAACCAGGGATGCTTCAGGGTGGAGTGGAACTCGCGAGCGAGCAGTCGCATGGGACAATGGACTTCGAGTGAGGAGGGCCGATGACGACGCCGCAACAGCCACAAGAGGGGTTTCAGCCCTACGTACCTTCGGCACCCGCGCAACCCGAACCGTTCCCGCTGTACCAAGACCCTGCCGCACCCAGCAATGTACAGCCGTATCAGACGCCCTATGGAACCGTCGAGGTTAGTCGGGAGGCTATCCAGCCTGTGTCGCCGAAGCCCTCCAAGAAGAGGAATCGACTTGTCGCTGCGGTCATCGCTGCCGTGGTGGCGGCGCCATTACTCATCATCGGGGTCTTCGCGTGGCTGGGCATGACCAGGTCGGTCAGCAATACGTTCGAATACGACCCAGTTCCGATTCCTGCGGAGCCCTGGCCCGTTCCTGGCAACGGCTGGCTCGAACCTGGCGGGGACTATTCGTACATGGATTTGCGCAACACAGACATGTCGAATATGACGCTGACAGCGGCAAACTTCCAGGGCGCCGACATACGCAACGCCACCCTTACTGAAGCCGTTCTCTCCGCGTCCGACTTCACTGACGCGGACATGCGTGGCGCGACCCTTGACATAGTCATAGCGAATGGCGCGACATTCGTGGGGGTCGACTTGCGAGGCGCCGACCTAACCGGCAGTTCCTTCCAGGGGGCGAACTTGGCCGGGGCGGACATGCGTGGCGCGACCCTTGACGGAGTGAACTTCTCGGGCGCGAGTCTCATGGGTGCGGACCTTGCCGGTGCGACGTACACTGACGCGACCACCTGGCCTGCGGGCTTCATAGTCCCTGGCAATGCAGTAAAAAAGTAGAGATATCTCAAGAGAATAGACCGGTCTTCCGCCTCTCGAACTCTTGAAACGTGCTACTACCTTCCCGGCTCCTAGATAACGGCGAGGGCAATGAGGATGGTGCCTCCAGCGAGGGCAAGAGTGACGGCGAGGTCGGCCCAGCGGCCGAGGTCAATGCGTGAGCCGTCGAGAGGGTGGACCGGGACGAGCGCAGAGGAGAGCACGAGGAGGGCTCCCATGGCGAGCGCTCTGGTGATGGGCACTCCAGTGGCGATGGCCAATCCGGCGAAGACAACGCTCATCGCCGCAAGGCTGATCGGCCCGGCCCAGCGCACTTTGGTGGGCGCTTGGTCGTTGACTCCCGCTAGCGGTGCGGGCGGGGCAAAACCAAGGCCAAAAGGAGCGAGCACAGCGGTTACCACTGAAGCTGGCAGACTACTGGTGTGATCGGAGGCCGGAGTGTCGCTCAGGATGTGGGGGATGACAGTGTGGAGTCCAAGGAGGGCTCCGGCCGAGGCGACTACGGCGATGGTTTCCCCTAGTCCGGCTGGCCCCGTCAGCCACACGAGGGCGGCAAGGCTGACGAGTGCAGTCATCATGGGGTGGATACGACCGGTGAGCCAGCGCGGCCAGTGGCGACTGGTTCGGAGGCTACTCATGGCCTTCGCGGCTCCCGTACCAGCGATCCAGTCCTTGCCGAGGTCCCAGGCAACGCGCAGGACAATGATGATGACCAACCCAATAGTCAGCAGGCTAGGGGTCGTGCGAACAGTGTTGGCGAGGCGCCAGTCGGGCGGAATGGCTTTCGACACATCGAGTCCCGACTGATAGACGTTATCGTCGAAGGTGAGGACTGGGTCAGCGTTCTTGAAGGAAGTGTTGAGGTTATTGGCAATTCCGAGCGCGCCTTGTGATCTCAAGAAGTGAGTAAGCCCGAACTGGCCAGCCTCAACCACACCAAGATTGTGCCAGGCCCAGGCATAATCGGGCATGACGGCGATGGCCTGCTCAAAAGCCTCCTTCGCTTGGCCTACTTCCCCTTCTTGGGCGAGGAGTACACCCATGTTGTTCCATGACGAGAACAGGGTTGGATCCAGATCCAGCGACGCTTGATAGATGGCGATGAGGTCGGCTCGGGTGCTGGGTTCTTCGGTTGTTGCTGGTCCTGCAGCCGTGGATCCGTTCGGGTCAACTGTTCTTGTCGGGCCGGTGCTTTCATCCTGACTGGAAGGGGGAGAGTCTTGCCCCAAGGCGCGCTGGGCATCTGCCACAGCTTCTTGATAGAGGGGATTGTACGGATCGATGATCAGTGCCTGCTGGGCCCAGCTCAGAGCCTCTTCGTATCGCCCAAGAGCGAAGGCGGACAAACTGGCACCCTGTTCGGCCGCACCCCGTTCACCAACCTGTTGTTCACTGGCTTCGGTCATGAAGTGAAGGGCGGATTCGTAGTCTTCTTGTAAGTAGGCCAATTGGCCATGCTCCAAAGGCAGATACAGTCGGCCGTCAAGGCCAGAAGATTCGCACTGAACGGGCATGTTGGTTGTTGCATGACCCAAAGCGGCTAGGGCTTGCCTATACTCGCCCATCTTTCGGGCTGTCGCCGCTTCACGAAGTTCCACCCAACCAGGGCCAGTGAAGTCCCCACGGTCGCAGCGGTTCACTTTGGGGTTGTAGGAGTCCTTCGCAGCGCCTGTCCGGTCATAAATGCCCGTTGCTTTGACAGAAGCATCCAGCGACTCAGCCCATCGTTCTTGCAGGAAGTAGATCTCGCCCAAGCGTTCCCAGGCGAGTCCACTGGTAGGTTGAGCAGCCGTCCACTGGGTAACGACTGTGGCCGCCTCCTCAAGACGGCCAAATCGGCGCAGCAAGTTCTGCACCTTGTCCTGGAGGTCCGATGGAGCGCCGGCAACCGTGGTTACCAAGAGCGCAAAATCCTCCCTCTCCTCTTCCGCAAAGTCGACCTTCTCCACGTTCTCTTCACCGCGGAAGTAGGCAGGCATGAGAAAGGTCATTGTTATGGTCGGTCTCCACGTTGGCACGAACCCTAGGTCTTCTACACTCGAACCGCCGGCACACCAACTCCCACCGAGCATCGTCACCGTGACCGGATTGCCCGGCACTGTCACAGGAACCAGCGAGGGCACCAGCACGGGATCGCGGGGCAGGTCCAGGTCTTGGGTGCTCAGACTGGCTTCCTGACTCGCGGCCGCGAAATTACCTTCAAAAGCGGCCACTCGGGCCAGAGCCAAGTGGACACCGGGCGCATCGGGTGCTGCTGCGGCAACCGTGTCGATGACCTCTCGAGCGGTCTCAACCCTGCCGACTTCCAGCAGGTTGGCAGCGAGACTAATCCCTATCGACGGGTCTGGCGACAGGGCCATAGCATGTTGGTATTCGACAGTCGCCAGTTCTCGGTAATGCCGGGCGGAGAATGGGGTAGCCACCTCGGCCAAGACTCGGTACGTGTCACCAGCGACGACATGGACAGCGGCGACGTTGGGCCATTGGGCCACTAGGAAAGCTGTGTCGTCAGCGAGTTTCGACCAAGAGTCGGGTGACGCAAAGGCTTTCCATGAGGGGGAATCTCCACATGTTGAAGAACCTGCCTTTATCTCAAACATCGCTTGCAAGACACTCGCCGTCGGATCGGCCGGGCAGGCGCTGACGGCGGTATCGAATGCTTCTCCAAGGTCTTCCCCCCAAGCGGAGGGACCCAATTGCAGGAGCGACAGGGCATGCGCCTTGGCCAGATGGGCGTCGCATGTGTCGAACTGTTTGGCCGCCGCGTCCGCCAGCGACAAAGCCAGAATCGCTCGTCCGCCCATGGAGGTCGCGGGCTTGGAGTCCCATGAGTTCTCGTTCCAGTGATCATATGAGCTGTCATAATGAGCGGTGGCGGCAGTCAGCATCAGCAGTCCGACTAGGTCAAGCGCATCTTCCTCAGATCCTTGGATAACGGCATATTGGGCGTATGCCGTCACGGGTCCGTAGTCGAATGGGTACATACCCAAGCCCGGCCCCACGGGGTCCGAACTGTAAGGACTTGTCTTTCTCCAGTAGTCAGCCGTCGAAATTGCCTCATTCCACTGATCGCCGAACACCCTCATCCCCGACATCTCAAGCGCAGTCGAGGGGTCGTCGCTCCAGGCGGCAACAGCAGCATCGCTCAGGAGCGGGAGCGAACGGATGCCCAAGGCTTGGCTCCGGGGAGCGTCCGACGAGGTTCCCGAACCGGTCTGTGATGGAGATGTGCCCTGGGTTTGGGTTGGGCTGACGAGACTGGCGGTGATGGAGCTGGCCGCGTAGGCCCGTGCAAGGAGAGGGAAGGCCGCGGACGTCAAGAGTACTAAGGCAATCAGAGAGGCGGCGAGAATGACCGTCCAGCGATGCGCAGACCGAGAACCCGGTGGAGAGATTGGTTGGAATTGACCGGGAGGCGTTGTTAGTTGTGGTAACGAGAGGGGCCTGCCTGCACCGGTGCCACCGAATGCAGGCCAGTGCTGGTTATCGGACATGCGGCCTCCTTCACTCAGTGGTTACTTCTCGCGGCATCGTGCTTTCTCCAGCTAGTGACGCAACTAAGAATAACGCCACGGCCACCCTTGTGTCCTAGGAGCCCGAAACGCTTGGCCACCAGGAGAAGACGTGGATCATTTCAGTCGTAAACTTGAGACTATGGCAAAGAACGGATGGTTCGACAGGTTGCTCGCCTTGGCGCACCTACGCAACATCGGACCCCAGGCGGAAGTCGAGGGGCTCGTGCTCTCCGGTGGCGGGGCGCGCGCGTCCTTCCAAATCGGCGCACTGAGATACCTCTATGCCAACAAACTCGTCGCGCCCACCAAGATTGCCGGCACTTCAGCGGGCTCCATCATCGGGTCCATGCTGGCGCAGGAATCGGAGCCTGACAAGCAGGAAGAACAACTCAAGCTCCTGGAGACGTACTGGTTGGGCATGAAGGATTCCTCAGACATGTTCGCCGAACAAGCGTGGTTTACTCGCCTCAAAGCCCAGTGGGAGGAAATCGCGGAGGTCCTGCCCGAGCGGGTCCCGGAACCAACTGCTGTCGAGGCCGATGCCGACGACCCGGAAGTAGCGGTCAAAGAGGCCATGAAATACGACCCTTCGACAGACTCAGATTTCTCTGTTTCTATGCTCTGGCAAGCCATTAGTGTCTTGCCCAAGATTGGTC
Organism: Propionibacteriaceae bacterium; assembly: GCA_031261485.1. Lineage (GTDB taxonomy): Bacteria > Actinomycetota > Actinomycetes > Propionibacteriales > Propionibacteriaceae > WQYJ01. The sequence goes on along the minus strand of JAISJO010000060.1, from coordinate 39,075 downwards.
GGGCGGGGGCAGGTATCGCGGCAACCGTGAGAGGGGCGGAGCGTGCGGCTTCGGCCTATCGGCCTGGCTCACTGATTTACCGCTTGCTCTTCGAATCTGGATGGGACAAGAAGGCAGTGAGCGAATCAGGGGTCGAGTTGCGCATGGCGTTCGTCGGTCTCAATTCCGGCGACCTGCACTTCATGCGTCAAGACGGGATCATTGTCGATGCGAATGATGTTCCTTTGTCAGACCAGGTGCATGACCTCAGCTTGGGCCTCTGGGCGTCGTGCGCGATTCCTGGTGTGTTTAGGCCGGTCAAGCTGGGCGGCGAGGTGTACGTCGATGGCGGCACCCGCGAAAACATCCCTGTCGAAATGGCCGTTGCTAAGCTAGGCGTGACGAAACCCTATGTCGTTGTGGCTAGCCCACCAGGAGTTCCCTGGGAGGATTACTCGGCCAAGGACATGGTCTCCACCATGATGCGCACAATCTCCATTCTCATGGATGAGTCCAACCGTGACGAAGTCGCCTGGGCTCGCACGGCAGGTGCAGTTGTCATTGAGCCGCGCGTGGATGTACATGGTGCGCTAACGGTCGAGCCGGAGTTGCTCAAGATCAATCGTGACTATGGGTGGATGCGGGCAGCCGAAGAAGTAGGTGGTGCTCCCACGTTCGCCGACGAACTGACGCGGGTCAGGGTGGAGTTGTACGAACTCGGTCCCGACGCGCCCAAGGGTGACCGAGCCCGGGTGAAGGCTCGTATCGCCGCACTGGCCGCCGAGGTGGATCCCGCCTGGCTTCCCGACGACTGGGGCGCCAAGACACCGAAACCGAGCAAGTCGGGCAAGGGTGGCAAACAAGAGTCGGGCCAGGCGGCGAAGACGGAAAAGGCCTAGGACAAGGGATTCTGTCGAAGAATACGGACAAGAGAAGGGCTTAGCGGCAATGGATACTGAGGTGCAATTCTGGGTAAGGGACGGCATCGGGTACATTCACCTGAACCGGCCACGCGCCATCAACGCCCTGTCGCAAGCCATGTTCTACGCCATCGAATCTCAGGTGACTGCGTGGCTTGAGTCGGACGAGGTCATATCGCTGGACCTGAGCGGCGAGGGTTCGCGTGGGTACTGTGCCGGGGCGGATATCCGGCAGATGCGCAATCTGGTGGTCGAGGACCCCGCGCTGGGTGTGGGATTTCTCGACGACGAGTATCGCTTGGACGCCCTTCTCGCACATTCACCCCTTCCACTGACGGCTCACCTCCACGGCGTCACGATGGGCGGGGGAGTTGGATTGGCCATGCGGGCCTCGCGTCGGGTGGCCAGCACCGACCTGCAATGGGCAATGCCTGAGGTCGGTATCGGCCTTTGGCCGGATGTCGGGACGACATACGAACTGTCGCGGATCCCCGGAAACCTCGGGGTGTACATGGGCATGACCGGCACCACCATCGACGCCGCCTCAGCCTTGTACGCCGGGGTCGTGGACGAAGTCATGGAGACGACCGGCGAGGGTGCGAGCTCCGCCCCCAGGGAAGCGCTGGCCAACCCCGAGAGCCATTCTGCCCCGTCACCCTGCGCGAAAGTCGCAGAGTCCACAATCCACGTACCTGGCGAAGTGTTTGCCCATGTCGGAAAGGATTCCGCCTACGCTTTGAACTCCCAACTAGCCCATGATTCCGAGTGGATCGCCCAGTGCTTCACGGGTGACAACGCGCTGGACATCGTCAGCCGTCTGGAATCGCACCCCAACGAACGTGCCCAGGCCACAGCCGTCACCATCCGCGAGAAGGCACCCCTGTCCGTCGCTGTCACTCTCGCAGCAGTGAGGCAAGCCGAAACATTACCCAATCTGGATGCAGTATTCGCCCGAGATTCCGCTCTGGCAAGGACAATCGGTATCGGTTCAGACTTCATCGAAGGTGTACGTGCCCAGTTGCTCGACAAAGACCGCACCCCGCATTGGCACCACGCCCGTCTGGAAGAGGTGACGCCCCAAGAAGTGCAAGAAACACTTGCAGGCTGATTAATGGACCAGTCCGACTGTCATTCTGCGCGAAGTCGCACAAGCGATTGAGCTGAGAGACTCGAAGCTTGCTTCGTGCCCGAGGCGATTGAGCATCTTGTTGCAGGCGCGATAGCGCCGAACAGAATCTACGCTTGTCAGATGGATGCTGCGACTTCGCGCAGCATGACGGGATGCATTTATCAGAACTTCCCTCGTGGCGTGGCCAAAGCGGCCCAGTCACGCCAGTGATACGCAAACTCTCCTGACTGGACCTGTGCTGCCCAATCAGTTCTTGCGGCGGGTCCTGGGGGCACTCGTACGGGCGTGACGCTCGCCACCATCAGCGGGAGCTTGGGTGTCGACCGGCTCCTCGTACCTGATATGGCCTTCGCCGCCGCAGGTCTCGCACACCTTGGTGAACGCCTCGGCCAAACCAGTGCCCACCTTCTTGCGGGTCAGTTGGACCAGCCCCAAAGAGGTGACCTCTGAGACTTGATGCCGCGTGCGATCCCTCGCCAGGCACTCAATGAGGCGGCGCAACAACAGTTCTCTATTGGTTGCAAGCACCATGTCGATGAAATCCACGATGATGATGCCGCCGATGTCGCGCAAGCGCAGTTGGCGCACGATCTCCTCGGCTGCCTCCAGGTTGTTGGCGGTGACGGTGGCTTCCAAGTTACCGCCCGAGCCGGTGAACTTGCCGGTGTTGACATCGATGACCGTCATGGCTTCTGTGCGATCAATGACCAGCGAGCCACCAGAGGGCAAATGCACCTTGTTGTCCAACGCCTTGGCGATTTGTTCGTCGATACGGTAATTTGCGAACAGGTCGCCTTGTGTCGCGCGGTCCCATTTGACGATACGGTCGGCGAGGTGGGGAGCGACGTGCTGGACGTACGCCTCGACAACTTCGTAGGAGTCTTCCATTCCGCCGTTGCCGTCCACGACCAAAGACGTGAAATCCTCGGTGAACAGGTCGCGCACAATTCTCATTGTCAGATCAGGCTCGGCGTAAAGCAGCTGTGGCGACTGCTTGCCTGTAGAGGTCTTCTTCTCGATGACCTCCCACTGAGCTTTGAGTCTGTTGATGTCATGCACCAACTCCTCTTCCGACGCGCCTTCAGCGGCTGTACGGATGACAACAGAAGCTTTCTCGCCGACAAGGGAGTCGAGGATGGACTTCAGGCGGTTGCGTTCGATTTCGCTCAGCTTCCGCGAGATTCCGGAAATATGGCCCTGAGGAGCGTAAACGACGTACCTTCCAGGGATGGAAATATGAGAGGTAAGGCGTGCGCCCTTGGCGCCCACCGGGTCCTTGCTGACCTGGACGAGAGTCAACTGCCCAGCAGAGAATACTTCTTCAATCTTGCGATTCGCACCGGCCTCACCGAAGGAATCCCAATCGACCTCACCGGCGTACAACACGGCGTTGCGTCCGCGCCCGATGTCGATGAAGGCGGCCTCCATGCCAGGCAGGACGTTCTGAATCTTGCCCAGGTAAATGTTGCCGATGAGTGAGGTAGCCGACGCGCGGTCGACGTAATGCTCCACGAGCACCCCGTCTTCGACCACGGCAATCTGGGAGTACTCCTCTTTCTGGCGAATGAGCATTTTGCGTTCAACTGACTCGCGGCGGGTCAGGAACTCGGCCTCTGACAGGATCGGCGCACGGCGGCGTGACGCAGCCCGACCTTCGCGGCGGCGCTGTTTCTTGGCCTCGAGACGAGTGGACCCGTCTATGCCGGTCACATCCTGGCCACCCCTTGCCGGTTTCTGTGTTGACCGAGGTTCGCGGACCTTGACGACAACTTCAGCGTCGGCAGCAGTCTCGTCGTCGACTTCCTCGCCACGGCGGCGGCGACGACGGCGACGATGGGTTGCTCCATCATCCTCAGTTTCGCCATCGGATTCTTCCGGGGCTTCGCCCTGGTTCTCGTCGGCGGCTTCGCTTACTTCTTCGTCTTCCTCGTCCTCGCGCTCCTGGAAGTCACGACCCGTGCGGCGGCGATTGCGGCCACCACGGCGGCGGCGACGGCGGCGAGGAGTGTCGTCCCCATCTTCATCTCCGGCTGGTTCTGACTCGTCAGACGCGATGGCCTGGGCCAGGTCTTGCAAGTCCAGGTCGTGGAGAACATCTTCCGATGCGGCGGTGCCAGAGTCAGAGACTGGGCGGCGGTTGCGGCTGCGTCGAGTGCGGCCCAATTCGTTGAGGGCTTCAGCAATGGGGTCGTCGGTACCGGCGGGCGCGGGAGCGAATACGAACTCCTCGACCTGCACCTCGGCGTCACCTGTCGCGCTGGGAGACTCGGAGCGTGTTTCCTCGCCAGATTCGGCATCTGATGTGCGGGTACGCTTGCGGCCTCCCCTGCCTTTGGGTGCAAAACTGTGTGTCTCCGAATGGGATTCCAAGTCTGTGACTGAGGGGTGAGTCGGCTCGGAAGAAGGCTCGGACTCGGGTGCGGCGGCGGATTCGGTAGCGGCCGCTTTGGTCGTACGCTTGCGTGGCGAGCGAGCAGTCTTCGGCGCGGAATCGGTTCCGGATTCGGCGGCAGTGGGAAGTACGGCCTGGTCGCTTTGGGTGGGAGCGTCGCCGTCTGCGGTGGGGGACGCGACCTTTCGTGTACGCCGAGTGCGCGTGGCAGGCGCCCCATCGGTGGTCAGCGGCAAGGTGGGGGATGCGGCCTCCGCGCTTGCCGCAGCCTTGGTGGCCTTGGATGTTCCGGGTGCTCGCGTGGAACGGCGGGTCTTTGGCGCGTTGGGTTCCACGGGTTCACTAGTTGAATTAGTATTGTTCTCGTCGAGCATATCTGCTCCTTACTCACCGCAAGTGCGATGGTGCCACAGCGGGCTGACCGCTGACTCAAGTCTGACAATGCACAATCTGCTCCGCGCGGTCCATAAGGTCGCGGTTAACTTCATGTGCTGTGAGTTCCACTGGCTTGCGGATTCACTTCTTCGTCCATTATTCCACACACTGCCCATTTTCCAGCTATCCGCGCGTACTTTGCCTATGTTTGGGTTCTTTGCAGGGCGAGAGGGCTGAGCAGAATTCAGGCGGTGGAGATGAAGCTAGCGACACCTTATGCGCGGACGAGTCGGGACACTGCGAGGCGGTTCAGGGAGACGTTCTGTTCGGCCGCTTCGATGACCAAGAGGCGGTGGGCTTCTGGTGGCACGCGGACAACGAACTTGCCAGAGTACTCCCGGTCGGCGAGTGGCGCGGGTGGGGTTTCGCCATCCGCCAGCATGTCGTCGACCGCCTCGACGCACAGCGTGCGGATGCCAACAAAGGCGTCGTCTTGGTCGTCTGCAATCCAGGATAGAGATGGCATTTCGGCGACAGTCCCGACGTAGGCGTCATCTTCGGCGGACCAGTGGACGCGGTAGGTGTAATGGTCGGCGACGTTCATTCCTGCTCCTCTTGTGCCAGGAGTTGATCTCTTCGCATCATCTCTCCAGTACCAATAGTGATACTATCACGACTCACAAGCTGTGCCGCTCGATTCACACTAAGCGGGATTCACTTCCCAATGCGGGTTATGCACAGCCTTTCTTGAGTTGATGGAGACAACGATTTGGAGACACACCGTTGGTACCGCTAGATTGGCCGTGCTGTCACCTTCTCGGAGGGGCGGCGATAACTGAATATCTCTGCAGGCGGGGGAATCCGGTCAAAATCCGGAACTGACCCGCAACGGTAGATCGCATCAGCGATAAGTCCGAATGCCCTCTTGCAGCAGCGTTTCCAACCGTCGGGGTCTGCGGGGCGTAAGTCAAGGAATTGACGCATGCTCTCTGGGTCGCTATCTAGAGAGCATTCTTGTTTTCTAGGGGTTGGCAACCAGGAACTATTGAGTTCCAGGTTGCCTTTTTTGTTGGCAGTGTCCCAGGGTGGATGCTCCGTGGATGGCAGCGCAACCACCGCCAACAAGGAGCCATAACATGGAACAACCACAAACAAGTCGTCCACGGGGAAGGACACTGGCACTCGTGCTCGGTATCTTGCTCAGCCTCGGCATCAGTATCACGCCAGCAAATGCAGCAGACAATGTCGCATATCTCAGTATCGAGCGTTTCACCCTCGGGCAGGGGTACGTTCTTGAGCCCGTCGAGGTGCCGGTAACCTCGGGCCTGACTGCGGCGCAAATGCTCGCGCAGACCCTTACCTCGGAAGGTATTCAATACACAAACATCGGCAGTGTCGCGTCGAACTTCTACCTCGTCGCGCTGAAAGACGATGCCGGTTCCGCGACCGCCGACATCCCTGACTACATCACAGAGCGCATTGAGGACTATTGGGATGAGGACGTCGAAGGGCGCGCGTCCCCTGACTGGCTCGGCCAGGGTGATTACTTCTTCATGTCCGGCTGGATGTGGGTGGCCAACAATGAGATGGGACAAGTGGGAATGTCCGACTACGAGGTACAGGCAGGCGATGTCGTCCGGCTCATGTTCTCCGTGACCGATTACGGCTCTGACTTGGGCGTGGAGGGTGCGTGGTCTCCCAACCTCATTACCCAGGCTAACAAGGATGCCCTCACCAAGGCGGTCGCTGCCATCAATTCGGCGGCGGACAAGGCCGCGCAGTTGGCCCAGTCCGGCATGCAGGACGCATACGACAATGCCATCGCTGTCTTGTCTGATATCGAGTCCAGTCAGGCCGGAGTTGATGCAGCGCTGGCACAGTTGACCAGTCAGTCGCCTGAGCCTGGAGATCCCGGATCTGGGACCCCTGAGCCGGAACTGCCTGGAACCCCACCGTCTTCTGACGACGTCATGTCTTTGTTGGAGAGGGTCGCCGCCTACGAGAATAACGCGCTGACCGTAGGTGGCGGCCCTGCATTTGGCGCCGAGTGGGTCGTCATGGGGCTGGCACGCGGCGGATTCCTATCTGAGGCTGACAAGGCACTTTACCTGGAATCCTTGGAGCAGCACTTGGTCGAGACCGACGGAGTCCTGAGCACGAACCGATACACCGAATACTCTCGTGTCATCCTCGCGGTGACCGCCCTCGGTGTGGACGCCCGAAACGTCGCCGGCTACGACCTGACTGCACCTTTGGGCTGCCAATCGAAGGTCACCCTCCAGGGAATCAATGGGGCGGTATGGGCGCTCCTGGCGCTGGACACAGCACAGTATCCTGTTGCCACTTGTGTTGATTCGTCCGACCAGACGACGCGGTCAAGTCTCATTGCTGACATCTTGTCTAGAGAGTTGCCAGGTGGCGGTTGGGCCTTGAGCGGCTCGGGTGAAGACCCCGATATCACAGGCATGGCTTTGCAGGCACTGGCGCCCTACAAGGACCAGCCTGATGTCGCTGCCGCCATTGACCGGGCGCTTTCCACCTTGTCAGACTGGCAATTGCCTGATGGTGGGTTCCGTGCTGCTGGGTTCGGTCCTTTCGTCGGTGACCCGAGTGCGGAGTCTGCAGCGCAGGTACTGGTCGCACTCAATGGCCTGGGAATCCCGGTCGATGATGCGAGGTTCGTCAAGAATGGACTGATCGTATACGATGCGCTGGCCGCTTACCGTGTCGACTTGAACAACGGGCAAACGGCGTTTTCTCACAATGCGGGTGGCCCGGCGAACGGCATGTCGACCGAGCAAGGTTTGTACGCCTTGGTGTCTGCGTATCGGGAACTTGTTGGTCAGAGTCACTTGTACGACATGACTGACGTCAGTTTGGTCAGCCCCACAACGCCCGGCAGCCCCACCGGGCCGGGCAATACGGTTGCGGTCAACACCGGCGGTTATGCGGTTGCGGCAAGTCCTTCCGCTCTACTAGCCGAACTCTCGTTGCTGCTATTGGCAAGTGGTGCTGTGGGTCTCGGTGTGGCTCGCCGCAGGAGAGTGGAGACAAGTGCTGTTTAGTCTGCGGTTCCCAAGTAGGTAGGCCTGAGTAGCGGGCCGAAGCGCCCCATTCCTCGGCCCGCTCGCTCATTCTTGCTTCTGCCCATGCGCTACCGATAGATTCAATAGGGCGGTCGTGTGATGACACGCCGCGACAAACTCAATAATCACTTTCACAAGCAGGGGAAGCCGGTCGAAACCCGGCACTGACCCGCAACGGTAAATCGCTTGGCGATGAGTCCGAAAGCCTGCTTGTGGTAGCGCTTCCTGATCCGTGGTCTGATAAAAGGAAATGCCCGATGACATCCCGCACCCTCTCCCCCCGCCAAGTGAGTCAGCCATGCTGAAAAAGATCACGGCGCTCCTCAAACGACCTCTGACAAGGGCACTCCTGTCTGGCCTGGTCGTCGTGGTTGCTGTGGCGCTCGCCATTGTGTTCATTCCACGCCAGAGTTCAGGCAGCGAATTAGCCCTGGGTTCTGGTCCTTCTCAGACAGGGGTGGCAAGTCCGGCGGGTGCGGCATCGTCAAGCGGTGTGGGAGTTGCAACCGCGAGGGCGTCGGGAACGGGCGACCCAGCCCCTGGCGCAAGCGGCAATGCGTCGGATGGTTTGACTGCTGCTGGTTCAGCGGGCAGTTCGGGTGATCCCGGTACAGCGGCAGCAAACGGCACTGCTTCAGGTGGGACTGGGAATGGTGGCGCGTCGGGCAGCGGGAGTACGACCAGCACGAGTGGTGGGTCGGGCAGCGGAACAAGCGGCGGGTCCAATTCGGGCGGCGGTTCAGGGAGTGATTCCGGGAGCCAACCCGCTCAGCCCGCCCAGCCACCTCAGCCAACGCCACAACCGCCCGTGGCACCACCTCCTCCACCGCCCGCAGTGGTACACACCGTTACCTTGTCCATCGACGTCAAGACGGTACTGAACAACATGGGCAACGTTGCTTCAGCTAAGAAGCCCTACGTTCCCGCCAGCGGGTGGATACTCACCCCGGTTGTCGTGAATTACACACCTGGCGAGACGGTTTACGATGTGCTCGCGCGCACGACCCAGGCGTATGGCATCCCGATGGAATCGATGTACAACCCCATGTACGGCAGTCGCTATATCGAGGGCATCGGCCATATCTATGAGTTCGACGTCGGGCCGCTGTCGGGCTGGATGTACAAGGTCAACGGTTGGTACCCGAACTATGGTTCTAGCCAATACGCTCTCAGCGATGGCGATGTCATCGAGTTGCGGTACACCTGCGACTTGGGAACGGACGTGGGCGGCAGTTGTACGGCCACGGGGCAGTGCGGGTGATGATGAACGCAACGACGAAATTGAGCACGGCAGCGGCATTCCTCCTTGCCATCTCGGCCATCGGATTGGACGTGGCCTTCCTGGGCGATCGGGGATATTACCTTGTCGGGATGGTGATTGTGGTGGCCGCAATCTTGCCGTTCGTTGTGTCGTTCGAGGCTCGGCGACCCCATGCCCGCGAACTTGTCGTTGTCGCTGTCTTGGTGACCATCGGCGTCGTGGGACGCGCCGCCTTCTTCATGGTTCCTCAATTCAAGCCCGTCGCGGCCATCGTCATCATCGCTGCGGTGACACTCGGCCCTCAGACCGGATTCTTGGTCGGTGCCCTGACCGCTTTCCTCTCCAACTTCGTCATGGGGCAGGGGCCGTGGACGCCGTGGCAGATGCTCGCCTTCGGTCTGATTGGGTTCTTGGCAGGGTTGTTGTTTTCGCATCGATTTGAGCATGTGGGTGTGTACGAGGATGTACGTTCGCGCCGACGCTCCGAGGTACGGCAACTGGCAGCGTTGTGTGTCTTTGGCGCAGTGTCGGTACAGGTCTTGTACGGGCTCATCGTCGACACAGGCTCGCTGCTGATGTTCGCGTCGTACGGAGTGTCGTGGCAAGGATGGTTGTCTCTGCTAGCTTCCGGAGCGCCTTTCAACGCCATGCACGCAGCGTCCACAGTCATATTCCTCCTGATTCTGGCTCACCCCATGATCGAGAAAATACAGCGTGTCAAGGTGAAATACGGTCTGATGCAGCCCGACCCCGTCGATGTGCCTCTCACTGATGAGGACCTCATACTTCTGCAAACAACTTCTGCCGATTTGGACGTAACCGAAGCCGATACTCACGAACTGGTCGGACTCCATGCCTGAGGCGACGCAGTATCGACTTGATGGATCCTGCGACTTCGCGCAGGATGACGGTCCCGGCGCAACGGCGCAGGATGACGGGCGATTGGAACCGCTGGGTGCCAGTCGCGGGATGGCGCAGGATGACGGTCGCGGTGGAGCGCAATATGGTGAACATGGGGGAGCGCAGGATGACAGACGTGGGGTAGCGGAGGACGCATTGCGACGGGTGCACCAGGACAGGCAAGTCGGCGCCGAGGAGAAGAACCCCCTATCCCGTCATGCTGCGCGCAAGTCGCAGCATCCACGTTCAGGGGAGGAAACCGACCGCAGTCAGGCCGCGCACCGTTCCTCCGAGTTCGCAACGTACCACCCGCTGCTGGAGTTCGCGTACTTCGCCTATGTCCTTGTCATCACCCTGTTCTTCCTGCACCCCGTCCTGCTGGCGATCTCACTTCTCGCTGCCGTGGCGTACTCAACGTACCTGCGTGGCCGACGTTCCCTGCTCTTCAATCTGGGTTTCGTCTTGCCCGTGATGGTCCTAGCGGCCATACTCAACCCGGCGTTCAACCACGCTGGCGTCACCATTCTGTTCTACCTCAACGGCAACCCGTGGACAGTGGAAGCGCTCAACTACGGCGTCTGGGGTGCGGTCATGGTCGGCGCGGTGCTCATTTGGTTCACCTGCTACAACGCGGTCATCGCGTCTGACAAGTTCATATACCTCTTCGGCCGCATCATTCCTTCTTTGTCTCTCATCATCTCGATGGCTCTGCGGCTGATTCCCAAGTATCGCCGCCAACTCGCCCTCGTGGCTCATGCTCGGCAGGGCTTGGGCGTGGACATTGCGAGTAGTTCGCCGACTCCGACTCAGCCGGGGAGCCCGGGAGGGAGCCTCTGGCGAAGGACAATGGCCAAGGTACGTGCGGGCACGTCGATTCTGTCCATCATGGTGACATGGGCGCTGGAAAATGCCATCGAGACAGGCGATTCCATGCGGGCCAGGGGATACGGGCTCAAGGGGCGCACCGCTTACTCCCTCTATCGTTTCGACACGCGCGACCGAAACATTGCTATTGCTTTTGGGATACTGGTGGGGCTGGTGTGCGTTTTCGTTGGTAAGTCGGTGCTGTCGGTGACGTACTTTCCGCAGTTCATCATGAACCCGCTGAACTTGTGGGCGGTCATCGCTTATGCTTGTCACGCGGCAATTTGCTTCGGGCCTGTGGCTATTGACGTGGTCAGCGATCAGCGTTGGAAGAGGGGACTCGCCAGTGCGGGGCAGACCAGAGTCGAGGTGGAGGATTGGCGGGCACTAGCCTTTGGGGGCGGGGGGAGTCATGCCTGAGCCTTTGCCTGCTGCGTCATTGTTCCATGTCGAAGGACTCAGTTTCGCTTACCCTCAAACTGAGCGACTAGCCCTCGACAGAGTCGATGTGAGCGTGTACCCGGGTGAGTTCGTGGTCCTCGCGGGGCGTTCAGGATGCGGCAAGACAACCCTATTGCGGCATCTGAAAACTGTTCTGGCGCCACATGGGAGTGTGCGTGGGCGCATCCTGTTCGACGGCCGTGGCTTGGGGGAGGTCCCGGCTCGAGAACAGGCGTCGCGCATCGGTTTCGTGTCGCAGTCGCCCGAGAACCAAGTCGTCACGGACAAGGTGTGGCACGAACTGGCCTTCGGTCTGGAGAGCCTGGGGCACGACACGCCCACCATTCGGCGGCGGGTGGCCGAAGTGGCCAGTTTCTTCGGGATACAGCAGTGGTACGACGCACTGGTCGACGAACTGTCGGGGGGTCAGAAGCAGATACTCAACTTGGCTGCGGTCATGGCGATGCAGCCCGATGTACTCATTCTGGACGAGCCCACCAGCCAGTTGGACCCCATTGCTGCCGAGGAGTTCGTGTCCACACTCCAGAAACTCAACGATGAGTTGGGGGTGACAATCCTGCTCTCAGAACACCGTCTAGAGAAGGCATTTTCCGCTGCTGACAAGGCAATAGTCATGGAGTCGGGCCGGATCATCGCCGAGGGGACGCCTGGCGAGGTCGCCGTGGCCTTGGGAGAGACAGGCGACCCCATGGCACAGGCACTGCCCACACCGATTCGGGCATACTTGGGGGTTATCGGGGATAAGGCGGTCGCGGACAATGTGCCGGTGACGATACGCGATGGGCGTACGTGGTTGAGTGCGGCATTGTCGTCGTCCCGCCCGTCATTCTGCGCAAAGAGTAGCGGAGTCGCAGAATCCGTATCGGACAGGTCCACGCTGTCATCCTCCGCAAAGAGCAACGAAGTCGCGAAGCCCACGTCGAATGGGTCCACGCTGTCATGCCGCGCGGCGAGTACCGGAGTCGCAACATCCATCCCTCCCGGGCAAGAGCAATATGACCCTTCCTCGTCATTCCATGCGGAGGGGACCGGAGTTGCAGGATCCACGCTGGACGGGTCTCACTCGTCATTCTGCGCGGAGAGCAACGCAGTCGCAGAATCCATATCGGACAGCCCCACTTCATCTGAAGCGGAATTACCGGGCGGTAATACCAACAAAAACACCCCGATTCAGCACACTTCGACTACCGAAACCCCCATCGTATCCCTAAGTGAAGTCTGGTTCCGGTACGAGCAATCTTCCCCCGATGTACTGCGTGACCTAGCCCTCACCATACAACCTGGCGAGTTGTACGCCGTGGTAGGCGGCAACGGAACAGGCAAATCCACAATGTTAGGAGTCCTCACGGGACAATACCGCCCTCACAGAGGCCGCGTGAACGTCCTTGGCCTGACCCCAGCAAAGTCCTCAGGGCGAGCCTTGGCCGAGGCAGGGCTAGTGGCAGTTCCTCAGAATCCCCAGACACTCTTCCTCCGCAACACCGTCTTGAACGACCTACAGGACGTGGCCACTTACCAAGTCCGCCTACGTGGTGTCACCAAGTCCGAAGTTGCCGACAAAGTGGACGCCGAGGTGGCCCGAGTGATCGACCTGGCCGAGATTGGCCACATCCGGCACAACCACCCGTACGACATCAGCGGCGGCGAACAGCAGCGAGTCGCCCTGGCCATGGCGTTACTGGCTCGCCCAAGACTCCTTCTTCTCGATGAGCCGACGAAGGGCATGGATGCCTTCTTCAAGTCGCGCCTGGCCTCCATCCTGTCCCGACTGCGCGAACAAGAGGGCTTGACGGTCCTCATGGTCAGCCACGACATCGAGTTCTGTGCCCGCCACGCCACCAAGTGCGCCATGTTCTTCAACGGACAGGCGATTTCCGTAGGGGAGCCGCGCGAGTTCTTCGCAGGAAACACCTTCTACACCACAGCCGCCGCCCGTATGAGCCGAGGAATCCTAGAGGGTGTTGTCATCGTCGAGGACATCGTCAATGCGGTGACGCGGTCCCACTCCCCTAAGTGAGTGCCGACTCCCCGTCCTGCCTCGGCTAACCCCCACACATCCTCGGGCGGCCCGGCTTTGGGTGTGTTGGATTTGGGCGCGGCCGTCCTCCGGTATGTGGGGACCCCCCGCGCCGGGCGCGGCGGGGTTGGGAAGTGACACGTTTTGTCCGACATCCTGCCTCTATGGCGTTCTGGAGTTCATGTCGCACCCGGCGCGCAGGTCACCGTGCTCAGCAGGGTCCAACTTTGGCCTACTTCGTCCTGTTGCGGGGGCCGCATGCGGAGTCGGACCAAAGATGGCCCATTATCGGCCCGGAATCGGGCGTACTTTGAGCCAAGTTCGACCGCTACCCCAGAAATCGCACGGACTAGGCCAAAGTTCGCCAGAGCAGACACTGTCTTTCCAATGCCCACGAGGGTTTCGGGTTCGAGTATTGACCGTGAAGCTGCCCCCGCAGTACACTTGCAACAGATAACGCAGATACGACAGATGGAGATGCTGATCATGACTCCGGTCCTTGAACGCGACAGGCTCGCCTTGCATAATGCCGTGTCCTCAGGTGGCGACGATATTCAGGTGGCTTTGTCGCGCGAGACGGCCGAGATGCTGGCGGCATGGATGGACGCTCAGGCCCGAGGGCAAGAAGTCGTGATTACTCATGGGCTACGAGAGGTCAGTCCGACTCAGGCGGCTAGCATGATGGGAATGTCCCGCGCCCAGGTGCGCAACCTGATGGATGAGGGGAAACTTCCGTTCCGCATGGTTGGTGCACACCATCGTATTCGCGTCGACGCGATTCACCGTTGGCTCGATATCGAAGATGCTCGGCAAGAAGCCGCCATGGCCGAATTGATTGCACTCCAGAACGAACTCGGGTTGACCGACTAGTGAACAGACCCGAGACTTCCCACAATCAGGTCATTGAGGTCTACCTGGCAGATGCTAACGTCCTCTATTCGCGAGTCCTGCGTGACTACTTGTTGTACGCGATGCGTGCTCGACTGATTTCTGTCGTGTGGAGCCAAAGAATTCTCTTCGAGCTCACTGAACACCTCATGGATAACCGTCCAAACTTCAGCCAAGCCTCGGCTGATCGTCTCATTCGAGCCATGAACACAACCTTTCCATACGCACAGCGAGACCCGGATTCGGAACAGTTCGCCTTGCTCGCTGGGATCGAGCTGCCAGACGAGGATGACCGTCACATAATTGCGGCTGCCATCGCCGCAGATGCCCCGTTCATTTGTACTCACAATGTCAAAGACTTCCCGTCCAGCATCATGGTGGATCTTGGTCTGACAGTGGTGACACCAGACGACCTGCTCTGCCAACTCATTCAGGATTACCAACAGTCGATGCTTTGGGTACATCGAGCCTCCGTTGACTCGCTTCGTGGCGCTACAGATGAGTCAACGGTTCTTGCCCTGCGTCAGGCTGGTGCATCGCAAGCGGCCAGGCTGATGGCCCACCTGGTGGGCTTGCTCTGAGACTACCGATTGGGGAAGGTAAGTTCCCGTACATTCCCGTACTGCTCGCGGATGACGGGTTCGTACACACCGGTGTACGTGACCGACCCCTCGATGGGCCATGTCGGGGGCTGTTCTGCGCCGGAGAGGACCCAGGCGGCTTGGCGGGCTGCGCCATCGGCGACGTACTCACCATCGGGGGGGACGATGACATCATGCCCGAAGACGCTGGGAGCGATTGTCCTTGTCGCGGGGGATTTCGCACCTCCACCGATGAGGAAGACACGGTCTGGTTTGACTCCCAATCGAACCATGGCATCCAACCCATCGGCCTGGCAGCACAGCAGTGCTTCCACGAAAGCGCGGGCCACATGCGCCGGGGTGGATGTCTTCAGGGTCAGGCCGTGCAGGGACGCGGTGGCGTGTGGTTTGTTGGGGGTACGTTCGCCCTCGAAGTACGGGACGAGGACTAGGCCATCCGCTCCTGGGTTCGCGCCCAGGGCCAGGTTGGCGATGTCCTCGTAGGAGACTCCGAGGATGCTCTTGGCCGCGTCGATGATGCGCGAGGCGTTGAGTGTACACGCCAGCGGCAGGTACGCGCCTGTGGCATCGGCGAACCCGTTGACCAGGCCTGACGGGTCAGCGATGGGCGTGGGGCAGATGGCGGAGACCACGCCGGAAGTGCCCAAGGAAATCGAGACCGACCCGGCGACCAAACCCAAGCCGAGTGCAGCAGCAGCATTGTCGCCTGCTCCTGGTCCAATGGGCGCCCCCCACGGAGTCGAAGCCCCACTCTCGTTCGGCCCAAGAACGCGCGGCAGCAACGGTACTGCCCCAAAGGCGAGTTCCAGCAAGTCAGGGCGATAGTCGTTGGTCTGGGGCGACCAGTACCCAGTCCCGGACGCATCGGAACGGTCGGTCAACAGCGCGGACAGGTCCCCATCGCCACCCTGGGATTTCGGGCCGTGCCCAGCGATACGCCAACTCAGCCAATCATGCGGCAGGCACACAGCGGCGACTCGTGCAGCATTGTCCGGTTCGGCGTCGCGCAACCAGCGCAGTTTGGTGATGGTCAGCGACGCCACCAGGACGGAACCGCAGGCTTCGGCCCATGCGCGCGCCCCAGCGTCGCGGTCGCCCTTACCCAATTCAAGGATGAGCGCCTCGGCCGCTTCGGCTGAGCGGGTGTCGTTCCACAGCAGGGCCGGGCGTACAACCTCCCCATCGGAATCCAGGCACACCATACCGTGCTGCTGACCGCCCACGGCGATGGCTGCGACATCGTCAAGGCCACCAATAGCCGCGACGACTTCGTTATATGCAGCCCACCAGAAATCGGGATGGACTTCCGTGCCGTCCGGGTGGGACGCCTTGGCGGAACGGACGAGCGCCCCTGTTTCGGCGTCGCGCACGACGATCTTGCATGACTGGGTGGAGGTATCAACCCCTGCGACGAGTGCCATATCTACTCCTTTGTGGGCATCGTTCCGGAAATGCTGGCTAGCTCATGTCTTCACTCAACGCCGTCATCCTGCGCGAAGTCACAGAACCCATCTGACACGTATAGATCTGCGACTAGCGCTTCGCCTGTGCAGAAGGACGATATGCGGTAGTCAGCGTTTCCTTGAGGTAAAGATTACCCGGATTCGGTGGTGTACTGCGCGAGCGCCTGCGGCCAATATTCACCTCGTCACTGGTCCGCCGGGTTGGTGCCGACCCCGCGGGCGCACATACCTCAGGTCAGGCTACCCGCCTCGGTGAACCGGGCGACCAGGGCGTCCTGATTGTCCTCACCGTGGGTGGCAGGGAAATCTCCGTCTGGTGACTTGGTGTATCCGACTGCGACGATGTCACCGTCATCCGCGACCGCAACTGACATGAAGGTGTCGTAGCTGCCTCCTCCGCAGACCTTTGCCCAGAGGAGATCACCGGACCCTGTGAATCGGGCGATAAGCGCATCCGAGCTTCCGTGGGTGATGAAGTCTCCTTCTGATGACAAAGTGTTGCCGGTGGCGATGATGTCGCCGTTGTCCGCGATTGTTCCAGAAGTAAACAAGTCGTAGCTGTTGCCGCCGAGAGTGTGTACCCAGATGATATCGCCGGTCGAGGTGAATCGTCCGACGACCGCATCGTGGTTGGTGTCTCCGTGGATGCTGGGGAAGTCTCCGTCGGTTGAGTTGGTGTATCCGGTGATGACAATGTCGCCGTTATCCGCGAGCGCCACAATTGAAAAGTAGTCTGTGGTGTTGCCTCCGTAGTTGTGGGTCCAGAT
Organism: Propionibacteriaceae bacterium; assembly: GCA_031261485.1. GTDB lineage: Bacteria > Actinomycetota > Actinomycetes > Propionibacteriales > Propionibacteriaceae > WQYJ01. Next base: position 21,970 of record JAISJO010000060.1, on the reverse strand, counting down.
GACATCGCCGGTCGACGTGAATCGTGTGATGAGCGCGTCCGCGCCTCCGTGAGTGGTGCCAGAGCCTCCCTCGGTCGGCTGCGTGGCTCCGGCGATGATGATGTCGCCGTTACCCGCGAGTGCAAGAGAAGACAAGGAATTGATGTTGCCGTCGCTAAAAGCGTGCGCCCATATGATGTTGCCGAACCCTGCGAACCGGACAATCACCCCGTCTCCTTGTTCGTGAGTGCTTGGGAAGTCTCCGTCGGTTGAGTTGGTGAATCCGATCACGATGATCTCGCCGTTGTCCGCCACCTTCGCCTCCCGGAAGTAATCGTCGCCGGTGCCGCCCAAGATATGAGTCCAGATGTTGACGTCGCCAGTTGGGTCGTATCGTGCAATCACCGCGTCGCGCTTGTCTTGCCCATTGGCGCTGGGGAAGTCTCCGTCGAGCGAGTAGGTGTATCCAGCAACAATGATGTCGCCGTTGTCCGCGATTGCCACAGAAGCGAAGTAGTCGTCGTCGCTGCCACCATAGGTGTGCGCCCAGACGAGGTCGCCGGTTGGGGTGAATCGTGCGAGCAGCGCGTCCAAATTGTCCGGCCCGTGCGTGCCTGCGAAGTCTCCCTCGACTGAGCTGGTCGTTCCGGCAGCGATGATGTCGCCGTTGTCCGCGATCACCACAGCGGAGAAGGCGTCGTCCTCATTGCCTCCGTAGGTGCGCGCCCACGGATCGACGAGTGTCACGGGCTTGGCCGTGGTTGGGGCTTCGCCTGTGGTCTGGCTGCCTTGGCTGGGGGCTGAAGTGCCGTCGGGAGGAGTGACCTGTCCTCCTCCAGAGCACGCCGCAAGGCTCAGCAAAGTAGCAATGCAGCTCACAATGATGACTGAACGTTTGTGGCTATGTGTGTTTCTCGGTACCGCGGTGGTTGGGGCCGCAACCAGGTGAGTCATGTCAGGCACTAGTATCCCTTTCAATCAGGGTGCATCCAGCATGCGAATGCCCAAGTCGGCACTGACCTGGTTTCCCTAGAAATAAAGGTAATGGGGGCGTTATCGCACGTCAAGACCCTTTACCGCACGAACAGAACAACCCGGAAAACCCACATCCCGCAGCGCGCAAGACTCAGGTCAGGTCACCCGACTTGGTGAGCCGGGCAATCAGTGCATCCCGATTCTCATCTCCGCCGCCGGGGAAGTCTCCGTCGGTTGATTCGGTGAATCCGGTGGCGATGATGTCGCCGTTGTCCGCGATGACCACTGAAGAGAAGTAATCGGCGCCGCTGCCGCCGTAGACGTGGATCCAGACGCGCTCGCCGGTTGCGGTGAATCGTGCGACGACGGCGTCCCGATTGTATTCTCCGTGGGTGCCTGGGAAGTCTCCGTCTGTTGAGTAGGTGTACCCAGCAATGACAATGTCACCGTTGCTCGCCAAGGCCACAGACTGGAAGAAGTCGTCGTCGTTGCCGCCATAGACCTGGGTCCAGAGGAGGTCGCCGTCTCCTGTGAAGCGGGCTATCACTGCATCGACAGTGTCTTCTGCGTGGGTGCCGGGGAAGTCTCCGTCGATTGACAGGGTGACTCCGGTGGCGATGATGTCGCCGTTGTCTGCGACCGCCACCGAAACGAATAAGTCTTCGCTGCTGCCGCCCAAGGCGTGCGCCCAGACGATGTCGCCGGTTGAGGTCAGCCGCGCGATGACCGCGTCGGAGCTTTCGTTGGTGCCGGGGAAGTCTCCGTCGATTGACATGGTGACTCCGGTGGCGATGATATCGCCGTTGTCTGCGACCGCCACGGACTCGAATGAGTCGTAGGAGTCACCGCCGTAGGTCTGCGCCCAGACAATGTCGCCGGTTGTGGTGAATCGTGCGATGACCGCATCGGGATTGCTTCCGCCGTGCGAGATGGGGAAATCTCCGTCGGTGGAGTACGTGTATCCGACTGCGATGCTGTCGCCGTCGCCTGCCACTGTCACAGACTGGAAGTAGTCTTCGTCGTCGCCGCCCAAAGCCTGTGCCCAGATAAGGTCGCCAGTCGAGGTGAATCGCGCGATCAGCGCATCACGATGGAATCCATCGCCACGGACTGGGAAGTCTCCGTCGGTCGAGAAGGTGTACCCGGTGGTGATGATGTCGCCGTTACTCGCCACTGCCACCGAAGTGAAGAAGTCGTAGCCGCTGCCGCCGTAACTGTGTGCCCAGATGAGGTCGCCGGTTGGGGTGAATCGAGCGATCACCGCGTCTTGATTGTCGGGCCCATGCGTCTTCGGGTACTCTCCGTCGGTCGAGTCGGTGTATCCGACCGCGATGATGTCGCCGTTGTCCGCTATCGCCACAGAAGAGAATGACTCGGACTTGCTGCCGCCGAAGGTGTTGGCCCAGTGGTCGGACGAAGTGAGCTTGGGGAGGATGACCACAAAGCCGACGATGAGGAGAGCGACTACGACTACGCAACCGATGATGACAATCAACAATTTGCGGCTTCGCTTCTTTGTCGGCGCTGGGGCGTATTGCTCCTGGCCATATTGCTGTGGGGCGTACGGTGGTGTGCCAACCTGTGGTGTGTAGGACGATGCAGTAAGGCCCGGAGCGTCGGGGGATTGCGGTGAAGACACAGGTTGCGTAAACACAGGGGTAGGTGGCAGGGAGGTTTGGGGTACAGGCGCGGTTGGCGTGGGCGAAGGTTGGGTAAGAGCAGCTCGTCGTTCTTGTACTGCGGCTGACAGAGCCGGGTCTCCCAAACCGTCGAGCCAGTCCAGTAATGCTGGGTACGCGCCCGGGTGTCGGGCGACGAAGATGCGCAGACTGGGGTGGTGTTGCGTGATGAGGGCCAGGTCGGCGGGAGTTGTTGCGGGGTTCGTGACTGCGGCTTGAGCCACACTCAGGTCAGTCAAGTCAGGCATTGGCGCCCCTCTCGATCAAGGCGCATCTGGTGTCCCTCGGCGGGTCAGATGCCCAAGTCAGAGCAGACTTGGTCTCCTCACAAACAAAGATAGTGCGGGCATTATCGCAAGTCAACCCTTTATCGCACTCGAAGGACAACTCAGAGCACCGACGACCTACCATGTGCCAAGCTCAGGTCAGGGTACCCTTCTCGGTGAATCTGGCGATCAGGGCATCCCGATTGTCTGCTCCGTGGGTGGCCGGGAAGTCGCCGTCGGTTGAGTCGGAATATCCGGTGACGATAATGTCGCCGTTGCCCGCACCTATCACAGAGTCGAAGTAATCGTTGTTGTTACCGCCGTAGCTGTGGGCCCAGACGAGGTCCCCGGTTGAGGTGAATCGTGCGATCAGCGCATCTCGCTGCTCTTCGCCGTGAGTGCTGGGGAAGTCTCCATCAGTTGAGTAGGTGTATCCGGCTGTGATGATGTCGCCGTTGTCCGCTCCTGTCGCAGACACGAAGTAGTCGTCCTTGGTGCCGCCGAAGGTGTGTGCCCAGATGAGGTCTCCAGTTGGGGTGAATCGTGCGATCAGCGCATCTCGATTGTCTGCTCCGTGGGTGGCGGGGAAGTCTCCGTCTGCTGACATGGCGGCTCCGGTGACGATGATGTCGCCATTGTCCGCCACGACCAGAGCCTGGAAGTAGTCTTCGCCGCTGCCGCCCAGAGTATGTGCCCAGATGAGGTCTCCAGTTGGGGTGAATCGTGCGATCAGCGCATCAGCCTTTTCTTCGTGCGCCATGGGGAAGTCTCCATCCTTCGACATGGTGTACCCGGCTGTGACGATATCGCCATTGTCCGTTACTGCCACGGAAGAGAAGTAGTCGAGGCCGCTGCCGCCGAGGGTATGTGCCCAGATGAGGTCTCCGGTTGGGGTGAAGCGTGCGATGACCGCATCGAAGTTGTCGTCGCCGTGGGTTGTGGGGAAGTCTCCCTCGCTTGAGTAGGTGTATCCGGCTGTGACGATGTCGCCGTTGTCCGCGATCGTCACAGACTCGAAGAATTCCCTGTCGGGGCCGCCGAGGGTATGTGCCCAGATGAGGTCTCCGGTTGGGGTGAAGCGTGCGATGACCGCATCGAAGTTGTCTACTCCGTGGGCGCTGGGGAAGTCCCCGTCTGCTGAACTGGTGGCTCCGATTGCGATGATGTCGCCGTTGTCCGCGACTGCCAGAGAATAGAATCCCTCGTCGTTGGTGCCGCCGTAGGTGTGGGCCCAGATGAGGTCGCCGGTCGGTGTGAATCGCGCAAGCATGGCATCATCATTGTCCTGCCCGTGCGTGGCGGGGAAGTCTCCGTCGGTCGAGTCGGTGTACCCGGCTGCGATGATGTCGCCGTTGTCCGCGACTGTCACAGGAGAGAAAGAGTCCTGGCCGCCACCACCGTAGGTATGGGCCCAAGGGTCGACAGGTGGCATGGCAATCGCCGTAGTTGCAGGTCCGCCGCCTTGGGTGCCGGCTGACGTGCCGTCGGGAGGAGTGACTTGTCCGCCGCCAGAGCATGCCGTAAGGCCCAGCAAAGTAGCAATGCAGCTCACAACGATGACTGATCGTTTGTGGCTGTGCTTGTTTCGCGATATTGCGGTGGTCGCGACCGCACTCGTATTAGTCATGTCAGGCATCTAGTATCCCTTTCAATCAGGGTACATCCAGCACGCGGATGCCCAGGTCGGCACTGACCCAGTTTCCCTAGAAATAAAGGTAATGGGGGCGTAATTGCAAGTCAAGACCCTTTACCGCAGACGAAGGACAACCCGAAGAATCGTCGAACGGTTCACTGAGCATCGCCTCGACACCCTCGCAAAGCCTGTCGCTCAATTGCCGTCATCCCCTTCGCGCCTTCATCCGGCGCTGCCCCTGACCGGCAGCCTCGACGAACGCTGGGGCCTTCGCCTGAACGCGACAGTGGAAGTGGACTGAGAGTACATGGTGACGAACGTAACCAGGGGGCCGAAGGCTTGTGCATGATCCCAGTTTGTGAGTACACTGTACTCACGACTGATAGCTGGAGGGTGTGGACATGGGCACTGGGTCGAGTGTGTTGGAGCGTCCTGGGAGGGAGCAGCGGATCAATCTTCGCGCGACCAAACGGCAGGAGGCGGTTCTGCGTCGTGCGGCTGAGGCCACGGATCGAACGATGACTGATTTTGTGTTGACTAGTGCAGTTGAGCAAGCAGAGAGGGTTCTTGCTGACCGGCGGTGGTTCACGGTTTCTGAGGAACAGTTCGCCGAGTTTGAGCGTCTACTTGATGCCCCGGTTGCCCCCACGCCACGGTTTGACGGGTTGTTCGCACGCCCGCTGGTGTTTGATGCTGAATGACAGGTTTGGTTTCCCCGCGCAAACTGGCCCGACATGACGTTGTGGAGGGGTTCGATTGTGGCGTTCCTGAATTGGATCAGTGGCTGACACGTTTCGCATGGGAGAATCAGGCGGCTCACAACGCTACAACTTATGTCACGGTCGATAGTGGGCGTGTTGTGGGGTATTACGCGATTTGCATGGCTGCGGTGTCGAAGAATGCCGCACCGCAAGGCATCAATCCTAACCGTCGGCCTTCACAAATCCCGTGCGTCTTATTGGCCCGCTTGGCGGTTGACAGCACCTGGCACGGGCGTGGTCTTGGCATTGGCATGCTGCGCGATTGTCTAGTACGGGCCATCGGGTTGAGCGAATCGATAGCAGCGGCTGCTGTTCTTGTCCATTGTCGAGACGAGAATGCCAAATTGTTCTATCTGGCCCACGGTGACTTTCTCACGTCTCCTGTCGACCCGCTTCAACTCATGGTTCCAATCAAGGTATTGTCCCGCTATTTCGACGGTCAACGATAGTGTCGAGAGAAGTTCTCGTTGTTTCCTGAGATTTCGGCATGAGTCCCCGGTCCCGCCCCACAACGCACAAACGCCACCCGCGTGTACACCCTTCCCTTGTGTACACGCAGATGGCGTTCAGCCCGGCACGTGGTGTGTCCCGAATCGGTAGGCCACACCACAAACGACGTGCTTACCTAGCACCCAGGAGGTACTCGGTGGCAATCTGGTTGAGGCGGACGAAACCGTACCCGCGGTCAGCCAGCTCTTCAGGGTCGACGTCCTCGAAGGTGGAGCGGTCGGCGATGAAGGATTCGAGGCTCTCGCCGGGGGCCAGCGTCGGCTCAGCCAGACCGTACACGCCGGAGGACTTGAGCAGGTCCTGCGTCTCGGAGTCGGCGCGGAAGGCCTTGGCGCGTTCCTTGAGCAGGAGGTACATGGCCATGTTTGCCTTCGCGGACTCCCACACGCCCTCTTCGTCCTCGGTGCGGCTCGGTTTGTAATCGAAGTGGCGCGCGCCGGTGTAGGTGGGACCGCCGTTCGGAAAGCCGTTCTCCAGCAGGTCGACAGTGCCGAAAGCGCTCATGAGATCGCCATGGCCGAAGACGAGGTCCTGGTCGTACTTGATGGACTTCTGGCCGTTGAGGTCGATGTGGAACAGCTTGCCGCACCACAAAGCCTGGGCGATGCCGACAGTGTAATTGAGGCACGCCATCTGCTCGTGGCCGACTTCGGGGTTCAGGCCCACGATGTCGCCATTGTCGAGCCGGTCGATGAACGCGATGGCATGGCCGACGGTCGGCAGGAGGATGTCGCCGCGCGGTTCGTTCGGCTTGGGCTCTAGGCCGATGCGCAGCTTGTACCCCTGGGACTTGATGTAACCAGCGACGGTGTCGAGACCTTCGGCGTAACGGTCGAGCGCCGCGTTGTAGTCCTTGGAGGTGTCGTACTCAGCGCCCTCGCGCCCGCCCCACATAACGAACGTTGTCGCGCCCAGTTCGGCGGCGAGATCCACGTTGCGCAGGACCTTGCGCAGGCCGAAGCGGCGCACTCGGCGGTCGTTAGATGTGAAAGCGCCGTCCTTGAACAGCGGGTGGGAGAAGGTATTCGTGGTCACCATTTCGCAGACAATGCCAGTGTCGGCGAGTGCCTTCTTGAAGCCGGCAATGATCTTGTCGCGCTCAGCGTCAGAGGTGCCGAAGGGGACGAGGTCGTCGTCATGGAACGTGATGCCCCATGCGCCGATTTCGGCGAGCTTGTGGACGATGTACACAGGGTCCATCATGGCGCGGGTGGCGGAGCCGAACTGGTCTTGTGCGGGCCAGTTGATGGTCCACATTCCGAACGAGAAATGGTCGTCGCGTGTAGGTGTGGGAATGGACATGGATGAAGCCTCCTTGGAGCATCCGATGAAATAGTTCTATGGATAAACATATTCCATTCGGGGGCTGTTTACAAGTGAGCATTCAGCCCACATCGTCATTCTGCGCGAAGTCGCAGAATCCATCTAGCAAGTGTAGATACTGTTCGGCGCTTCGCGCCTGCAACAAGCTTCAATCGCCTCGGCCACGAAGCGAGCTTCGCGTCTCTCGGCTCAATCGCTTGTGCGACTTCGCGCAGAATGACAGATAGCTTGGTCGACGGTTGATCAGCAACCAGTGGTCCCAAAGAGGCCAGCAACTCCAGCGATTTGGCACAAGACACTAGACTGACCATGTTCGACCGAGGAAGACCACATGATTCAGCGCAGTTCCGCCCTCACAGCAGGTGCGATGACACGCGCCGGGCAGCGGTCTTTGCGCGAGCACAACCTGTCGCTCGTCTTCTCGCATGTACGTGAGGCGGCCCTCGACGACCCTCCCTCCAGGGCAGATATCGCGGACACGACTGGCCTCACAAAAGCGACTGTGTCTTCCCTTGTCGGGACCTTGATCGATGCTGGTTTGGTGGTCGAAGGAGACCCTATTTCGTCGCAACGAGCAGGTCGTCCGGCCATCCCTTTGCGCCTGGCGGAATCCACTGTTGCGGCCCTGGGCTTAGAAGTGAATGTGGACTTCCTGGGCCTGCGGGCCATCGACATATCTGGGCGGGTCCTGACTGAATCCATCGCGCGCGAGAACCTGCGCGGGTCCGAGCCTGAGGCTGTGCTTGGGTCCCTGGTACACCGCGTTGCCCACGAGGTGAAGGCCTTGGACCGGGCGGGAGTACGTTTGGTGGGCGCGAGTCTGGCCCTCCCCGGTATCGCCGACCACCCCGCTGGACCCCTGCGCCTCGCCCCCAATCTCGGCTGGCGCGACGTCGATGTACGAGCGGTCCTCGCGTCTGCATTGAAGGGCCTTGACCACTCCGCTGCCTCCGCCCGGACACTCTTGCACACCCTCCTTGTCGAGAATCTGACGACAGACAATGAAGCAAATCTTGCAGCCCGTGTGGAAATCGACGCGCACAAGGGTTCGTCGTTCATCTACGTGTCCGGCGAGGTCGGCATCGGCGCTGCCATCGTGGTCGATGGGCGGGTGTTCTCCGGATTGCACGGCTGGGCCGGAGAAATCGGGCACGTCGCCGTCGACCCGGCGGGACCGTTGTGCGCCTGTGGTTCGGCTGGGTGCCTGGAGATGTACGCGGGCAAGCGCTCGCTGATGGAGGCGGCAGGTTTGGGCGACCGTTCCGATGTCGCCGACCTCGTATCCGCGTTGACCAGGGGTAATAAGCGGGCGGTAGGTGCAGTCGAGGCAGCCGCAGACGCCTTAGGAGTCGCCTTGGCCAACTGCATGAACCTCGTGGACGTGAACTGCGTGGTCCTCGGCGGTGACTTCGCACCCCTGTGCGATGCGCTCGCGCCAGGCCTCATGAAACAACTGTCCTCGCGCGTGCTCGCCTCCCGCTGGGTCGGCTCCGAGTTGTCCGTACGTGCCAGCACAGCCGGGTCGTACCCCGCCATCACCGGAGGCGCGATGGCCGCCCTAGACCCCATCATGGCCAACCCCGCCTCCCTCGTTTGGGGGTAAGGGGCGAACAACCCATAGGTCGGAGTTCCCCAGTCGACCACCTCCCTAGTTTGGGGGTAGGGGCAGGAGAGCGGCGGTTCCTCGTCAGTCTCGTCGCATCGCGTGGGTACCCTCGCTACCAGGTGCTAGAGGAGTTCGGCATTTTCCTCCGCCACAGTAGACATTGCGGAAGGGTTCGTGACAAGGCACTTCGTGTCGTAGGACTTCCTGCGGAAGTCTGCTCGTTCAAGTTTGGCCACTTCCGTGCATTACTGGAGCCCCGTGTCGGTGTTGGATCAAACTCAACCCGAAATCGGCCTCGGAATTGGCGAACTTTGCACCTAGACCGAATGGCGCTTACCCAGTCGCACGGAGTAGGCCAAAGTCGGCTGGCATCCTTGCATTGGAGGGCCAGAGATTGGCGATAGTTGTAGAACCATGTCTGACATGATGGTACGCTGGACTTATGTCACTTGCCATTTCTGTGCGTGAGCTGAATCAAAACACTTCTGCCGTCCTGCAGCGGGCGAGCGCTGGCGAGCACCTTGTTATCGCCTCGCGGGGCCGCCCTGTGGCCAGGTTGATTCCATTCACACCGACCGGGGCGTACGAAGAGCTCGTGACTGATGGACAGGTCATCATGGCCCAGCCAGGACCGGAATGGGAACCGGTGAGCATCGACATCGGGGTTGATGAATTGCTTGATGATGAGCGTGGCGAGGCATTGTGATCGTTTACATTGACACGTCAGCATTTCTACGAGGCTTGCTGTCCAATTCCAGCGACCATCAGGCTTGTCGCGACCTTGTACATGGCACGCAGGGGAACGAGCTTGTCAGTTCAGAGGTGCTTCGTCTGGAGGCCCGCCGGGTTGGCATCCGTTTGGCAAACAAAGTTCACGGCGGCGTGGACCCGCGGCCTGGCATTGAGGCGATGCTGACCAGAGTGTCCCTGGTCCGCCTCAGCGATGCCATCCTAAGTTCGGCAGAGAGTATTCCAGAGACGCTGAAGAGCCTTGACGCGCTCCATCTCGCAACCGCATTAGCAATCCAGAGCGACGTGGCGGCCCTGGTCACATATGACCTAGCCATGGCACGAGTTGCGGAGGCACACGGTCTTCGGGTTTGTACCGCGAGCGAACTGCTTGGCCGCCAGTGAAGCACTGACCAAGTCCCCAGTGGGAACCAGTGACACATGCTTGACAGATTGCTGAGCACAGTCCTACCTTCATACCTAAGCGACAGCATCGCCGTTGTCCCATCATGAAGAGGCCCCACCGTGATTACCACATTGCCATCTGCTCCGCGTCCCAACCCTTCCTTCTCGGAGGACCTGAGGGCGAGACTGGCCAAGCTGACTCTGGAAGAGAAGTGCGAACTCCTGACAGGTAAGACGCATTGGAGGTTGTACGCGCGACCGCAGATCGGGCTTCGGGAGGTTGTGGTTTCAGACGGGCCGACGGGAATCAGGGGTGAGGAAGTCATCGAGGACGAGCACTCGATATCACTGCCCAACCCAACGGCCATTGCGGCCACCTGGGATCGGGACCTGGCGGTAAAGGCTGGGTCGGTACACGCCGAAGAGGCGAAGCGCCACGGGGTCGACGTCATCCTGGCCCCGGTCGTGAACATCCAGCGAACCCCTGTCGGAGGCCGACATTTCGAGGCACAATCGGAGGATCCCCTACTCTCCGCCGAGATTGGGTGTGCCATCATCGACGGCATCCAGGGCGAGGGGATTGGCGTCTGCGTCAAGCATTTCATCGCCAACGACTCGGAGACCCTGCGCACCGAATACCTCTCCCGTGTCAGCGAACAGGGGTTGCGCGAGGTGTACATGGCGCCCTTCGAAAAAGCCTGCACGTCCTCGGGCGCCTGGTCGATCATGGCCTCGTACAACCGCCTCGACGATGGCGTGGAATCGGCCCCCGCTGTGGCCCACCACCACCTTCTGACCGAGATATTGAAAGACGAATGGGGGTACGACGGCCTGGTGGTCTCCGACTGGACAGCCACCAAGACCACTGTCGAACCGGCCCTCGGCGGCCTGGACTTGGTCATGCCTGGGCCTGCTGGACCTTGGTCATCCGGGCAACTCCTGAAAGCCGTCCAGGACGGTCTAGTCAGTGAGGAACACATCGATGACAAGGTACTTCGCATTCTCCTGCTGGCCAGTAGGGTAGGCGCGTTGGACGGGTACGAACCGGCGACCCCAGCCCATGCAGTCGCCGACGCCGATGACTTCATCCGAACCTTGGCGGCTCGCGCGGTCGTCGTACTCGCCAACAAGAATGACGCTTTGCCAGTCCCGGTCCCCGAAACCATCGGCAGCATCGCCCTCATCGGGCCGAACGCCGTCAACACCTTCGTCCAGGGCGGCGGTTCCGCATTGGTCAACCCGGAACGCACATACACCGCCAAAGAAGCGTTCTCTCTTGCCTTCCCCAACGCGACAGTGGAAGTCATCGAAGGCACACGCGCCCGCGTCAATCCACCCACGGCACACGCGGACCGCCTGACCAACCCCGTCACCGACGAGCCCGGCATCCATGTGGAAGCGCTGGCCGACGACGGCACGGTCTTGATGGAGACGACCTGGCAAGACCCCGACATCTTCTCCAAAGAGCCCTTGCCCCACGAGACAGCCACCGTACGTCTGACAACAGATATCGCCATCCCGGAGCCAGGCGAGCATTGGGTGGGTGCGGCCATGCCGGGTGCCCACATCGTCAGGGTCAACGACGACCTAGTATCGGCCAGCGACGAGAAACTGACCTCTGACCAGGTGTACCTCCGCTCTCAACACCGCAACGTCCCTTCTTACGGTAAGGCCGTGGCCGGCGGAGGCACGGCCCGACTGCAAGCTGAGGTGCAGTATTACACGGGCGACAATTGGTCCCATTTCGTCAGGGCTGTCATTCAGCACATCCCGCCCGAGCCGACCTCTTCCGAACTGATCAAGGCCGCCGTGGAACGAGCCAAGGCTGTCGACTTGCCCGTTGTCATTGTCGGCACCAATGCCGATGTCGAATCCGAGGGCTGGGATCGCAGCAACCTCGACTTGCCCGGCGAGCAAGACCTGCTGGTCGAACAGATTCTGGCTGTCAGGCCCGATGCGGTGATCATTGTCAACGCGGGTGCTCCGGTCATTCTGCCCTGGCTGGATCGGGCGAACACGGTGTTGTGGACATGGTTCCCCGGTCAGGAGGGCGGTCGCCCGGTGGCGGATGTGCTATCCGGTCGGACAGAACCGTCGGGCCGTCTGCCCTGGACGCTGCCTGGTTCGTACGCCGATGTCCCCGTGCCCGATGCGATTCCAGTGGGTGAGGATCTGGTGGTTGATTACGCCGATGGCATCGATGTGGGCTATCGCGGTTGGCGCCGCCTGGGTCGTACTCCGGCTCGGCCCTTCGGCTTCGGTTTGGGCTGGACGACCTGGGAGTACGCCGACGCGGACGTGCGCCAAGCACCCGACGGCGGGGCAACAGTCGCAGTGACAATCAGCAATACCGGAACCCGCAGCGGTAACGAGGTCGTCCAGGTGTATCTGGAAGCTCCGCCGTCCGACACTCCCAGGCCGCTGCGCTGGTTGGCTGGGTTCGCCAATGTCGAGGTCGCGCCCGGAAGTCATGCGCGGGCCGAGATCACCATCGCCCGCAGAGCCTTCGAAGTATGGGACGAGGCAACTCACGCTTGGATCGTGCCCAGTGGCACTTACCGTGTGCTGATTGGTCGCAACGTCGAGGACATCCGCCTCACCGCGACCATAGATCAGTAACCGAGTCCGTGGCCTTCGGGGAGCACACGTCTGTGGGGGCATTGCTGGTGGCGGGCAGATCGTAAACTGGCCCGACACCAGCGTGTCGTGGTCAGCTATCGGGCGATGAGCGCGAACACTCCCCATCCGAAGTAGGCGCGCGTGTAGGCGGCATACTGCTGCGGTTCGGCGGTCAACAGGCGGCGGATCTCGTTGTGTAGTTCGTGATCGGGGTGAGTGTCGGCCCAGCGGCGCATGGTCAGCCACTGTGGCGCCTGGTAACGGTCCCAAGACTCCTCGGTCGCGCAGATCATATCGACCACGTCATAGCCCTGTGCGTCGAAGGAGGCCAGCAGGTCGGGCAGAGTCAGGTAGTCCTCGGCAGTTGACACCTCACACCCCGCCAGCGCCTCGGGTGTGGTGGGAACGGTGCGCCAGTACGGCTCACCGACCAGCATCATTCCACCCGGTGTGAGGCTTCGGCCGAGCAGATCGAGTGTGCCGGGCACTCCGCCGCCGATCCAGGTCGCGCCTACGCAAGCGGCGACATCGACGGGCTCATCGCTGGCGTACCCGGAGGCATCAGCCTCGACGAACCGCACCGCGCCGGTGACGCCGAGTTCGTCGGCGCGGGCGCGGGCGTGGGCGAGGAAGTCGGGGTTGAGGTCCACGCCTAGCCCGGTGACTTGGTGGTCGCGCGCCCAGGTGCACAGCAATTCACCGGAACCGCAGGCCAAGTCGAGAATACGAGTGCCTGGAGTCAGGTCGAGCCTGGTGCCGAAGTCGGCCAACTGAGCTTGGGTCAGCGGATTGTGGATGCGGTGACGGGACTCACGGATGGAGAAGATGCGAAGGTCGAACACGGGTGATGCTCCTTGGATTGATTCCGGTAAATGTGTTGATCTGGGAGCGGATAGAGTCGATCACCGGCACCGGGACCGTCATTTGGCATCAGACCTTCTGTGATCGCCTGCTCGCCGACTGCGACCAGGCACGGCCCCTCAGGAGCCGCGCTCTCTCATCATACCGGCACTGGGTGTCGGGCTCAGAGTCGGCTCCAAGCTCCTTGACCAGCAGCGAAACTTTCAAGAAACCGCCCTGCCCATCCTCCAACAAATCTGCGAGCACTCTGCTTGGCTCACCCATCACTTATCACCCCACTGACAACGAAAAACACGTCGCCAAGCCCATCCTCATGAAGGAGCAACCAGGTGGCCGGAGACCGACACGAAGAGAGCAAATAGCACGGCCCATCACGTTGTTATCAAATCGTTATCGGCCAAACCGCCCATCGGGTGAGAAATGGAGTAGATTCTTGGGACGGGGTTCCCCTTAGTCCCAACCCACAATGAGACTGCCGGGAAACCTTGCAGAGTGGAAGCGGTTCCACAGAAGAAACCGCAACCCCTTTGAGCCGGGTGAATCACTGTATGGAGCGGAGAATGAACTCCTCCCAACAGCCAGTCGGCACAACACCAAAACGTGAAAGGAACACATCAAATGAGAACCAATCGAAGGTTCCGGACCGCAGCTGTCGCTCTGATCGCGGCAGCGAGCATGGTCGGAATGGCTGGCTGCACCAGCCCCGACACTTCCAGCACAGGCGCTGCCAGTGAATCTGGTGCCGCGCCCGTCACCCTGGAATTCTGGGATATGTCATGGGGCCCTGCTGGCCAGTACGACGTGAAGGCCAAGGAACTCGTTGCGAAGTTCGAGGCCGACAATCCTGGCATCAAGATCAACTACACCATGAAGACCTGGGACAACTGGTACCAGACCTTCGCGCAGGCTGTCGGCGCCAATGAGGCTCCCGATGTCTCCACCGGCGGCGGCTTCCAGCCCTTCGGCCTCCAGCAGGACGCTGACGCCATCCTCCCGCTGAACGACATTGTCGACAAGTGGAAGGCAGACGGCACGTACGACGACTTCGTCGACGGCTCCATGGATTACTACCTGGACGGCGAAGGCAACTACCTGGCCATCCCGTGGGCAACCGATATCCGCGTGTGGTATTACCGTGAGGACCTCCTCCAGCAGGCTGGCGTGGACGTTCCCACGACCTATGCGGAACTCAAGACGGCATGCGAGGCGGTTGCAGGACTTGGCTCGGGCATCTATGGCATCGCCGACGGTGGCACACCCCACTGGACCTTCATGCAGGGCATCGCTTTCGGTGCAGGCATGTTCGACAAGGAGGGCAATGCCGCTCTGACCTCACCTCGTGAGATCGACGCTCTCAACTACATCGCCTCCATGGGCCAGGGCGGCTCCGGCTGCATCAACCCGACGGCCACGACGATTACCCAAGATGAAGCCATCGCATTGTTCGATGAAGGCAAGGCAGCGTTCGTCATGGACTCCCCGTCCTTTGGCCCGCACATTTCAGCCGACACCCAGAAGGTAACCAAGGTACTCCCCGTCCTGGCTGACGAGAACGGCACCAAGGCTGGCCTCTACTTCACCAACGGCATCATGGCTTACAAGCAGGCTGAAGAGCGTGGCCACAAGGACGCGGCTCTGAAGTTCATCGAGTACTGGTCTTCAGTCGGTGGCGAACTGATGCTGGCTGGCGCCTCTGGCGTGAGCCCCCGCAAGTCGATTGATTCCAACCCTGCTCTCGATTCGGCCTTCCTTTACCGCGAGTCCATCAAGGTTTGGGGCCCTCCTGTTGCACTGCCTCTGTTCGCTCAGGCAGCCGCAGGCTTCGGCGCTATGAACACCATCGACGGCGATTCCACCATGCAGGATGTTGAGCGCGGCTTGTTCTCCGGCGGAAACGTCGCCCAACTCGCAGCGAACGCTCAGACCAAGATCCAGGGTTTCGTGGACGAAGGGAAGTAATATCAATCGGTAAGGCGACCTTCCAAGTAACGTGCAAGTGAAAGGAAGCAAACCTTCAGTAATCGGGGTGGGGTTTCGACTGTGGAACCCCACCCCAACCTCAGTCAAAGGAGACCACATGGCCAAGGCCAAAGGCTCTCGCAGCGCCTCTGACTTGCAGACTCGCCGTGATCGATTGCTCAGCATCAATCTCGCTGTTCCCAGCATCCTCCTCCTTGGTATCGCCCAGGCCTACCCCCTCATCCAGGGCATTCTCTACTCCTTCCAAAAGGGCAAGACGACCAACCCGAGTCAAGGTTGGATCGGACTGAAAAACTACTCTTTGGTTCTGCACAATCCTGATTTTTGGTCGGCTGCCTGGTTCTCCGTTATCTTCGCCATCGGCGGCGTACTTTTGTCGTATGGCATCGGGCTCGGACTGGCCCTGCTCCTCATCAAAGACATCCCCATGCGGGGCTTCATCAGGGTCGGGTTCATCCTTCCCTGGGTCGTCCCGCCCATCGTCGGTATGACCGCTCTGCGCTGGATGATGCAGGACGAGCGCGGCGCAGTCAACCAGGTTCTGAACTGGTTCGGGGTTGACACGATCTTCTTCTTCAACGACCCCAAGGCAACGGTGGTCGCTACTATTATTGCCAAAGCCTGGCGCTCTTTCCCCTTCATGCTGGTCTCCCTCATGGCCACTCTTCAGTCTCTCGACACGGTTCTTGATGAGGCTGCCGAGATTGACGGCGCGAACCGTTGGCAGAAGTTCTGGAGCGTAACGTGGCCCCAAATCTTGCCCATGAGTTCCATTCTCTGGGTGCTCATGACCATCTGGTCGGTCAACGATTACGAGACCCCGTACCTACTGACCAACAATTCTCCTAGCGCGCGCAATCTCATGGTCTTCTCCTTCGATGAAGCCATCTACCGAAATCTTGGTACAGGCTCCGCCTCGGCTGTGCTGACCCTCATCGTCTTGGGCGTCCTGTCGTACTTCATGCTCAAGCTCCAGAAGAGGGCGGATGATCTCTCATGAGCACGACAACGAGTACCACCAGCCCCGCCACCAGGCGAATCGCTAGGTCCAACCGGCAGGCGTTCAAGAAACGCGCGAAAGCATGGACCTTGTCCATCATCCTGCTCGTGGCAATGCTCATCACGAACATGCCCCTGATCCTGACGGCCATCAACTCCCTCCGGCCAACAATAGACATTCTCAAGGGTTCGACTCTGTTCCCCAAGAGGCTGTCTCTGGACAACTACGTCAATGTGCTCCAGAACACCGATTTCCCCACCTGGTTCCGCAACTCGATCATGATTGCGCTTATCACGACCGGATTCACGCTGATTTGCTCTGGGTGTGCGGGGTATTCGCTATCGCGCTACAAGACAAAGGTCAACGCTGTCTGGTCGTCCATCCTGATGGCCTTCCAACTCTTCCCCATCGTGTTGTCTGTTATCGCCTTGTTCGTTCTCTTCCGCATCTTCGGTTGGCTCAACACCCCGATGCCGGCAGTCATTTTGTACGTTGTCATGGGACTGCCCTTCTGTACCTGGATGTTCAAGGGCTTCTTCGATTCGATTCCGCGGGAGTTGGAAGAAGCGGCCCGAGTGGACGGGTGTACGTCGTTCACGGCGATGTACAGGATCGTCTTGCCGCTGGCTGGCCCAGGCGCGGCGGCAGTGGCCATTTACGCTTTCCTGCTCGCCTACAACGAGTACATGGTGGCGTCGGCCTTCCTCAGCCAGAAGCAGTCCGTTCGAACAATCCCCATTGGCTTGCGGTTCTTCATTCAGCAGTACACGACCGAGTGGGGCCAGATGCTGGCCGTGTCCACTCTGGCTGCGCTGCCGCCCCTGATCCTCTTCCTGCTCGTCCAGAAGTGGATGATTCAGGGTATGGCCGCAGGTGCCGTCAAGGGGTAAGGGGCGCGCCTCACTGGCGAAGCACTGACCAACGCCTATCGTCATTCTGCGCGAAGTCGCAGAATCCATCTGACAGTCTTCTCGCAAGCCGAAACCGTTTGATAACGATATTATAACGACCCATAGCCTAAGTCTTGACAAAAGTCTCGTGCAGGGCCAAGCTGAACACGGTCTCCAAAGCAGAAGACCTGACAAGCACGGGAAGGCGAGTCCGTGGCCTCGCGTACAGCAGCCGACATCAGGCGGCACAATGCCTTCGCCGTTGTGCGCTCGATCCACGTGGCGGGAGAAATATCGCGTCGGGAGCTCGCCGACATCACCGGCCTGAGCTTCGCAACCGTGGGAACCATCTGTACAGACCTGCTCACCCGTGGCGTCCTCATGGAGGCCTCCCGCGACGCGGCTCTTGTGGGGAGGCCCACCACCAATCTCGCCCTCAACCCCGACCATGGCCTCCTCCTCGGTGTGGAAATCGCTGAAGCCTTCGTACACGCCGAGACCTTCGACACCGCGCTTCGCTCCCTCACCAGTTCAGAAGCGCCCATTGATTCCCACGCCTCGACCCCCGCCGACGTGGTCGCCAAGGCCGCCGAAGTCATCGAGGCTGAAGTGGCCAAGCACAACACGAAGCCCCTCGCCATCGGGGTTTCTGCGCCAGGCGCGGTTGACCCAGTCGGCGGCACCTCTGTCTTCTCTCCCTACTGGGCATGGCACAATGTTCCACTGCTCGATATGCTCTCCGACCGTTTGGGCGCGCCCTTACTCTTGGACAACCCACTGAAAGCCCTTGCCATCGCAGAGTTCTGGTCTCGGCCAGAGTTGCGTGACGGAGACCATGTCATCGCCTACCTCGGCACAGGCGTGGGCGCGGGTGTGCTCATCGGCGGCACACTATTCCGTGGGCGCTCCAACACAGCGGGCGAATGGGGGCACACCGTCCTCATCGCCGGTGGCAGGCAGTGTCGTTGTGGGGCCAAGGGTTGCGTCGAGGCGTACATCGGATCGCCCGGCATTCTCGAAACCCTCAGAGGAATCGACCCGACCAGTCCACTTCTCGATGACGAGGACCAGGTGGAGGCCCTCACTGGACTGGCCCGAGCGTGCGATGAGGGCGACCCGACTGCCTTGACTGTCGTGCGCACCACCGCCCATTACCTCGGTGTGGCGCTAGCCTCCCTCATCAACCTGCTCAATCCCCAAACCGTCCTCATCGGCGGTTGGATCGGCGCGCTGCTGGGGCCTCGTCTCTTGGACGCCGCTCGGCCGTACGTCGAGGCAAGCGCCTTCCCCACGTCGTACCAGGCGACCACTCTGGAAATCAGCGCTCTCTACGGCTACACCGTCGCCCTCGGGATGGCCGCTTCCGCCTTCGAGGACTACCTCGACCACCCCGCCACGAAGACAACCTCTCTTCTCAAGACCACATCTAACAACAATGACTCGCGCGTCCCAGGGGGGCGTGCCAGACCGAAAGGAAAACAATGAAGAATAATCGCCGCATTATTCGCGGAGCAGCGATGCTCCTCGCAGCGGGCCTGGCCATGGGAGGACTCGGCGCATGCTCAGGTGACAAGCCTAGTGGCGAGGTCACAGGCAATACCCTCACCGTCTGGTGCTGGGACCCGGCCTTCAACATCTACGCGATGCAAGAAGCCGAGAAGATTTATCAGAAGGATCACCCCGATTTCAAGCTCAACATCGTCGAGACTCCGTGGGATGATCTGCAGACCAAACTGACGACGCTGGGCCAAGCCAATCAGGTCGACCAGTTGCCTGACATCTTCCTGATGCAGAACAACGCCTTCCAGAAGAACGTTTTGGCTTATCCCGACCTGTTCCAGGACTACAAGAACGCGGGAATCGACTTCAAGCAGTACCCCGCTGGCGTGGTCGCCTACTCCATCATCGACGGCACGAACTACGGTCTGCCCTTCGACAATGGTGCTGCCATTGACGCTTTGCGCACCGACGTTCTCACGCAGGCTGGGTACACCGTCGCTGATTTCACCGATATCACGTGGGACCAATACCTGACAATCGCCAAGGACGTGCTCGCCAAGACAGGCAAACCGCTCTTGTCTGGCCAGGCCGGGTCTTCCGATATGATCATGATGATGCTCCAGTCCGCTGGCGCGTCCCTCTTCGACGCCAAGGGCAACCCGACCATCACCGACAATGATGCCCTCCTGGCGTCCATCGACATGTATCAGCAACTGGTCAAGGCCGGTGTCTTTGTCGAAGTCAACTCGTGGGATGAGTACATTGGCACTTTCGTGAACAACTCTGTGGCTGGCACCATCAACGGTTCCTGGATCATCGGTTCCATCACCTCCGCAGCCGACCAGTCCGGCAAGTGGGACATCACCAACCTGCCCAAGTTCTCGAACGTCTCCGGCGCGACCAACTACTCGGCCAATGGTGGTTCTTCTTGGGCTATCACGTCCAATGCCAATTACGCCTTGGCTGCGGACTTCCTGAAGGCGACCTTCGCTGGTTCGACCGAATTCTACGACACGATCCTCCCGTCTTCCGGCGCTCTGGCCAACTGGCTGCCCGCTGGCGAGTCGAAGGTGTACGCCGAGCCGCAGGCCTTCTTCGGGGGAGACGCGATTTACTCCAAGATCGTCGACTACGCTGCCAAGGTTCCGAGCAATAACACTGGTGCTTACTACTACGAGGCCCGCGACGCTGTGGGCGCTGCCATCACGAAGATTCTCAATGGTGCTGACCCTGCCACCGCTCTTGCCGAGGCGCAGTCCACCGTCGAGTTCGCAATGCAGTAATCGCCGCACTGGCATCATCAACCAACGGGG
The DNA here is from genome assembly GCA_031261485.1 of Propionibacteriaceae bacterium. Classification (GTDB taxonomy): domain Bacteria; phylum Actinomycetota; class Actinomycetes; order Propionibacteriales; family Propionibacteriaceae; genus WQYJ01. The sequence continues at coordinate 1,941 of JAISJO010000060.1, read as the reverse complement.
GGTCGGGATTCCGGCCCCCCCACAACCCTCAAGTAGGAGGTCCAGTGCCTCGCACCATTCCACGCTCCACCACAGCGTTAGATACTGAGTCTGACAAGCAGAAACGCCGATTCGGCATCGAGTCGCGCCGCAGTCTCACCGGCTGGACCTTCCTTCTACCGGCCTCCCTGCTCATCTTGTGGATGAACTTCTACCCCATGATTCAGGCCTTCATCCTGTCCCTCAAGACAGGCAAGGGCACACGGCTGAACTTCGCCGACCCCTTGTGGTACAACTACGAACGTCTCTTCCATGACGACGTCTTCCTGCTTACGCTGAAGAACACGTTCATTTACCTCGTCATCCAGGTCCCCATCATGCTTGTCCTGGCTCTGATTCTGGCGACACTCCTGAACGACCCGAACTTGAAGTTCAAGGCGTTCTGGCGCACAGCGATATTCCTGCCCTGCGCCGTGTCCCTCGTGTCATACTCCCTTGTCTTCCGCACAATGTTCTCCAACGACGGCATTGTGAACGACGCGCTCCTAGGGATGCACCTCATCGGTTCGCCCATCAATTGGCTGGCCCAAACAGGGACCGCCCGCTTCGTCATCATCCTTGGTCTGGTATGGCGCTGGACCGGCTACAACATGGTGTTTTACCTTGCTGCACTGCAAAACCTCGATTACGCGACGTTCGAGGCCGCGCGAATCGACGGCGCTGGCCCGATCAAGACCTTCTTCTACGTCACCGTGCCGCAACTCAAGCCCATGATTCTTCTGACAGCCATCATGTCAACAAATGGTACTCTCCAGTTGTTCGACGAGTCGTGGAACCTGACCCAGGGCGGGCCAGCGAACACCTCCATGACGATGTCGCACTACTTGTACAACCTGAGCTTCAGGAACAACCCCAACTTTGGGTACGGTTCGGCCTTGTCGTACGCCATTCTCATCATGGTGGCGATCCTGGCCTTCATTCAGATGAAGGTGGGTGACAAACGTGACTGATTCAACTTCTCTTGTTGTCGGTGAGCCCGTGGCAGCATCGTCTGGGTCCCTGAGTATCACACCTGGACCTAGCGAGCGCAAGGCGCGGGGCAAAGGTCTTCGGATGGTCCGTCGTGCTCCTGCGTATATCTTCTTGTCTATTGTCGCGCTGGCGTCCATCTTCCCGCTGTACTTCATGGTCGTCTCGGCCACCAACACGAGCCAAGACGTTCTGAGTTCACGACTGTTGCCGGGCGGCAATCTCTTTGCCAACATCGCAGACTTGTTTGCTTCGCAATCTGTTGGTTCGGCCATGTGGCATTCGAGTCTCAACGCCATCGCAACCACACTGTTGTCGCTAGTCGTATGCTCCATCGCTGGCTATGGCTTCGAAGTCTTCCACTCCAAGGGTAAGGACCGCGTCATGAGCGTCCTCCTGCTCGCCATGATGATTCCTTTCGCGGCAACGATGATTCCTCTGTTCAGGATGTTCGCCGACCTGAAAATGGTCAACTCGACCTTCGCGGTCATCTTGCCTGCGATTTCGACGCCATTCCTCATCCTCTTGTTCCGCCAGGCCTCGCGCTCGTTCCCCCACGAAATCATCGAAGCCGCGCGTATCGACGGGCTGAGCGAGATCATGATTTTCCTGCGCATCTTCATCCCCACGATGAAGTCCACGTATTCCGCCGCAGCCGTCATCACCTTCATGGCGGCATGGAACAACTTCCTATGGCCTCGTGTGATTTTGGTGGACAACGCAGTACAAACCATGCCCATGTTGATTTCCAACCTTCGCGCTGGGTACGTGATGAATTACGGAGTGCTCATGCTCGCCGTCCTCCTCGCGTCCCTGCCGACCATGATCATCTTCCTTGTGCTTCAGCGGTCCTTCGCCAATGGCATCACGGGAGCAATCAAGTAAGTGTTAGTCGTAGAAAGTCCTTGTCATGTCACAGTTCCTTGACCGTCT
>JAISJO010000056.1 GCA_031261485.1 Propionibacteriaceae bacterium | reverse complement strand
CGGATCGCCATCGGCGGCATGTCGTCTGGGGGGAACATCGCCGCAGCGGTCGCGCTGATGAGCAGGGATCGCGGCGGACCCGCGCTGCGCCTTCAACTCTTGGAGGTGCCAGCGCTCGACCTCACGGGCGGCCATCTCGACTTGAAGATCGGCCGCGGCCTGGGCGTGCCACCGTTCCTCATGAAGATCGGCTTGAAGAAGGTGGGCCGCGAATACCTGGGCTCTGATCGAGCCGCAGTGAGACTCCCTTACGCCTCGCCGCTCCTGGCTGAGAGTTTGGCTGGTCTGCCTCCCACGCGCATCATGACGGCGGAGTTCGACGTGCTGCGCGGCGACGGGGAGGCCTACGCTGCCCGGCTCCGCGAATACGGCGTGGACGCGAGCGCCACCCGCTTCATCGGCCAGACCCACGAGAGTTCGTTCTGCACGGCGATCCTTCCTGGGGCCCGCCACTGGCGCGCCAACGTCAACGCGGCCCTCGCGGAGTTCCTCCGGCCGAACTCAGGTAGCGGATCCCAAGTCAGCCTGGAGCGCAGCAGTTAGGGCGGTACGTAAGGGAGTGACGGGTCCGTACCACAGAGACAAAAAGCCGCCCTGCACGGGGGTGGAGCCCCGTGCAGAACGACAGTGTTCGGCGCTTCGCGCCTACAACAACCTTCAATCGCCTCGGACGATCAAGCAAGCTCATCGTCGCTCGGCTCAATCGGTTGTGGAGTATAGGGGACTCGAACGTCTTGCTTCGCACGCCGTTCCCGCTGCGGTTCCCTTCAGGAATCCTCGCGGCAGACCTACTCGGAAGCCCATCGGGGCTTCCTCCTTCACGGTCTGACCCTCACGGGTGTTTCTTCGCTTCGCTCAGTCAACCCTCAATCGCTCATGCCTCGTGAGTGAACTCTCGGTCATTCGCTCAATCGGGTTCGAGTCCACAAAACACAAAAGTTGTTCCCCATGGGGGTGGAGCCCCATGGGGAACAACGTGGAGTATAGGGGACTCGAACCCCTGACTTCGACCTTGCAAAGGTCGCACTCTACCAACTGAGTTAATACCCCAGGACCCGACGCAGATCGTCAGCCAACTTAGGAGCAACAACTCCTCCCAAGCCAGGGTTTCCACGCGCGGGCACAGAAAACTATACCCGAACGCCTCAATACGTGCACTTGGGCGGGCTTGCCGCCGGTGGGCCCGGCTTGCGGAGCACTACTGAGGGGTCGGCACCGACGCGAGTAGTTGTTTCCATGCGCGGTTCGCTGCGACTTGTCGAGACACCACGACATACACAATGAGTGCAGTGATAATTCCCAGCGCAGTTAGCCGTACTTTGTCCATGTGGTCACCATATCCCATCTCACGAAATCTGCGCTCAAATAGTCTCGAACAATTCCTCGTAATCATCTAAACTAACAGAATGAACGTTCCAGACACCTTGCGAGCAGAGGGCGCGACTCGCAACGACTGGTACTTCAATATGGCGCTGGCTGGATTAGGGCTTGCCCTGGCCCAGTTCCCTTACCTCATCATCATGGAATTGGTCTTGTGGCATGACCCTTTCCAACCGAACTTCATCGCGGCAGCCGTGTGCGGGACACTTGCGTTTGCTTCTTTGGCGTTCAGGCGGCACTTTCCACCTGTGTTTTTCCTGACATTGTATGTGCTCACTGTCGTTCAGTTGGTTTTCTGTGAGTTGCCCACCATCTCATGGATACTGATCCCCGTTGCGATGTACGACGTGGCGCGATGGATGGGACTCAAGTTGGCCCGATTTGCCCTCATCGGGTGGATAGTGATTGCCGTTGTGTCCCCTGTGCGGTGGTTTTGGAGATTACTCGAAACGAGGACTCGTGCCGGTGAGAGCACTTCCGAGGTCGTCATCCTCATCATTCTCGCGGTGGTCTCATCTCTGGGAGCGGTCATCACGCTGTACTCCATCGGGCGGCGGGGATACGACGTTGCGGCAGCACGGACCAAGCAAAGACTCGCTGAGTCGGAAGCGACCCATTCAATGCTCGCTGAACAGGTCGCCCAACAGAAGAGCGCCGAGTCCCGCATCCGTACTGACATCGCGCGGGAGTTGCACGATATCGTGGCACATTCCATCGCCGTCATGATCGTTCAGGCCGAGGGAGGGTTGTCCCAGTCCAGGAAATCTCCTGCCAAAGCGCAGCAGGCGCTCTCGACCATCGCGGACACAGGGCGAGAATCCCTGATCGAGATGCGGCGCATCGTGTACATGCTTCGCACCGACTCTGTTCCCGACGCCGATCTCGCATCTGTGCCCAAACTCAACGCGATTCCGGCACTGGTGGAGAAGGCGAACGCGAGACTCACTATTCTCGGCACGGCCCATTCCACCACGCCGAGCTTGGAGTCCACCATTTACCGCGTCATTCAAGAGGGACTGACGAATGCACTGAAGCACGCGGGCGCGGACTCCGAACCCACCGTTGTCATCAAATGGCGACCCAATGAAGTCACTGTCACGGTCACCAACCACGCCTCGCTGGTGCCCGCTGTCTCAGACCACAGAGGCAACGGTCTTCTTGGGATGGCGGAAAGAGTCCAGGCCCATGACGGTATATTGACGGTCGGCCCCACCGACACAGGAGATTTTGAGGTATGCGCGCAGTTCCCCCTCCAGAGTTAAGTAACCTTCTCCCGAGACCCGTCAAGGTCGCACTTGTTGACGACCAGGTCCTCGTGCGCTCGGGATTCTCGATGGTCATCGAGGCCGAAGACGATTTCACTGTGGTTGGCGAGGCCAGCGACGGTGAAGAGGCCATCGAACTCCTTAAGCGCGTCCCTGTGGATGTGATGCTCATGGACATCCGCATGCCGCGAATGGACGGACTGGAAGCCACGAAACAGATTGTCGCGGGCGGTTGGCCGGTCAGAATCATCATCCTCACCACCTTCGACCTCGACGAATACGTGTACCAGGCATTGCGCGCGGGTGCATCGGGTTTCCTTCTCAAAGACGCACGCGCCACTGAACTCGTCGACGCAATTCGGGCTGTGGCTTCGGGAAACGCCATCATGGCACCTTCCACCACCCGTCGCCTCCTTGCCAATCTCGCCACCGAGCCACCACGGGGAGAACTCGACCCTCGCCTAGGCGCGCTGACTGAACGCGAACGTGATGTCCTCATTGAAATCGCCCATGGATTGAACAACACCGAAATTGCGGAAACCCTTCACCTAGCAGAGGGGACCGTCAAGACCCACATCTCGCGCCTGCTTGCCAAGCTGCAAATGCGGGACCGCGTTGGCCTTGTTCTCGCCGCCTACAACATGGGGCTTGTGGACATGTGAGGAATCTACGAGACCTCTGAGCGCAGGGCCCGACCAAGGAAGTCTTTGAGGTCCCCTGTCTCGCCGTCCTTGCCCCCCCAACCAACAGTGAGCAGCGGCAACGAAGGTGTGAGTTCCACCCCAGTGAACCATGACCAAAAGCCGCCTGGAACTGTGAGTTGGTAGTACTTCCCATCGGTTCCGATTGCCACCGAGTGGTCATTGCGGATGTACCATCCCGTCGTCCCGGTCTTTACCACATGGCCGTCCAGAGTGCGCGCGCGCAATTCGACTGCGGGAAGATTCGCTGACTTCGCATCCAGCACGAACTGATCCACCAGTTTCTGTGCCCGTTCCGACTCATGGCGGCTTGTGGACTCCATGAGCTCCACCCGGATCCGTGCCGCGCGGTCGCGCTCCTGGGCGCTTGTCAACTCTTCCCCGGCGTTGTCCACGATGTCCTCCTCGACGAGTAAATGAGTCGGGCACCATTGACCGAGTATCAATAGCCACATTACAGGAGTTCCACAATTGGTGTGTCATATGCCCTCGCCTGCTGTCACACGCCGACATGGCTTGTCGCGCGGGCCATTCTTCTCAAGGCTTGCTCGGTGTCTGGGAGGAGGTCCACTCCTTGGATCCTCGCGTTTCGCGTGATTCGGGTTGCCAGTCTGACCATCTGGAGATTGTTCCCTTCCTCCTGTTCAATCTCCGCCCACGTGCAAAGGAGCCTCTCGTCTTCAGGAGCACCCAGCAGGGCTCGCTCACACGCCCATCTCGCCTCATCCGGGCGACCATCGGACAAGCATCTGCGCGCGACAACAATTCCAATGTCTCGGATGACGGAGACCATGTCTGTACGCAACTCTTCAGACCAATGCCACCCGAATGGCGCGACATCCTCGAGCGGTTCTCCCCTGACAAGGCGCAGGCACTCCATCAGAGTCTCAGTGTCAGTTCGCTCCACGCCAAGGCGAATCATGTGCCGCAAGCGAGCCCAATCCGATGTGACGTGAACGGACAGCCGGATTCTGCCCGAATAGGCTTCTGGTAGGTAGGAGGCATCTGCAGAGTCCGCACCCAGCCATGTACGTAGACGACTCATGGTTGATCGACGTGTGGATTCCGCGACCATGAGTCCTTGCGCCATTTGCGCCGGAGTTGCGCCTGGGTGCTCTAATAACCAGCAGCAATACTCGATGCATGACCTCTCGGCTCTGACAGGCGGGGTGCCCTTGGCTTCCCGCAATTCCACTGGCCCCAGAAGGAACAGGGTGGGAGGGTCTGGGTCGGTGGGAGGGATGGGAGGTTCTTCCCAGTCAATCATCATCTCGGGGTCCTCAAAGTTCGCGTCGGAGGCGGCTGGGGCTGCGTGGTCGGCAGACCACCAAGCGGGGGTTGTGTCAAGGCTGAGTGTCGCCTTCAGTAGCTCAGCGACGAGGTCTCGGTCGTCCAGGAGAGAGGGGGTTAGTCCGAGCCCGGACGGATGGAGGATGGCTCGGCGGGACTGATCTATCGAGACTCCGGCTCCCGTGATGACGCTCTGCGTCGACGTGACAAGGGCGGATACTCCCACATTCGGCTTGAGGAGTTGGGCGACTTCCCCGGTGGAAACAGGGTCGTTGAAGTCCGCGAAGGCGAATACCATCGGCCGGAAAGCCTCCGCCCCTTCTCGACGGGCGTCGGCCAGTGAACGACCCGACAGTCCTTCCCGTCTGTCGGTCACGGTTGTTCGAAGAACTCCCAGAGCTTCCGAAGGGGACCCGTGAAGCACCACGGTCTCGAAGCCAGAGAACACCTCGGGATGGGCAGTGACAAGGTGTACCTCGACGTCCTTCGCCCATCCACCGCTCGCCAGTCCCAAACACGCAGCCGTCATCGAGGCATCAAGATCGTCAGGCTCACTCGCCGCGAGCGTCAATGTACCTGCTTCTTCCAGGTCGGCCCAATGGGTCTCCCCCGCGTCCGACAAGCCGACAATCACTCGAGCGGAGTCGGTGGGTGGACCAAGTCGGTCCTGAAGGGGACTCTCTTGATCCGCCTGATTTCCCAGCGCGGTCTCCAAACGTGTCGCGGACACCGAGGGATGCGGAATGCGCCTGCCTAAGGGCCTTTCCCGCAACTGGTTCTGCCTTCTCTTCCGAAGAACGTATCCCACACCAGCGGCCAGGAGAACACCCAACCCGGTCATGGCGATAGCTGGACTTGGGGAGCTTTCGCCAGGCGATTCTTGGCCGTGCGCCGAGTCCGCCGTCTCCTGCGAGCCATCGGCCGGGGCCGCAGGGGGCACATCAGCAGGCATGGCAGGCACATCAGACGGCCCAACCCCGGCGGACTCACCCTCACCCGGCGCGGGCTGAATCGGGCCGCTCTCCCCGAGGATGCCACCTCGGGGGTCGACTTCACCTGAGGCAGCGCCATCCAAGGATGCTCCGACACTCTCTGCGGCAGGCTCTGATCCGCTTTCCACAACGGATTCCCCAGAGGTCGAATGCCCTTCCACTGTCTCGCCTGTGGCCGATGAGGTGATTGTGCCCGCTGTTCCTGGAGGTGTATCTGCAGACGTGCTGTCCGGGCGGACGGGCTCCTCGCCTATTGCGACGGCGTCGGTTGGTACAGCGGTCGGGACACCCGCCGATGGGAGATTCAGCACCCACCCTGGCTGAATCACATCAGGATCTGTGATCACGTGGGTATTCATCTCCATGATGTCTGGCCAGCGAAGAGGGTCACCGAGGTGTGTCTGGGCCAAGTCCCATAAACAATCCCCTTCTTCAACGACGATTGTCGAGTTTCCCTGAGCGTCTCCCCCGACGGACGGCGTTTCGTCCCGCAAAGGGTCCGTCTGAACAGATGGTGACAAAGGTGGAATCTTGAGGCTCCACCCGACACAAATCACGTCACCGCTAATCAGGTCGGCATTCGCCTCGGCGATCCTCTTCCACTGCGTGCCGTCGTTGTACGCCCGCTCTGCGATACTCCACAAAGTATCGCCGGGAGCTACGATCACTGTTGTCATGTTCGCCGCTTGGTGAGAGGCCTCCGGCATAACAGCATGCGCTGGGGCCTGAGGCTCCGCGACGCCAGTGTCTATCCGGAGGTCGTCTGCCACAGTCGCAGTCTCTGAATACCACTCGTCCACGAAGACAATAGGCGCATCCACCGGCGCTGCCATGGAATGAGAACTGCCCATTGCCATGGTCATGGAGAAGACCGCGGCAATCAGGGGGCGCACGAGTCCTCTGGGAACGCGCAACCATCCACGGGGCTCCGCTGGCCTATCCCGAGACCGAGCCCAAGCCACCACCTCCACCAGGACGCAGAACGCCAAGACGACCCACGCTACCGCCCCGACAAGGGTCAGCAGGCCCATGATCACTCGCCCATCGTCTGCGCCAAACAGAACGGACGGGTGGCGGACAACCTCGGCGAGTGCCCTCCATTCACCCCACGAGACAATCAGCCACGGCACGCCCAGCACAAGGACGGAGAGGGCAAGCAGGGCACCCACGCCGTACACAGCCCGCGCTGCACCGCCTCTTTGGGGCGATTGTCCGAATCCACGAGTGTCCATACTCCTTACAATGCCCCGATGCAAGAGCCTCTGGACACTTATCCACAGGAAACGTGTTATCCAAAGAAGTTATCCACAGATTATCGAATCGTGGTCCCGTCTCACCTGCGACTTTCCATTGTCCAGGTATGAGCATATTTCTTGACACACGGGCCCGAGACGGCCCCACTTTGACCTACTCGTGGGAAGATAGGTGGTCTCACGGTCGTCACACAGACATCCACTCGCGCGAAAGGAGTCTTATGTCCGACCTCTTGATCATTGGATCTGGCCCCGCTGGATACACAGCAGCCATCTATGCTGCCCGCGCCGGTCTCTATCCCACCGTCCTCACCGGGACTCTTTCTGCTGGTGGTGCCCTCATGACCACCACAGACGTCGAGAACTTCCCTGGTTTTCCCGAAGGCATCCTCGGACCTGATCTCATGGAGAAGATGCAGGCCCAGGCGGAGAAGTTCGGGGCGACGCTCGTGGCGGACGATGTGGTGTCGGCAGACCTGACCGGCGACGTGAAGGTCATCACTGACGCCGACGGGAACAAGTATGAGACCAAGGCGGTCATCCTGGCGACTGGCTCGGCCTATCGAAAGTTGGGGATTCCTGACGAGGCACGGCTGGCCGGGCGAGGAGTGTCCTGGTGTGCAACATGTGACGGATTCTTCTTCCGCGGCAAAGACATTGCCGTGGTCGGTGGCGGGGACTCGGCGCTGGAAGAGGCGCTTTTTCTCACGAGGTTCGCCTCATCGGTCACTGTCATTCACCGACGAGGCGAGTTGCGGGCGACCCAGATCATGCAGGATCGCGCTCGGGCAAATCCCAAGATTCGTTTCGAGTTCGATGCCGCAGTCAGCGCCATCCATGGAGAGACATCGGTCATCGGCATCACGCTAGTCGATACTGTCACCGGCGCCAACCGCGAACTCGCCGTTGAAGGACTATTCGTCGCCATCGGTCACGAGCCGAGGAACGAGTTGCTCCTGGGCCAGATTGAGGTTGACGACCAAGGGTACGTCATCACGGATGGACTGCACACGACAACAAACATCCCCGGAGTTTTCGCTTGTGGGGACCTTGTTGATCACTGGTATCGACAGGCGATCACTGCCGCTGCGTCGGGGTGTCGAGCTGCCATCGACGCCCAAACGTACCTGGAATCACACTGAACCTGAACCACACAAAGGAGTCCCATGTCGAACACACTGGCTGTTACTGATGCCACTTTCTCTGCGGAGGTCCTCAACGCCGACACGCCGGTCGTTGTGGACTATTGGGCGGACTGGTGCGCGCCCTGTCGCCAACTTTCACCCATTATCGACGAGTTGGCCGGTCAGTATCCGGACGTCAAGTTCGTCAAAGTGGATACGAATGTCGAAACAGGAACAGCGGCGGCGCAGGATGTACGAACACTGCCGACTGTCCAGGTGTTCGCCGCTGGCGAAGTCGTCACCCAATTCGTTGGGTCGGTCACAAAGATGAAACTCAGGGAGGCCATTGAGTCGCTGGGCTGACCGTGAGCATTGCGGCGTCGACCCTGCTATCGAGAAGCTTCTCGGGCTGCAGGGGCTGGACGTGGGACCAGGTCCAAAAGGGAGACCCGTTGTGGCCGGGGTTCGACGGTGAGGACCCTGCTGAAGTCTAGGCGGTAGCGACCGCGTGGCGAGGGCAGGCGGCAGAAGCCCATGCGTGTGAGCCACGTCGCGCTCGGGGTGGTCGGTGACCAGAGCAGGGATGACTGGGCTTCAAGACCGCTCGTCTTGGCCTTGAGAGCCTTGATAAGTGCCACGATCAGTGCCTTGCTGCGTGACTCAGCCAGCACCACTAGAGCCAGGCCTGCGGTGTTGGGGTCCAGTCCTCCACGAGCCAGGGGATGATGGGACGGAATTGCGTGCGCCGGGCAGACGAGGGCGGCCGCGATCAGGTCGCCGTCGGATTCCAGGCCCACGCCAGCGAGCCCCCATGCCTCCTCGGCCATGAGTGCGGCCCTCTCCCATTCAGGTGCGGGGGTGATGCGTCGCGGACCTTCCAGGAAGCTGATCCGGAGCCTCGACGGGTTGAGGTCGGCGCGAATGAGCCAGTGATACGCCTCCGCTGCGCTCAGGCAGCGCGCAACCGGCGGACCTCCCGCAGGAACAGGGGCGTATCCATCAGCGACTGAGCCTTCCATATATGAATCGTACGGCCTTGACGGCCTGGATTGAACCGCCAACCCCGGTATCTGGTGCTGCGCTGGTCTCCCGAATCGGGCGCGTTGTCTGCGTGATCATTTGACGGTACCCCTAGAGTAGAACGTATGGATTTGCCCGAGAAGAGAGTGGAGACACGCCTCGACCCCTACGTCGATGTGTACGCAGACCGCACCCGAGGCCTCAAGGCCTCCGCAGTTCGAGCTCTCTTCGCCGTCGCAAACAGGCCCGAGGTGGTCTCTTTGGCGGGCGGCATGCCGAACATCGCTGATCTTCCCCTGGGTGACCTGGGAGACCTCGTCAGTGACCTCATCAAGACACATGGCCCCACAATCATGAACTATGGTGCGGCCCAAGGTGAATCTCGCATACGTGAACAGGTCTGTGATGTCATGCGCATTGAGGGAATCGAAGCCTCTCCCGACGATGTAATGATTTCCTGCGGTTCCCAACAAGGGCTGGACCTCGTGACAAGGACCTTCATCGAACCCGGCGATGTGATTCTGGCGGAGGCGCCCAGCTATGTCGGTGCGTTGGGGACTTTTCGTTCGTACCAGGCCCACGTCGTACACGTCGCGATGGATGAGGACGGCATCATCCCCGATGCGCTCAGGGCCGCCCATATCGCCGCCACCAGTGCCGGTCGGCGAGTCAAGTTCCTGTACACCATTCCGAACTTCAACAACCCCACGGGCATCACTCAGCCTGTCGAGCGCCGCCGCGAGATCCTCGCTGTCGCTCAGGAATTGGGGCTGCTCATCGTGGAGGACAACCCTTATGGTCTCCTCGCGCTCGATGAGCCCGTCAAACCCGCAATCCGTTCCCTGAATGCTGACCAAGTCATTTATCTGGGGTCCTTCTCCAAGACCTTCGCCCCAGGGTTTCGTGTGGGTTGGGTTCTGGCCCCTCCGGCTGTGCTCAAAAAACTGATTCTCGCGCAGGAGTCTGCGACACTGTGCCCTCCCGTCTTTTCCCAGTTCGCCATCTCACAGTACCTGGAGACGTGGGACTGGAGAGGCCAAATCGATTCGTTCCGTCAGATGTACCGGGAACGCCGCAACGCGATGTTGCGGGGTTTGGACGATCATATGCCTCCCGGCGCGACTTGGACACGCCCCAAAGGCGGATTCTTCGTGTGGGTGACCCTTCCTGAAGGGTTCGACTGCGACCAGTTGAGTGCCAGAGCGGCCTCACATAGGGTCGCCTTTGTCCCTGGCACAGCGTTCTACGCTGATGGGCTTGGCTCTCGCAATATGCGATTGAGTTACTGTTTCCCCACGCCAGACAACATTTATGAGGGTACACGCCGACTTGGCGAGGCGCTGTTGGAGGAGATCGAACTACGCTCCACCTTCGGTCTCGTCGATCCGGCTCTGGCCCGTGAGCTTCCCCAACACCCGGAGGTAATCTAATGGCACAGCAAGTAATTGTAGTTTCTGGCGGGCTCTCCCACGAGAGAGAGGTGTCCATTGAGTCGGGTCGCCGGGTCTGCAAGGAGCTGACCCGCGCTGGGTTCGACGTGAGCGAGTCCGATGTCCAGGCGTCCCTCATCGACCTCATCCGCTCTCTGGACCATCCGGTCGTCGTGCCCATGCTGCACGGTGGCTCTGGTGAGGATGGTGCAGTACGCGAAGTGTTTGAGCTTATGGGAGTGCATTATGTGGGGACTCGAGCGCCCGCTTGCAGGGCGAGTTTCGACAAGGCCCTTGCCGTTCCCGTCGTCGCCAAAGCTGGACTGACTGTGCCCAAACGAGTCGTCCTCCCCCACGAGATGTTCCGCGACCTCGGGGCGAATGTGCTTCTCGACCTCATTGAGGACAAGCTGGGACTCCCGCTGTTTGTGAAGCCAACTATGTCTGGGTCCGCGCTTGGGGCCTCTCGGGTGGATCGAATTGAGGACCTCCCGGCGGCGATGGTGAACGCTTATTCCTACGGTCGGACCGTTGTCGTCGAGGAGTTCATCGCCGGCGTCGAGGTCGCGGTGCCGGTCTTCGACTTCGGGGAAGGTCCACTTGCTTTCCCGCCCGTGGAGATTCGCCCCGCCTCGGGGAGCTATGACTTCGAGGCCAGGTACACAGCAGGTGCGACCACCTATATTTGTCCTGCCGAATTGGACGATGCGACTCTCAAGGCCGTCCAAGACGCCGCAGTCACGGCTCATCGCTGCTTATCATTGCGCGATTTTTCCCGCGCCGACATTATCGTCCGAGATGGCGTGCCCGTTTTCATAGAATCCAGCGTTGCGCCCGGCATGACGGACACGTCGTTGGTCCCCCTATCCCTGGCCACCGCCGGGCAGGATTTTGGCGATGCCCTCGCGGCGGTTGTACGTCAGTCGGCAATCAGGCAAGTGGAGTCCTCGCTCTAGGAAACGGCGGGTCAACCACTGCCTTGACCCTGAGCGAAGCGGCGATCCCCTGGGGCAGGCTAATTTGTGCGTATCGACGAAGGACGACGAAGAATGCCGTCAATTGTCTGCGTTTCCCAGTCGACCTCGCGTCATAGACGAGCGGTTTCTTGGCCGCGACTTGCGAAATTGGGCGAGGTTCCCGTGTCCAAGTGTTTACCATACGGGCGTGTAGCGGTACCTTGGTCTCACCAGCATTTCTGAGGAGGACCTCATGACCACCGACCCAACATCCTCGTATCCAGGAGATTCTCCAGCCCAGGTGCCTTCCGAGCCTGTGCCACCGCCGTTCCCCACGCCAGAGCCGTTCCGTCCCCCGGTCGCCTTCCCTGATCCCATTTTCCCGTCGTCGGCAACGGACAGCCAACCGGTTGTGCCTCCGGCGAGCGAGCCGGTCTCGACTCCAACACAGCCTCCTATCGCGTCGGCTCCCCGGGAATTCGGACTGCCTTCTGCCTCAGTCCAGCCGAACTCCGGTGCCTTTGGTTCGCCTGTTTCCCCAAGTCAGCCGATTGAACCTAGTGTCAGTCCGCCGCCTTTGCCTCAGGCAACACAGCAACCCCAACCCATCCAACAACCCCAACCCATTCAGCCCATCCAGCCTGTCCAGCAACCCCAACAACCCCAAACGACTCAGTCGCCCCAGCAGACGTACACCCCTCAGTCGACTGGCTTCGACCCCGCCACATCCTTCTCTCCCTATGGCCAAGCACCACAATCCCCGTATCCGACCGCACAGCCCGCACAGCCCGCACAGCCCGCACAGCCTGTACAGCCTCAGCCCACCTACGACCAGCGCACACAGTATCCTGGCTATTCCCAGACCGCGCCCACAGGTTATCCGTCTCAGCCTGTGCCCCCGCAGTCGCAAGGAGGGGCCTCGCAAGGGATTCCCTACCCGCAGCAGGGTGGCCAGCCGCCTTCTCCCCAGCAAGCCTATGGGCAAGCCGGTTACTATGCCCAAGGTGCCGCACCCAACTACGGCCAGTCAGCTGGGCCTGTCTATCCTCAGCCAGGGTACCCATATCAGCAGCCAGGAGGACCGTACTACGCCCAGGCCGGACCTCCGCCTGTCACACCAGGACCCCCCAAGAAGAGCCGTAAGGGCCTTGTCATTGCTATCGTCATTGTTGCGATAATCGCCATTATCGCGGCAGTCGTCTACGCGGTCTTTCTCCGTCCTGGGTCAGACCCGACGGTTCCCCCAGCGACTGGCTCAGGCCAGACGGCAGGGCCAGGTCAGACCACGAACAGACCATCAGACACCCAGCCGATCATTCTGTCGTCTTCTCAGTTCGAGCGGTACGCGCAGGAACTGAATGACACCTTCATCAAGGGAGACGTCGACATTTACCCCGTTAGCCAAACGGGCGGTTGTGGGGCGATAGCGGCTCCTGACAACACCTACGAGGCGGAGTACGACTCGGGCGATGCCATAGGCTACGGCTACCTTGAGTTGTACGCCAACGAGCAAGAGACCATCGATTTCCTTGCAAGTCGTGTGGCGTGCTGGAATCTGAATGGAAATGATGTCACGAGCGACTCTGCAACAATTGGGCCTGACTCCTCTCATGGAGTCGTCGCCAGCGTGACCGTGTATGTCGAGGGGGATAAGAACCCATACCAGTTCGTTCGGTACGGCAACATCATGATGTACTACACCGGCGGCGCCTACGCAACAAACCCGCAGGGGCTAGGAGAGGTAATGCGTGACCTTGCCATTGAGATGTTCGGATAGGGCCTTTGGGGACGGTGCCACAGCGGCACGGTTCTGCGTCAAGTCGAGCGAGTCTTCGGTGCCTGCCTGGTGTGGGCTTCTGTTGCTGGGACGTGTGTGCTTGGGTAATCTCGATATATAGATATATTGGTAAATCGCCCTATAGTTATACAGGTTTAGCGAGATTGCGTGGGGCCTCATTGGAAGAGAGAGTATGCCGCAGCAGGGGCTGCCCCGGAGCGTATGAGCTCCCGTTGGCAACTGCGGACAGTATCCCACAGCGTGGGGCTTACCCACTAGGCGCCATCGTCACACGACCCACCACTCTGGGTGTCCTCAACGGGGCGCTGCCCCACGAATCTACTGCGCGAGAATCTCGACGATACGGTCCAAGTCATCTTTGCCAGCGAACTCAACGATGATCTTCCCCTTTGCGCGGCCCATCTCCACGCGAACCCGCGTCTCCAGGCGATCAGACAGTAGGGCTGCGACTGTGGCCGCATGAGGGTCGTCTGCGGCGATGCGAGAGGGCGTAGAAAGGGCAGCCTTCTCAGCCCGCTCCCCTAGTGATACCGTCTCTTCTGTCGCCCGCACAGATAACCCCTCAGCAACGATGCGGGTCGCCAGCTTCTCCATGTCCGCCGGGGAATCAAGACCGAGGAGAGCCCGCGCGTGCCCAGCGCTCAGCACCCCCGCGGCGACCCTTTTCTGAACCGAGGTCGGCAGGTTGAGCAGACGTAGCGTGTTGGAGATCTGGGGACGCGACCTCTTGATTCGGGTGGCCAATTCTTCCTGTGTACATCCGAAGTCGGAGAGCAACTGCTGATAGGCTGCCGCCTCCTCGAGTGGATTCAACTGGACGCGATGCAAGTTCTCCAACAAAGCGTCTCGCAAGAGATCGGCTTCTTCCGTCGGACGGATGATGGCGGGGATGACATCGAGTCCGGCTTCCTTGACTGCGCGCAGGCGGCGCTCGCCCATGACCAACTCGTACTTGTCCTGTCCCAACGGCCGCACGACGATTGGCTGCAGAAGTCCCACCTCTTTGATGGACTCGGCCAATTCCTCGATCTGTTCGGGGTCGAACACCGTACGAGGCTGCGTCGGGTTGGGCGAAATGGAGTCGACCGGCACCTCGGCTAGTCGAGAGTTGTCCGGCATTGCCACCGGCGCATCCTCACGGCGCGATGTCGCTTGCAACGGTTCCGTTGTGGATTGAAACAGTTCTCCTAGACCTTTGCCCAGCCCTGTGTGTTTCGCGGCCATTTCTACTCTCCTCTTTCGGCGATTTCGCGGGCCGCATCCAAGTAGGCCTGCGCTCCCGTCGACTGTGCATGGTAGGTGATGACGGTCTGTCCGTAACTCGGAGCTTCCGAGACACGCACTGAGCGGGGGATGACCGCCTGAAGCGTTTCGCGTGGAAAGTGTCGCCGGACCTCCTCGGACACCTGCGTGGACAGGCGCGTGCGCGCGTCGTACATCGTGAGCAGGACGGTCCCCAACTTCAGCGAGTCGTTGAGGTTGCCTTTGACGAGGTTGATGGTCCGCATAAGTTGAGTCACGCCTTCAAGGGCGTAGTACTCGCACTGAATGGGAATCAGAATCTCTTTGGCGGCGACCAGGGCGTTCAAGGTGAGAAGTCCGAGGGACGGCGGACAGTCGAAGATTACATAATCCACTCGATGTCCCGCGAGGTACACGCCCAGAGCGTCAGCAAGCCGGCGTTCCCGGCCTTGGATGGAAACGAGCTCTAACTCAGCCGCAGCCAGGTCAATCGTTGCGGGCAGCACACTGACGCCCGGAGCCTCAGCGGACTCCACGATGTGCCACTCCATGTCGTCGCCTTCGAGGAGAACCTCGTACGTCCCCCGAATCCCCTGCCGATGGTCGATGCCCAGCGCGGTCGAGGCATTCCCTTGAGGGTCCATGTCCACGACGAGAACGGAGAGTCCGCCGAATCCGAGGGCAGCCGCGAGATTGACTGCCGTTGTGGTTTTTCCGACGCCGCCTTTCTGGTTGGCGATGACCATGATTCGGGGCCTGGCCGGGCGTGGCAAAGGACCAATCAGGGACGAGGTGCGCGATGTTTCACGTGAAACGACACCCATGTCATTCTCATCTGGCAAAGGCATAAGCCCCTCTTCAGGTCCATCGAACAACTCTGACCTCGGCACTGGCACCTGTGTCACGTATGCCCCTTTCCTCAACGACATATCAGTCTACTGGGGACCTCGGACAATTTCGGACACTTCGGCGTCTAGATCACCCAGGAACCGCTGCGAGTTCCCTCCGAACCGCCACTGTTCCAAAAATAGCGACTCGAGTGGGTACGCTCGCCACGACCCTCATCCGACGAAGACCCCGCTGCTACTTCAACAACCGACCCCAAGTGGAACCCACTGACAAAGCTCTCCCGAATCGACGCAGCCAAACCCCTGCTGCGAAGCCCCACTCGAGCACGCGAAACCTCATCTGCCGCCTTGGCTCCCTTGATGGCTAGGAGAACACCCGGCGGAACCAATCGCGCCGTCATGACCAGCAAAGAGGAAAGAGACGACAGCGCACGGCACGTCACATAGTCCGGTACTTCCCCGCTCTTCGCTGCCCGTGCCCCAAACTCCTCGCCCGAGGTGCGCACGACTCGTACATTCTTCAATCCAAGCCGCTCGACGCACGTGTCCAAGAACAAAGCCCGTCGTTCCATCGGCTCTACCAGATCGACACGTACATCCTCCCGTGCGATACCAAGAGGAATCCCAGGAAGCCCAGCACCCGAACCCAAATCAGCAACGTACCCATCAGAAGACACGAACTCGGAGATGCACACGCAATTCAGCACATGCCGGTCCCACAGACGCGGGACCTCCCGTGGCCCCAGCAATCCCCAGTCTGTGCCCTCATTGGCCAACAGCGAGGCAAATTCCTCGACCACTGGCAACCTCTCCCCAAAGATAGCCCTCGCCACGGGAACAAGCCCGCTCGGTACATCCCAACTCTGAGTCACAGCACATCCTTCACCTAGCCTAATGACCCCATCATTCCATGGGACGAAAAATACGCGAACTCAACAAGACACATCGTGGACAGCTATGCCCAACAATGATCCAACCCTACTGATCAAACCCTGACGAAAACCGCGAACGCACCCAGGCCCAACGTCCTAAGACCCAGACCTCTCTGACTCACTGAGCCAAACGAATCACCACATGACGCTTGGCGTCTTGGCCTTCCGACTCCGAATACAGTCCTTCAGCCGCGACTGCGTCGTGGACAATCTTGCGCTCGAAGGGGTTCATCGCCGGCAGAGACACGGGCTCTCCACTCTCACGCAACTCGGCAACAGCGGTGGCGACGATCTCCCCAATCTCCGCCTTGCGCTTGTCCCTGTGTCCTGCGATGTCCAGCATCAGACGCGAATGGCGACCCAGTTTGGTCAGCACCGCCAAACGGGACAACTCCTGCAGGGCCTCCAGCACCTCGCCGTCCGCACCCACCAACTGATTTCCCTCGGTGATAATGGACACATGCGGCCTACCAGCCTCAACAAAAGTATCAATGTCTCCGTCCATGTCGACGATGTCCATCAATTCTTCCAAGTAATCCGCCGCGGTCTCACCTTCCAAGGTCAGCGCATCCATTTCCTGGCCAGGCTCACTACTCGGCGCATCCTGACGCACACCCCGACCACGCGATTCTTGCGACTCAAGTGACTCCTCTGGCACCAACTCTTCGACGCCCTCCACAATCTCACTCATTGAGAGTCCTTTCCGTTCTTGTTCTTTGGAACCGACCGCGCCGCACGAGAGTTCCGCGCTGGCTGCTGCCGTTGAATCTGTTGGCGTTCAACGCCACTTCCCCCTGAAGAAGGGCTCCCGCCCGAGCCCGACCCTTTGTCACTGCCCGAACCCCCCTGGCTCCCGCTTGAATCCCCATTCGAACCGGCCACCGCACGACCCGTCCCGCCCACAGTGCGAGACTGCGTGCTCTTCCCAGCCTTGGACTTCTTCGCCCGCTTCTTCGCCTCGACCTCTTTGGGATCCAGCCCTTTGGCGCGCATCCGCTCTTCCCAGTCCAGGTAAGCAGGTGTTCCCGGTGTGGGATTGTTGCGGATAAGGATGAACTGCTGAACCAATGTCCATGTGTTCGATGCCACCCAGTACACCAGCACACCCACCGGAATCATCATTCCCATGAAGAGGTACATCACCGGGAAGACGTAAAGCATCATCTTCTGCTGTTGCGCTGCTGGCCCCTCCTGCGCAGAAGGAGGCATATTCTTGCTCATCAACTGACGCTGGGTAATGAAGAACAGCGCGCTCATCGCCAGGATCAGAACCACGGCCATGATTTGCGTCGCGCCAAATCCCGACCAATCGGACATCCAGAAATGGCCGGACAGTTCCGCGCCTAGGAACTTGGACACCCGCAAAGACTCGACCAGTTCCGGGCTTCGCACGAGATAATACCCACGCGCGGTCCCCTGAGAGGCGCCGTACAACACCTGGTACAAAGCAAAGAAAATAGGCATCTGGATCAGCATCGGGAAGCATGACGCCCATGGATTGACGCCCTCCTCCTTCATCAGCTTCTGTGTCTCGATGCCAAGACGCTCACGGTCGGCCCCGTACTTGTCCTGAAGCGCCTTCATCTTCGGCTGAATCAACTGCATATTGCGAGCAGAATTGATCTGTTTGACGAACAACGGAATCAGGAGCGTACGCACGATGATCGTCAAGAAGATAATGGCCAGTGCCCAGGTCACCCCAGTGTCGGCCCCCGTGACATAGCTCCACATGCGATACGCGAAAACCAAGACAGCCGAGATCGCCGCATGGAGCGGAGTCATGATCGAAGTGAAGAAATCGCCTATCCCCAACATCGGTATGGTTAGCAGATTCATACACTTACCTCACTTCGGACGGTCTCCAGATTCGGAGTCCATTCCCCCGCCTGTTCCAATTCCCACAAATACGCTGCCCTTGTACCCGGCACCGGGTCGTAAGCGCCCATGCTCCACGGATTGCACCGCATGATTCGCCATATCGCCAATGCCCCACCCTTGAGCGCCCCATGATGACGAACTGCCTCAAGCCCATATTCCGAACATGACGGATAGTACTTGCAGACAGTCCCGTAGCTAGGAGACACGACCGCCCGCCACGCTTTGATGAACCCGATGAGCACCCACTTCATCGCAGGTCCTTTTCGCAGGCTGACCACGCAGAATACAAATCCCTCGACAGACTATTGCCACTTTGCCCTGCTTTGGGTAAAGCCCGTACAACCACGCTCATGGCACAGCCAGGCACGAGCAGGGGTGCCACCAAGTGGCGAATCCTGCGCTTGACCCGGTTCCTCACCACAGCGCCTCCGACCGATTTCCCGACAACAAGCCCCAATTTCGGTTCCCCCCGTGATGCGTACATCACTAAACTCGGGCGAGCCGCTTTCTTCCCATGTCGAATGACTTGGGCGAATTCTGCGCTGCTCCGAAGCCGGAACCGATCCGGCAGCATCTCTTAGACGGTCAGTTCCGCGCGGCCCTTGGCTCTGCGCGATGCGATGATGGCACGACCAGCGCGAGTGCGCATGCGCGTCCGGAAACCATGAACGCGATGGCGACGCCGATTGCTCGGTTGATATGTACGCTTACTCAACGTGACTCCTCAGGTCTATCCTGTCTGGGCTGACAGGGGAAATGCCGCTACGACAGCGACTATCTAGACTACGCAGAAACCCAAGCACAGGCAAGTGGACCCGCCAAGAAAGGAGGCTAACCTACATGTCGATAAAGCCCCACAAGGGGTTTCGTCTACGCGACACGCCGTACCAACCCAATTTTCACCCTATAACCACTTGTACTGAAGGGCCCAAAGCGACTACCGTATTTATACGCACCAGACCTGTACACAGGCTGTGCATAACTGCGGAATAACGTGGAGAGGATGTCTGGTGACTGCTGTCGGCTCCTCGGACACGCTTCCTGCCTTATGGGACCATCTTCTCACTGTCGCCGACGCCGCGACCAGATCCCATCTCGCAGTCTCGAAACCGCTGGAGTTGACCGAGTCCACCCTTCTGATCGCAACGCCGAATGACTTCACGCGCAGCCGCATCGAGGTCAAGCTGCGCGACAAACTCGAAGAAATAGTGTCTGACTACCTGGACAACGACATTCGCGTGACCGCTGTCGTTGACGAATCCCTCGCCCTCGACTCCCCCCACGCCGCCCCGCCCTTCATGCCGCCTTCCCCGGCTGAACCCGAACGGCAAACCGACGAGGAGAAGCTCAACCCGAAGTACTTCTTCGACTCCTTCGTCATTGGACCGTCCAATCGCTTCGCCCATGCGGCGGCCGTTGCCGTCGCGGAGAACCCTGGCCAGTCGTACAACCCACTGCTCATCTACGGTGCCTCCGGCCTCGGCAAGACTCACCTTCTCCACGCCATTGGCCATTACATTCACGAGTATCACAAGCGCCTTCGCGTGAAATACGCTTCGACTGAAGAGATGACCAACGACTTCATCAATGCCATCTCCAGCAACCAGACCACTGCGTTCCGCTCCATGTACCGCGATGTCGATGTTCTTCTGTTGGACGATATTCAGTTCCTGGAGTCCAAGATCCAAACGCAGGAAGAGTTCTTCCATACCTTCAACGCGCTCCATAACGCCCAGAAGCAGATTGTCATCACCTCGGACCGTCCCCCCAAGGCCCTCGAAGCCTTGGAGCCACGCTTGCGCTCTCGGTTCGAATGGGGTCTCATCACCGACATCCAGCCAGCCGACCTCGAGACGCGCATTGCTATTTTGCTCAACAAGGCCACAGCAGACGATATTGAGCTAGGGTCTGATGTTCTAGAGTTCATCGCAACGAACATTCATACAAATATCCGCGAACTCGAGGGCGCGCTCATCCGGATCACGGCCTTCGCCTCCCTCAACAAGCAACCGATTGACCTAGCCACAGCCGAAATCGTGTTGAAGGATCTCATCCCTGAATCCGACACTCCCCCCATCACCGCAGCCACCATCATGGCCCAAACAGCCACATTCTTCGGACTCACGCTCGAAGAACTCACCGGCTCAAACCGGTCTTCATCCTTTGCTCTAGCGCGTCAGATCGCCATGTACCTGTGCCGCGATCACACAGAATTGTCTCTGCCCAAGATTGGCGCACTCTTTGGCCGAGACCACACAACCGTGCTTCACGCTTGCAACAAGATTCGTACACTGATCGCCTCAGACGCTGGGCTGTATTCGACCTTGGTCGAGATCACGACTCGGGTCAAGCAAGCCACCCGCTAGACAACCTCTGCTAGCCCAAACCGTCATTGAGCGCGACACCCCTCACCCAGACACACCGCAATCGAGAATCACCGTATGATCCCCCCATCGCACACTCCCATCCACCAGCCTGTGCATAACCCCGTTCATAACCTGTACATAAGTTTCCACAGTCCTCATCGAGCGCTCACTATCCACAAGTTATCCACACTATCCACAGGCTTATCCACAGAAATCCCATGAGTGTTATTCAGACAATCTCAACGTCGTACACAGGTTATCCACAGTTTCCACAGACGCTATGACGATGATGATAGACATACATATCCGTATCTTCATCATCACCGGCCTGTGAATCTGTGGACCAGACTCACAAGGTGCTCTCTGGGCCCACAGTCGGTATGATTCAATCGGGCAAGGAGTACGTATGAAGTTTCAACTCGACAAAGACGCACTAGCGGACGCAGTGTCGTGGGCGGCCAGGAGTCTCCCCACGAGGCCAAGTTTTCCCATTCTCGCGGGTCTGCTGATTCGTGCGGAGGGCCAAGAGGTCACGTTGTCGTCTTATGACTACGAGACATCTGCAAAGGTCACCGTGAAAGCGAGCGTCGAATCCGAAGGCGTCGCGCTCGTGTCCGGCAAGCTCTTGGCAGATATCACTCGGTCGCTGCCACCGAAATCAGTAACGGTTGCCACCACCGACGCGGAAGTCGAAGTGGTGTGTGGTTCGGCCCGCTTCGCGCTCCAAACCCTTCCGGTGGGGGAATACCCCGAATTTCCCGACATGCCAGGCAATGCTGGAACCATCGACGCCAACGTCTTCGCGGACGCCGTCGGCCAAGTCGCCATCGCTGCAGGCCGTGACGAGTTGTTGCCTGTGTTCACAGGCGTCAAGATTGAGATCGACGGCGAGAATATCTCTCTACTGGCAACCGACCGTTACCGAATGGCCCTCAAAGAACTCACCTGGAAGCCCGAAAAAGCAGGAAAGAATGAGTCCTGTCTGGTCCCTGGAAAAGTGCTGACGGACGCCGCCAAATCCATGCTGGCGTCAGAGAAGGTAACAATCTCCCTTGGTGAACCAGGTGCGGGCGAAGGTCTGATTGGTTTTGCCGCCGAGGGCCTGACGGGGACGCGGGAAATCACGACGCGCCTGCTCGATGGCGAGTTCCCCAAACTGCGCCACCTCATGGACATTCCCGACGACTTGACTGTCCGCGCTTCAACGGCCGACCTCATTGCGGCTGTGCGCCGCGTGTCCTTGGTCGCGGAGAAGAACACATCCCTCAAGATGATCATCGGCGAAGACACCATCACCCTTGAAGCCGCCCGTGGTGACCAGGCCCAGGCTTCGGAAGCAGTGTCCGCCATCGTCGACACCCAAGCAGGGGAGCCGGTCATCGACGCCGCCGGGTTCAACCCCCATTACCTCTTGAATGCCCTTGAGGCTCTCACGACGCCGTACGTCCACATCTCCTTCACTGGCTCGGGCAAACCCTGTCTCATCACGGCCTTGCCGTCCTTGGATGGTGAACCGGCTGACGACTATCGACATGTCATCATGTTGATGCGGTTGTCCGCGTAGTCTCCATGCTGATCGTTCCATGTACCTCTCGCGCTTGGCGCTGACTGACTTTCGCTCGTACGATTCGGTCGACTTGGACCTAGGACCAGGTGTGATTGTCTTTCTCGGACCGAATGGGTACGGGAAGACCAATATCGTCGAGGCGGTCGAATATCTGGCCACCGGGTCTTCACACCGAGTCGCCACGGACGCCCCGCTCATTCGATCCGGAGCCGCGTCCGCGACCATATCCGCCAAGGTGTACGCCGGGGTGGACGACGAGAGAAGTCTGACGGTCGACCTGGAACTACGCACAGGAATGGTCAACAAGGCCCGCCTCAATCGCGCCGCGGTTCGCCCCCGCGACATCATCGGGGCGGTGAGGGTCGTGTCTTTCGCGCCGGAGGATCTGAGTGTTGTGCGCGGAGACCCATCGGCTCGGCGCGCATTCCTGGATGACCTGGTCATCGAAAGGTCCCCTCGTTTGGCCGGACCCAAGGCCGAGTATGAGCGCACCCTCAAACAAAAGACAGCGCTACTCAAAGCGATGTCTGGCCGGTCGGTGCGAAGTGCGGGGGCGGGCGCGGAAGAGACATTGGACGTGTGGGATGAGGCGTTGGTAAGGGCGGGGGCCGAGCTTGTTGCCGCGCGCCTGAGGACGGTCGCCGACATCGAAGGGTACGTCGCGTCCAACTATGACGCTATCGCACCCAGTCCGTCGAGGGCCGTTTTGAGGTATGAGTCCAAATCCTTGGCCGAAGGCATCTCCCCTGAGGTCGGTGTCATCGCAGAGGCGTTGGCTCAGAGAATGACTGAGCGCCGGGAAGACGAGATCACTCGCGGGGTGTGCCTCGTGGGACCTCATCGGGACGATTTATCCTTGTCACTTGGGGATTTGCCGGTCAAGGGGTATGCCAGCCATGGCGAGGGATGGTCGTACACCCTGGCGTTGCGTCTGGCGAGTCTTGACCTCCTGCACGCCGATGGATTGGAGCCTGTGCTCATCTTGGACGACGTCTTCGCGGAGTTGGATGAGAGGCGTAGGGAGCGGGTCGTGGCCGCCATGGACTCTGTTGAACAAACATTCATCACTGCGGCAGTCCTGCGGGACGTCCCCGAGAATCTGGACGCGAGGGTGTACAAAGTCGAGCCCGGTGTCGTCCACCCAGGTGTACCCCTGAGACAATGGGAAGAGCAGGCGGTGCCGGTTGCAGGCTCGTCGGACCACGGAGCTGGCTACACAGAAGGGCGTGAGTGATGGGCGAAACTAGTGATCCCAGTTCGTACCACGACCCCACAGGTACCGACGTGGCCGAACGCATCGCCGCAACTGCCCGTGGAGCAGCCCCTGTCCCCCGCCGACGCAAACGCAAACCCGACGAGGAAGCAGCCGCCTGGTCCGGGCCAAGCAAAGACCCCCGCGACCCCAAAGTGGCAGGCGAAGTACTCGACAAAGTCCTCGTCAGGCGCGGTTGGAAGAAGCAAATCTCGGTGGTATCCCTCATGACCCGCTGGGCCGAGTTCGTCGGCGACGCCAACGCTGCACACACCAAACCCGAGAAATACGAAGGCGGCCTGCTGGTCGTACGTGCGGAATCCACAACGTGGGCCACAGCCCTTCGCACCATGTCTCCCCTAGTCGTACGCAAAATGAACGACATCCTCGGCCCCGGCACCATCACCCGCCTCCAAATCCTCGGCCCCATCGGCCCGACCTGGAAAAAGGGTTTGCGTTCAGTGCCCGGCAGAGGTCCCCGCGACACGTACGGTTAGGCTTGCGCCCTGGGCAGCCATCTTGCCTATGTCCTTGTCCGGTCTTTGACCAGCGATCAATGTCGGCCTCAGACAAGCCGAGGAAAAGGCAGCAACCGCGAAGTACCTTCGAGAGACCCAAGAACAAATTGCGGCAAACAAGACCGAAATTACCCGACTTAGGATAGCCGGGCGAAATCAGGAAGCCGACGCACTGCTGCAGCAGACCTTGTCGAAAGAGAATGAGCTCTCCTACCTCGCTGCACCGATTGTTGGAACCGGCAGTTACTCTTCCGCACATCCGCAGATGCACAGCGGAACAAAGCGCGATGTGTTCGTTCTTGTTATGGCAATTCTGCTCATCATTGTGGCCGCAGGGGACTTCATTCTGGCGATCGCTACTTTCATGTCTGCCTCAACGTTGGCTCAGTGGGGTGTCCCTGTAGGTTCCCTTGTCGGGGTTGGACTGCTCGCCCTCACTCTGGCGATACTGAGTCTCGTTGCTGGAATCCAAGGCATACGGTACTCAACCGAACCAAAGATGGCCGGAACGCTTGTTGGCCTGGGAGTATGCATTCTCATCGCAGGAATCATCCTGCTCGTCGTCAATCTCGCCATAGGGGCCAACCCCCTCACCGCTCTCCTCGGCTTGACCATCCCCATCGTCAACATCATCGCTGTGGGGCGCTTCAAGGCAAACGCAACATAGAAACTGGCAAAGCAAACTAGAGTCCGCGAGGGCGATATCCCAGAATCGCCCGTCGTCGACGCGGACAAAATTCACTGTCGGTAGAAACACCTGACTTGCACCCTCGGAAACCAGCACACACACGGACCGAGGGTGCCTCATCTTGTTCTCAGAGCCTCCAGTGGTCCAGCACATCACGCCGAGGCGACTCCGATCCTCGAAGCGACTGCTGGTTCCTTGGGTAAGAAAGCCTCTGCCGCAAAATGCATAGCAAAGAACGGCGTCTGTGCCGCAAAATGCATAGCATAACGCGGCATCGCGGCCGGAAACGACCTAGCAAGGAACGGCAGACGCAGTAGACTGTTGTCGACTGGAGAGGTGCTATGGACAGAGATGGATACGCTCGACTGCGGGAATGGAAGAACAAGGCGGAGCGCAAGCCGCTCATCGTGTCAGGGGCGAGGCAGGTGGGGAAGACCTGGCTTATGGACGATTTCGCCCGCAAAGAGTACGCCCAGACGGTGAGGCTGTCCCTGAACGAGGACGAGGAACTGGGCAGAATCATTTTCCCAGATCGAAGCGCCCATAACATTGTTCGCCGTTTGGAGATACACACAGGCTCACCTCTCGACCCAGCATCGACACTCATCGTGTTTGACGAGATACAGGAAGTGCCCAATGCTCTCGCCTCCCTGAAGTCGTTTGCAGAGACTGCTCCTGAATACCACGTCATGGCCGCTGGGTCGCTCTTGGGCCTAGCAGTGCACGAAGGCGCGTCGTTTCCAGTGGGGAAGGTGGAGTTCACTGATTTGTATCCGCTGACGTTCAGCGAGTTCCTTCGCGCGGTGGGGCAGGGTTCCCTCGACGACCTCCTCAGGAATGGCTCTTTGCAGGATCGGCAGGCATTTCATCCTCGCCTGCTGGAATGGCTGTCGATGTACGACATCGTCGGAGGAATGCCAGAAGCGGTCACGAAGTTCGTGGCGACAGGAAGCCCACACACCGCCAGGGTGGTTCAGGAAGAGATATTGAGGGCCTACGATCTTGATGTCAGCAAACACGCCCCGCTGGAGCTTGTCCCTCGCATTCGCAAGGTCTTCTCGTCAATTGCTGTTCAGTTGGGACAGGAGAAGAAACGGTTTGTGTACAGCCACATCGAACCAGGGGCTCGCGCGCGAAGCTACGAAATGGCTATTCAGTGGCTCATTGATGCCGGGGTCGTCTACCAGGTCAATCGTGTGAGCACTCCCCATGTTCCGTTGAAGGCATACACAGACACGGCCGCGTTCAAGCTGTACATGCTGGACGTTGGCCTATTGGGTGCGCTGGCGGGTCTGACCCCGAAAACTGTCCTGGACGCCGATTCGCTCTATACCGAGTTCAGAGGCTCACTCGCAGAGCAGCATGTGTTGCAGGAACTCGTGGCTGCGGTGGGAGTGCGCCCGTTCTACTGGACCAACGACCGGAACGCCGCAGAAGTAGACTTCCTTCTTGACCTCGATAACACGATTGTGCCCGTCGAAGTGAAGTCCGCCGCAAATCTGCGTGCGCGCAGCCTTCATGCCTTCATGGAGCGTTTCTCCCCGGAGCACGTCGTTCGTGCATCATTGACTTTGCCAGGAGCACCAGGTCCCATCACCGAGCTGCCCTTGTACGACACAGCCCAACTGCGGAAGAGACTCACAGAGCAACCGTCTTTGTCCTGACCGCTAGGCATTAGGGACGCGCAGGACCCCACGGTGACAGTGGGAAAACCCCTGCCCTACGCCAAGGCGGCCCTAACCTTGGCAGCAACTGTTGCTCCGTCTGCCTGTCCGCCTGCGCGGGCGTTGACGGCCTTGATGACTTGGCCCATGGCCTTGATGGTGGGCTCGGGCAGAGCGGCGACTTCTTCGGCGATGATGGCGTCGACCTCTTCTTCGCTCAGAGGCGCCGGGATGTACTTCGCCAAGATGTCAGCTTCGGCGGTTTCCTTCTCAGCCAATTCAGCCCGACCAGCGTCGGCGTACACCTCGGCGGACTCACGGCGTTTGCGCACTTCACGAGTGATGACGGCCTGCTCCTCGGCCTGCGACAGCTCGCGGGCCGCCTTGCCTGCGACTTCTTCGTTCATAATGGCGGCCTTGGCCATCCTCAGCGTTCCCAACGTGAGTTGGTCCTTTGCCCGCATCGCATCTTTCATATCGGCGACGATCTGGTCTTTGAGTTCGGCCATGGTTGCTCCCTTGTTCCTCGAACATGTCTTGACATCTGGAACTATCCTCTCATGGAGCTCGGACATTCTGGGCGTAAACCCTCCAGCAGCGGCGCAGGCGGAAACTTACTGCCAGGAGACCAGACCAGCCCTGGGATTCCTCCATCAACGGCGTTGGCGGGACTCCTACTTCTCCTCGGTCTGAGTTGAGGTAATCGCTGACGGGACTTCGGCGGCAGCGATCTTCTCCTTGTGCGACCTCCACCACCATGTGGCGATCATGCCAGCGAAGATGATCAGGACCGCGTACCACATGTATTGTGCGTAGAGGTTCATGAGCTTGACCGCTGGTTCGCCGATCCACCAACCGAGCGCGAGGTACCCCGCCTGGAAGACCAGCGATGTGAGAAACACCGGCGGGAGGAACTTCTTGAGGCTCGTGCCCGCCGCCCCAATCGCGGCGTACACGATGGGCATGGGGAAGGGGATGGGGAGGAAGGTCAGGACGACAGCTAGGACCCAGAACCGGTTGGTCAGTCGGACAGCCTTCTCGGCGCGACGTTTCGAACGGTCAGATTTGCCCGCCCACAAATTGATAATGCCTGTTCCCCACAGCTTGCCGGCCCACCAGTACACCCAGGAGAACTTGACCAGTGATACGGACGCGACAAGCCAATACACGACGAGCGGCCCGCCATTGACCCGGACCCAGGCGCCCGTTGCGACGACCATCGAGCGTCCGCCAGTGATCATGGCCGCAATGGGCGGGTTGAGACCGAGGAGGACCGCCCGCAGAGGAAGCATGACGATTCCGTAGATTCCGACGACTGCGATCCACGCCCAACAGGCCAGGTCCGCTCGGGTCGGCTTGTGCGCCCACGGCAAGGCCGGGTCGTCCCACCAGGGGAGTTCCTCTTCGGTGTCGGTGGGTAGTGTCGCGTCTTCCCCGGCGGCGTCTACGGACGAGCTGGTCTCGGAAGCAGAAGTAGGGGACTCTTCACCCAATTCAGCAACCTCCGCTGAATCCTGTTCAGCGAATTCTGGCGAGTTTACCTCTGATATATCACCGATTTGTCCCACTTCGACGCTCTGTTCAGGGGGGTTGGTCCTTTCGGCACCCTCAGAAAGGCCCGCATCGGCGTTCTTGGCAGGTCTACCCGCTTCACCCGTACTCACCACACCATCGTACGGGGTGACCCGCCAAGAACGTATTTCCCAAAGGACGCGCCCATTCTCGAGCAAGTTCTCAGCAGTTGGGCGGTCATCGTGCTCTAGCGACGAGTTGGGTCGCAGGGCGCAGGATTTAGGCTTGCCAGGTGGCCTTCGCGCCGAATGACGATAGGGGACGGGCAGCACTCCCCCAATTGTTGCCATCCAGCGGGGGCGGCAAGGACTTTGGACCCGCGCCCCAATTCTTACCGCTGTGACAAGCCGATACCCTCTCATTACCCAAAACGACCGAACAAACAAACAAGCACCAGCACTCAACTAGGCTTGACGTTTGGCTGGAATGTGACAGACTGGACCCTGAAGGGATAACCCCTCCACAACGGATCGTCGGGGACGTACCTCCCCGTGGAAAGGTAATACCACTATGGCAACAGTTTCGTTCCAAGATGCCACCCGCATTTATCCGGGTTCGGATCATCCGGCCGTCGACCGCCTCAATCTTGAGATTGGCGATGGCGAATTCATGGTTCTCGTCGGCCCCTCCGGCTGCGGAAAATCCACGTCGTTGCGTATGCTCGCTGGTCTCGAAGAGGTCAACGAAGGCAAAATCTTCATCGGAGAGCGCGACGTCACCGACCTTCCCCCGAAGGACCGCGACATTGCTATGGTCTTCCAGAACTATGCTTTGTACCCGCACATGACCGTTGCCGACAACATGGGCTTCGCGCTGAAGATGCAGAATGTGCCCAAAGCCGAGCGCAACCAGCGCGTCCTTGAGGCCGCCAAGCTCCTGGGCCTGGAGGATTTCCTCGCACGCAAGCCGAAGGCCCTCTCCGGTGGCCAGCGTCAGCGCGTCGCCATGGGCCGCGCCATTGTTCGTCAACCTCACGTCTTCCTGATGGACGAGCCGCTGTCCAACCTCGACGCCAAGTTGCGCGTCTCCACTCGTACACAGATCGCCGCTCTCCAGGTTCGCCTCGGCGTCACGACCGTGTACGTCACGCACGACCAGGTCGAGGCTATGACCATGGGTCACCGCGTCGCAGTCATGAAGGACGGCATCCTCCAGCAGGTCGACGCCCCGATGACCCTGTACGACAAGCCAGACAACCTGTTTGTTGCTGGTTTCATTGGCTCTCCGGCCATGAACCTCATCTCCGGCAATGTCACCGACGGTGGCGTGCAGGTCGGCGACTATGTCGTTCCTGTCCCCCGCGACGTGCTCGCCAAGGCTCCCGGCGAAGGGACGCTGACTATCGGCGTTCGTCCCGAGTTCTTCACAGTTGCCGATCAAGGCATCGCTGTGGACGTGTCCGTGGTCGAGGAACTGGGTTCTGACACCTACCTTTACGGCACGCTCGCCGGTATCGACGAAGACGCCAAGCTCATCGCTCAGCAGATCGTCGCTCGCCTCAATGTGCGTCATGCCAGCCAGGGCGGCAAGGTTCGTTTGGGCGTAGACCCCAACCAGACCCACGTCTTCTCCAACGAGTCGCAGCTTCGCATCTCGTAATCCCTATTCGATTAGTACACGAAGGGCTCCCGATTCTGGGGGCCCTTCGTCGTTGGTGGGTAAGTTGGGTAAGTATGTGGTTGGTGGGTGTGTTGACTTGGCCGGATTGTCATCCTGAACACCCCACCCACAAAACCCATCCACAAACGGCCCGATTCAGACGCCAGTCAGCGGTTGAGGATGGGAAATGTCGGTTTTTGGGCGATATTGGCAACATGAGCCATCCGCAACCGGTTCGTGGGGCCACAAAGCATTCGGTTGAGGATGGGTTTTGTAATCTTGGGATATGAGGGGCAGGTCACACCCGCGAGCCTGCGACCTTGACGGGTTGGCACTTGCGGGTTTTGTCACTCCAGGGGCTACAACTTCGGCACGATGTCGGCGAACACCGCACGGACAATGTCATTGGCACATGTCTCGTTGTGGGACGTGACCGTGACGACGGCGCGCTGTTCGGGCAGGACGATGGAGAACTGCCCGTACATCCCATCGGCGCGGAAAGTGCCGGGCGCGGTGTTGAGCCACACCTGATAACCGTACCCGACGTCCGATTCAGTGTCCTCGAAATGGTGGTCCGTGCTGACGGTATCGGTGTGCATCGCCTTGACATAGTCTGCGCTGACAAGCTGGGACCCGTCCCACTCGCCCTCGTGGAGAAGGACTTGCCCCATGCGCGCCAACTCGGAAGTTGTCAGATGTAAACCGAAGGCGCCGGTGTTGTGGCCGCCGGGGCAGGTCTGCCACTGCGGGTTGGGGATGTGCAGCGGATTGAACAGGCGCGGCAGGAGATAATCTCGCAGGCGAGTCCCAGAGGTTGCTTCGACGAGGCGGCCCAGCATGTACGTGCAGGCGTTGGCGTAGAAGAAGTGCGTGCCCGGGGTGGTCTTCAGTTCGCCCGCGAAGAACAACTCGGCCCAGTCGGTCACTCCCAGAACGGACTCGTCTGTCTCCTGGAACAGAGCATACTCCTTGCCCGGCTGCATATGGAGCAAATCGCGTACAGTGATGTCCTGAGACCCAGGAGCGGCGATGCTTCGGCACGACCCGAAGTGGTCCAATATCTTGTCCGACAAGGTAAAACGCCCCTCATCAACGCACATCCCGACAGCTAGAGAGGTAAAGGTCTTGCTAGCCGACCACAGATGCACACGGTCATCAGCGCGGAAGCGATGCTCGATGTCGGGCTGTCCATCGACGTGGACATGGACCCCGTACACCCCGAGTTGGTGCTCCAAAACGGTGAGCCTGAACTGGTCGAAAAGCGAATGCCCCATGGTGCCTCCTTGGTTCCTGATGCCGTGCAACACCTTACTCTGCGAGGTCGCCGCAATGCCGGGTTTGTATGTGCCACGAGACGGGTACCACCCTCTTGTGGCTCCTCCCAGTGGCGCTGTACAATAGCGCTATGACCGAAACTGCAACAATCCGCGTACCCGTGGCAGTGCGAGACAACTTTGCCAAAGTGGCCAAGTACACCGGCAAGTCCATGTCGTCGTACCTGGCTGGCCTCTCCAGGGAGGTCTTGTTCACCGCGATTCGTGACTCTGCGAGAGAAGAAGCAATCAAGGATGCTCAGAATCCTGCTGCCGCAGAGGAATACGCGCTATGGGAAGAGACGTTGGCTGATGGCATCGACTAATCTACCCAAACAGGGAGAAATCTGGCTGACTGCTTTCGGAGCGGGCAAGCCCGGCGAGCCCACGAAGACCCGCCCCGCACTCGTTCTGTCCCACGAATCCCAAATCAGCGGATCTGTGTACGACCTTGTCATCATGGTGCCGCTGTCGGCCTCTTTGCCCGAGACTCCCACGAGGCCATCATTAGCCGCTTCACCGAGCACCGGGCTACAGTCAGACTCAGTCATTGTTGTGCGCGCCATACGAGCAATGGCTTTGTCGCGTTTCGAACACCGGTTGGGCGAGGTTGACATGGAGACGTTGCAGTATGTGCGAACCGTGCTGTCCGGTCTGCTGGACCTCCCCTAAGATCTGACATCGGGTTGCCCTACAGCGCTAGGGCAAGACACAATGTAGAAACGTCGCTGACGCATGTCTCTAAGGTAACTCCGCGAGGACGCCTACAGTTCAGTAATCGAAACGTCCCCGGCAACCGACTGCCAGTCGCGGGTGAAATCGTCCACGGCCCTCGAAATGGCGGCAGCGCCGTACGCGGCATGGAGCAAGCGCGGGGGGACGGTCACACAGTGAGCACCCGCCATGAAAGCATCGTTGACTTGGGTGATGTTCTTGAAGCTGGCGGCCAGAATCTTGGTGGGCGCATTATGTTTGGCAATCATTTTGGCTAGTGAGGACACTAATTCCTTGGGGTCGACATCGAAGTAGGCGACGCGGTTGTAGTACGGCGCGATGAAGTCCGCGCCAGCCGCGATGGCCATGAACCCCTGTACCTTGGTGTACACGGTCGTTGCGGTGATCCCGATGCCGCGCGTCTTCATGACCTGCATGGCGGCCAGGCCCTCCTCGGTCGTGGGGACCTTGACGTACACCCGCGAGTCCACCTTCTCCATCAGCGACTCAGCTTCGGCCAGAATCTCATCCCGGTTACGGGCAACCACTTGGACATGAAGGGAACGCTCATTGCCGATGATCCGCCGAATCTCGCGCAGGGTCTCCAGCAACGGCTCGCCCTGCGCTTCCTTCTTGAGGATGGATGGGTTCGATGTCACGCCGGTGTACGGGAAACACGAGCCAAAACGCTCAATGTCTTCGATGTTGACAGTGTCGAACAGATACTCCATGGCGGGCAAGTCTCCTTAGTTTGCGAAGTGATTCCAGCCTAGCGCGTCCGTGAACACCGAGGTTGGAAGGAGGAAGATTCACCCGAAAAACGGATATGGACAGTCCAAATTGACACGAAAAAGTTCCATGCTACGATGCTCGCGTGCTCATCCCGGTTGCCTCAACGAAGTGTTGCTGTTGCCTGCCTGAGTCCGGCTGTTGTCTTAGCTGATAAGCCATAACAAAGACTGCGGCGACTTGGGGAAGAGTCGCCTTTCTCATGCACAAGAACCCACACCCATTCATCGGAGGAAAGAGACCATGGCTGGAGCACCTAGCCGAGTAGAACCCCTGAGCTTCGAGCGTGCTGTGACGCAGGAGTCTGTGACCGGGATTACTCGAAAGATCCGCATCGGGCGCATCACTTCCGCCGCCATTGTGGTGGCCCTTCTCATGGGTCTGCTTTACCAGTGCGCGATCAATCCAGCGTTTGAGTGGGGTGTCTTCGCGCAGTATTTCTTCTTCCATAAGGTTCTGGACGGTCTGAAATTCACCTTGTGGCTCACGGCAGTCATCATGGTCATCTCGCTGGTCTTTGGCTTTGGATTGGCCATGGTCAGGCTCTCTGAAAATCCGGTACTCAAATGGTTAGCCTGGGCTTACGTCTGGATATTCCGCTCCATACCCTGGCTCGTGCAGTTGCTGTTCTGGTTCAATATCGGTTACTTCGTCCGTACGTTTGACATTAACCTTCCCTTCTTTGGATCAGTCACGATCAACTTGGTTGACCTTATTTCCAAAGAGACGGCCGCCATTCTCGGGCTGGGATTACCGCTTATCGCGACGGCTTCCGAGATTATTCGTGGCGGGATTATTTCAGTCCCGAAGGAGCAGACCCAGGCTGGCAAGGTGCTCGGCCTCAGCGATTTCCGGATTGCCACCAAGATCGTCTTGCCGCAGTCTTTGATTGCTATCGTTCCCTCACTAGGGAATATGCTTGTGGAACTCATCAAGGGCACGTCAATCGTTTCCGTCCTCGCAATCAGCGATTTGCTCTACGCCACACAACTCATCTCGGCCAACAACTTCCGCATTGCACCATTACTGATGGTCGCCACCATCTGGTACATCATCATCACATCGATCACCTCAGTGCTTCAGATCCAGTTGGAACGCCTGATCAACACGCGGACCAAGGCCAAGCGCACCAACCGTGCGCGCGAATCGGTGAAGTTGGTCGCCACAAAACATGTCAAAGTTCCTGTCATGCGTGAAGCATCCCCCGTTGTTCAAGGCGGCCTCGCATGAGTGAAGAACAGATCACCCAGGGCAACGCAGTCACAGACACATCGCAGTTCTTTGTTGAGATTACGAACTTGAAGAAGAGTTTCCACGACCTAGTCGTCCTCGACGGACTGAACCTGAATATCGCCAAGGGGGAAATAGTTTCTCTCATTGGATCGTCCGGGTCAGGCAAGTCCACTCTCTTGCGGTGCATCGCACAACTGGAAGTCCCCGAGGCCGGGGTCATCGCCGTCGACAACGAAGTGTTGGGGCTGATTTCCAAGAACGGCAAGCTCTATCACGCTCCCAAGAAACTCATTCGCCAACAGCAGACCGAAGTGGGGATGGTCTTTCAGAACTTCAATCTCTTTCCACACCTGACTGCTTTGGAGAACATTACTGAAGGCCCAACCCAGGTCCGCGGGTTGAGTGCCGCCGATGCCAAGAAGTTGGCACTGGAATGGCTAGACACGGTCGGCTTGGCAGACAAGGGCGATTTATACCCAACCGAGTTGTCCGGCGGGATGCAGCAACGCGTTGCCATTGCGCGTGCCTTTGCCATGAAGCCCAAACTGATCCTGTTCGACGAACCGACGAGTGCGCTCGATCCTGAACTCGTCGGCGAGGTTCTTGATGTGATTGAGAAAGCAACGAAGTCCGGCGTGACGAGCATCATCGCCACTCACGAGATCGCTTTTGCTCACGAAATATCCACCCATATAGCTTTCCTATCTGACGGGGTTATCACCGAATACGGCACCCCCGAAGATGTCATTGACAACCCCAAACAGGAAAGAACCTGTGATTTCCTCCGCAGAATCACAGCAAGAAAATGAAGAACAGGGTCGTGGAGGATGCGCCCCGAAAGGAAAAATGATGAAGAAAACGCATATTGCCAAGGCCCTTGTGGCTATCGTGGGTATGACTGCATTGCTGGCTGGCTGCTCTGGCGGCTCCACAACAGGGACCTCCTCTGACAATCCGAGTGCTCCTGCCAGCGAGGCAGCCACCGGACCTGAAAGCTGGACCCTCGAAAACAACCCGCTGCGCGGAACCACCGTCACCGGCACCTTCCAGCCCGATTGGGGGCTTCCGCTGGCCGCATTTGATGATAAGGGCGACCCGGTGGGGTACATCTATGAGACGGTTGCCGCCGCCGCTGCCGAGCTTGGTGCCACCATCGAGCTCATCCCGAACGACTGGAAGACCACCGTCACTGGTGTCCAGTCCGGAAAATACGACGTTGGGTTGGGTACCGACATCTTGGCCGAGCGCATCGAGGTCGTCGATCAGATTTCCGTGTATTCCTCTGGCTATTTCTTCATTACTCCTTCGGATCAGCCAGATGTCGGCAATCAGGATTCTGACTTGTGCGGTCTCACCGTTGCGAGCATCGCCGGCGACTCGGTTTCCGCTCATGTGGAGAGGGTCTCCGCGAAGTGCGTGGCTGACGGGAAGGAAGCCGTTGAACTCTTGACCTTCCCAGATAAGGGCGCAGAGTTCTTGGCTGTTAAGTCCGGTCGCGCGCGCCTAGGCTCGGTTACTGCTTCTTCGGGTGGTTGGCTCGTCAAGGAGGATCCTTCGTGGAAGCTCACCGGCCCGCAGGTCATCGTCGGCCTGTCCGGGTTTGCCGTCTCCAAGGAGTCTGGGTATGCCCAACTGTGGGCAGATGCGGTGAATGCCTCTATTGCTGATGGTACGTATGGCGCAGTCCTGACCAAGTATGGCATTGAGAATGCAGCAATCGAGAAGTCCGAAGTCAATCCGACTCCGATCGTTTCATGAGTAATTCCATCCGACTAGATGGGCACGTCGATTTCCCCATCGACGACGAGAACGCCCATTTCAGCATTGAGTTGGCTCGCCGCGGCGGCATCAACGCTTCCGTCATCACGATCCAAGCTCAACCAACGCGGCGGGGTGGGGACAAGACCCCCATCCTCGCTGAGTTGGAGAGGCAGTATGCAAATGTCACCGACTATGTTGGAACCCACTCCGATTCGGTGCGATTTGTCCACACCCCACAAGAGCTAATCGAGGCTCAGAAGGACGGCAAGTTCGCAGTCATTCTGGGCTATCAGAATGTCTCTGCTTTTGACGATGTTCCCAATCTTGATGCCCTCAACCTGTGGGTGGATCGGGGAGTTCGTCAGTTTGCTTTTGCCTTCATTGGGACGAATTGGTGGGCCGAGTCGGCTCGCGCCTATCCGTTCGTTTCGGAGCACATCGACTTCCAGGGCCTGAGTCCATTGGCAATCGAAGGAGTCCGCCGCCTCAATGAACGCGGTGTCATAGTGGACGTTTCCCAGCTTTCCACTAGAGGAGTAGACGTCACTCTTGATGTGTCCTCGGCACCTGTCTTGGCTTCCCACACGGGTTTCCGATCAGTCGTGGACGTACCCCGCAACCTGACCGACGCCAACGCTCGTCGCATCGCGGACAATGGTGGCTTGGTCAATGTGGTGGCCTTCGCTCTGTATCTTCGCGCGATTCCAGCGCAGCGGAAAGACGAAGTCTCGGCGCTTTGGCGCGAGTATGGGCTGACTCCGCCGCAAAATGAGGCCGAGTTCTCCACAGTGGACAATCCGGAGACTGCCGGATGGGACGACGCAAAGTTCTGGGAGTTCCTGCACAAATGGCACGTGGTTCTCGATCTAGATCATCCGACCGAAACCGTTCAGAACTACATCGACTCCATCGATAAAGCCGTGGAACTTGTCGGAATTGACCACGTCGGTCTTGCTTCCGATTTCAATCACGGCGGTGGTGTCGCTGACTGGATCAACGCTTCGCAAGCACACAATGTCTCGGAAGCCCTGTTGGGTCGTGGATACACCCAAGACGACATCAACAAGCTGTGGGGCGAAAACTACATCGCGCTGTGGCAGGCAGTTACTGATGCTGCCGCCGACGAATAAGAGA
This sequence comes from Propionibacteriaceae bacterium, assembly GCA_031261485.1. GTDB lineage: Bacteria > Actinomycetota > Actinomycetes > Propionibacteriales > Propionibacteriaceae > WQYJ01. Next base: position 14,239 of record JAISJO010000056.1, on the reverse strand, counting down.
GAGATGACAAAATGAAAATAGCTGTATTGGGCGGGACCGGTAAGACCGGCCGTCTCTTTGTCCAGGTCGCGCTCGCAAACGGCCATGAAGTAACTGCTTTGGTCCGTCCGACTGCCGATACCGAAGGCCTTGACGGGGCCCGTCTCGTCGTTGGCGATGCGTTGAACCAGGAGGACATTGCGACGTTGCTGGAGGGGCAAGAGGCTGTGTACTCCGCTGTGGGCCTGGGTGCATCAGGCACATTTGAGGAGGAAGTACATGTGTGTACGACCTCAGTGAAGACCATAGTCCCCTATCTTCGATCAGGTGCCATCAAGCGAGCAGTCTTCACCGGAACACATGGTGTGCGCACGAGCCACGACGACACTGCCTATGTTGGGCGGGTGTGGGAACTCATGGGTCGTCGCCTCGACGACAAAGAGACAATGGAAGAGGAACTCGTTCCCGAAACGACCGACTGGTTGGTTCTGCGGGCACCTCGCATCGCCGTCGGCAACGAGAGTATTGGTGACGATGTGGCGGTACTCGCCGACCCTCGCGTCACCAACAATGCCTACATTCCTCAGATCGACCTAGTGAATGTCTCGCTGTCCGAAATAGAGAAGCCAACCCACTTCCGGGAGTTTCTCACCGTGATTTCTGCGAAGGAAGTCCAGCCCAAAGCCTAGAGAAAGGAACAATCATGGCAATCAAGAAGATCAATTCCTCACTGCCAATGGAGAAGCAAATAGGATACTCGCGCGCCATCGTGGCCGGGAACTTCCTCTTCGTTTCTGCCACAGCTCCTGTCGACGACAATATGAATGTCATCGGCAAAGACGGCAAGGAACAGCTTGCCTATGTTGTGGAAAAGCTCACACCCATCCTGGAAGAAGCCGGTTTCACCTTTGATGACACGATTGCTGTCAAGCTCTATCAGGTTGATTTGCCCCAGACTCCGTCGGCTTATGAGACCTTCGCCAAGGTTTTCGGCAAGGCGGCTCCAGTGATTGCGGTTGCTCACGTCACGCCGTGGCCTAACGGAATGCTGCTGGAACTTGAGCTGACTGCGTACCACGAGTAGGTAGCGCTCAAGCAGGAGCAGTGCAGGAGCCCGGAGAGGCGATGGCTTCGCCACTTTACCGCCTCGCTCCACTCGGGGCTTTCCCCAAATCGGTGGGACGATTTGCGCCCCAGCCTGCGCGCCACACTGCCCACACCAGCGGCTGGGTCCTTTCGGAGGGAAACCTGTCATTCGGGGGGAGGAGGGAATCGGGCCAGGTTGAGACTTCCAATACTGGGGGGAGCCTGTCTTCCGTGGGGAGGTGAGTTCTCTGCCGCCTCTGTTCAGGCGAACTTTGGCCTTGTTCGTGAGGATTCTTGGGTGCGATTCGGAGTTGGTGCAAAGTTGGCCCGTTTCCGGGCTGGTTTCGGGCTGAGTTTGATCCTAGATCGACATCGGCCATCGAAATCTGCCGGATATGGCCAAAGTTGGATGCGGCAGTCGCAGGATCCAGAATCCCCGACTGCATTGTCGAGTCATAGTGGGGGGCGCCGCAGGTGGGGGCAGTGTGGTGCGCAGGGCGTTCCTCGAGGCGATGGCTTCGCCAGGTTATCGCCTCGCTTCACTCGGGGCTTTCCCCAAATCGGTGGGACGATTTGCGCCCCAGCCTGCTCACCACACTGCCCACACCTGCGGCTGAGTCCGTTCGGAGGGAAACCTGTCATTCGGGGGGAGGAGGGTCTTGTCACTCCCGTGTCCAGGCCAACTCTGGCATCCCCCATGTGGCCGACTGTCCGGTGAATCGGTCGAACGGCTGAGGGCGTGCGCCCAGACCGAACAGGCAGACTGAAGGCACTCCTCACTGAATCCTCCGCAGGAAACGAGATCGTTCACAGAGGCCCCACCGAAAGGACTCCACATGTCACCCATCATCGAGGTCTGGGACCTCATTCGGCGCTATGGCCCCGTCACCGCTGTGGACGGAGTGAGTTTCGAGGTACAACCCGGCTCGCTCTTCGCGTTCCTCGGGCCCAATGGCGCGGGGAAATCAACGACCATTTCCATGCTCACGACTCTCGCCCGTCCAGATGAGGGGACCGTGACGTACAACCTCCCGACCGGCCAGGCGCGCATCGGCCATGACGACCGTGCTATCCGCTCCCGTATCGGCGTCGTCTTCCAAGACTCGCTGCTGGACAAGGCATTGTCTGTTCGTGACAACCTGTCCATTCGGGCCAAACTGACCGGTCCAGAAACCGATACTGCTTGGGTAATCGAACAACTCGAACTTCGGGATGTCCTCAAACAGAAGTACGGGACTCTGTCCGGCGGGCAACGGCGACGAGTGGATATCGCCCGGGCCCTGCTGCCGCGCCCCGACATCCTCTTCCTGGATGAGCCGACCACGGGACTCGACCCGCAGTCGCGCAACATGGTGTGGTCCATCCTCTCGAATCTGCGCTCCGAAATGGACCTCACTGTCTTTCTGACAACTCACTACATGGAGGAGGCAGAGGGCGCCGACCAGGTGACTATCATCGACCACGGGCACATCATCGCGGCAGGCACTCCCGCACACTTACGCACGGCCCATTCCCAGTCCCACCTGCGGCTTCGCGGGGATTCCGAACTGGAGAACGTGCTCACAGGGCAAGGACTGGCCACAACAACCGAAACCGATTGGGTGCTCGTCGACGTCGACTCTGACCAACATGCCTTGACTATTCTCGCCGCCAACCAGTCGCACATCACCGGTTTCGAGTTTCAACACGGGACAATGGACGATGTCTTTCTGGCCCTCACCGGCTCGTCTCTGCGCGAACACTGACCATATGACCATGGGCACCCTAGTCATCCGAATCACCCCGACGTGCAATCTCCAAAGATGTAAGCATTGGTACTTTCCCATCAATCTCAATTCGACCTTCCAGTCCACTCCACCCGTCATCCTGCGCGAAGTCGCAGGATCTCCAACCGACAAGTGGATGCTGCCACCAGCGCTTCGCTCGCGCAGCATGGCGAAATGCCAAAATGCTCGTTTCCCACTGAATCCCATCACAAACCTGGACAAGGACATGCAATGACCACACTTCTCACTCTCATCCGCCGCAATATCAAGGGATTCGTCGTGGACCGAGCCGGAGTCTTCTTCTCCCTCCTCGGCGCGCTCATCGCGCTCTTCCTCGTCCTCCTCTTCCTGAGAACAACCATTCGTGATTCCATCGTGACGGGGTTCTCGGGCGCCATCGACACCGCGACCGCTGACAACCTCCTTGTCTCCTGGCTCATCGCGTCGGCGTGCGTCATCGCCTCTGCCACGACCGGGTTGGGCGCGCTGGCCGGGTACGTCGACGACCGCGAATCCACGAAGTGGCGCGACTTCCTGGTGGCCCCCATCCCGCGTTGGATGATCACCGCCGGGTACTTGGGGGCGGCGACCATCATCTCCATGGTGATGACAACCCTCGTGTACATCCTGGGCACGGCATACTGCCTCAGCAATGCCATCCCACTGAGCGGCGTCGACGTCGTGCGGGCCTGGGGTTGGCTCATGCTCAGTTGCGTGGGGTTCACCGCGCTGATGGGCGCAGTCGTGTCCCTCGTCAAGACGAGCAGCGCGTTCTCTGGTCTGTCGGTCATCGTGGGAGTCGCGTTTGGTTTCGTCGCCGAGACGTACGTGACGGCGTCGTCTTTGCCCGTCGCGGTGGCGAATGTCCTCAATGCTCTGCCGTTTGCCCAAGCCAGCGCGCTCGTACGACTGCCCTACACTTCTCAGGTCATCGCGTCCCTGCCCGAAGTCACGCGCGCTCCCGCGATGGAGGCCATGGGCATCATCCTCACTGTGGGCGATTGGGCGGTAACCTCCGGCGCGACCGCGTCCATGCTGGCCGCCATGATAGTTGTATTCTTCATTGCTGCTTGGCAGATCATGACACGGACGGTAACGAGGTAAGCCACCCTCCAGACCCCGACAATCCTGATAAGTCACACCCGCAGATAGGATGAACGCCATGGTGCTGCCCAGCAAATGGAAAGACCTGCTCGTGGCAGGAGTTGTTCTGGCCATGCTCGCCGCGCAGATTGGCAAGCCCCTGATGTCCTGGGTGGAATCCGTCGCGTGGATGCTGGTCTTCACCGTGACGTACATCTTCTGGGGCCGCCGCCTTGTCTTGCAAGAACGCGACGCTCCCTCGGTGTCCGACACCGCGTACCTGGTATTTCTTCTTGTGGCTATGTTCTTCGGTCCGATGCTAGAGACCAACCTAATGACATTCTTCGTGATGGTGTGTCCCTTGGTATGGGTTGCCTCTCGCCAGAGAAAACGGGGAATTGTATGGACCTTCGCCGTGGCAATCGCAGCAGGTGTGGGCGCCAGCCTCGGCGATTACCTCAGGTCGTCCACCTTCACCGATGTGCCCGCGTATGTAATAATCTGCTGTCTGACCATAGCTTTCTCACTCGCCATGGGTTCATGGGTCACTGCTTTGGGAGACTGGGGCCGCGAGAAGGCCGCTCTGCTGGAGGACCTAGAGGCATCGCAAGAGGGGTTGGCCGAAGCGTACCGCCAAGCAGGCGTCGAGGCAGAACGAGCACGATGGATGGAAAGGACCGGGCGCGTTGCGGCCGCTGGAGGGCAAGGTGCTCCAACACCGTCCGGCACGGCTCCGGAACCCTCCGCCGCGACTGGCACAGCCCCAACCACTTCCGCTTCGACTGGCTCGGCAACTCCCTCAGCGGAGACTTCCGTCGCAACTGCCACAGCCACAGCCACACCGGAGCCTCCCGACGTGACCCCGCTGGAGGGTGTGCCAGCTCTCTCCACCCGAGAACTAGAGGTATTGCGTCTCATCTCCCAAGGCCGAACCAACCGCCAAATCGGCGAAACCCTGTACATCTCCCCCGCCACAGTGAAAACCCACGTCGAGCACATCCTCACCAAACTAGGCGCCACCACCCGTACCCAAGCCGTCGTCACCGCCCACCTTGAAGGCCTCCTCCCCGGCCTGTGACCAGCAACTAGAACAAAGGCAAGAGGGGACGATAAAAGGGGACACTCTTGTCCCCCTCTCCACCTCGGGCAAGCCTTCTCCGGCACCATGATTTCGCGCTCACTTTCAGTGAGGAATCGACCTCCGACTTCGCATTCCAACTGCGTGGGGCAGGTGCTTGGTTGGCAGAAACTGTTACTTCGACTATGATGACAAGTAGAAAGACATCAGAAGTCTTGACACTGTCCGTTGACGCTCTTGGTGACAGAGAGGTCTGGGATCATCATGTTGACGTCAACGAAACACGCCCCCAAGTCGGTCGTGGCAACGGTCTCGTCATTCTTGGGTCTTGGCCTCGCTCTCATTCTGTGCTCCGGATGCGAAGGCCCGATTCAGCAACCTTCTCAGGAACCTAGCGTAAATGCCTCTTCCTTCTCTCCGCCCACCACGTACGCCCCTCCCACGCAATCAGCGCAGGTCATACTCGGCGAACTCACTGACAGGGTTGCCGCTGCTGGCGGAAACCCTGTGGGGGAGTACCAACTCCAGCAGTCGACCGACCTTGAAGTCTTGGTGTCAGACAGCGCCACCCATGTCGGAGTCCGCGTGCGATGCGCTTCGGACTCGGTGGAATGGGAAGTCAAGATCAATGGAGACGACGGACGGTGGGCGCGGTCGACGTGCACGAACGACAGCGCCGACTATGATGGTTCCTTCGTCATTCAAGACTCAGATGAGGCGAAGATCGTCATCACTGTCACCATCACGAATAACCCGAAAGACCAATCTATATTTCTTGTTGCCTATTGGAATGAAAAGTAGGGCCAAACGGGGACGGTTTCTCGTCTCGCCCCCTCCCTCACATATGATAGTATGACAACGTCATACTCAGGGATGAAGGAGAGATCGTGAAGAGCGCATTGGTCCAGGTTCGAGTCGATGATGAGGTGAAGCACGAAGTTGACACTCTCTTCGCTGAGCTTGGCCTCGACACGGCCACAGCGATTCGGATCTTCTTCATGCAGGCTTTGCAGCGCCACGGCTTGCCGTTTTCGGTCGAAAAGCTCCCCAACGCCGCCACAGAGCAGGCAATGCGCGATGTTAACAATCAGCACGACATGCATGGCCCTTTCGCTTCGGTGGATGAGCTGATGGAATCCGCGCTCCATGGGTGACCTGTCAGTGCCCTGGGAGTTTGAGTATTCCGGGCAATTCAGACGGGATCTCAAACTGATGCAGCGACGCCACTTGCCTCTTGACGAGCTGAATGATGTCCTCAAGGTGCTCCTGGCTCGTCAGCCGCTGGATGCCAAGTACCGTGATCATGATCTGTCTTCCGCTTGGACGGGCTTCCGCGAGTGCCACATACAACCTGATTGGCTCCTCATCTACAAAGCGGACAATGCCACTCATCTGATTTCCCTCGCAAGAACCGGAAGTCACAGTGACCTCTTCGGCTGACAGCGCCAAGGCAGGACGGAAAGGAATTGCCCTTCCGTCGTAATGTTGCCCGTGTCCGATGATGTCGACACTGAGGCGGATCTGTACCCCCCGTGGAGTAGGCAATGGAACAAGGGCTACACTCGAAGTGTCGCTGTTGACTTGGACGGGAAGGAATGTCGTGGCTTCGTCGGGATCCCCATCGCTGTACACCCCTTATCCGGACCCTGAGTCGTCGCCCGAGCCTGAGGGGTTCATACCAGCGGAGCCCGACCTTGAGCTGCACACCTCACTGGAACCGAAGTTGTACACGCCGCCAGACCTGTCTCCATCCGGCCCCGTTTCCGCGCCTGTGCCACACATCAGTATTGCCCAACGCATCATTATCTCCGTCATGTCGATCATGATGGTCGTCTTCGTTAGCCTCGGCATCGGGTTCGCAGTGCCTGCGCTCCAGAACTCCGAGACGGCAACAGCAACAATCGTGGAAATGTCAGGGAGCACGACCACCGTTACGTACGAAGTCGACGGGCAAACCTACGAACAAGAATTGAGCGAAGTCAATACCTCCTGGCACAACGGCGACGAGGTCACGGTGTATTACCGTCCCGGCGACCCCAGCCATGTCAGTGCCGTTGTCTGGCGCATTCTGGCTCTGGTCTTCTCCAGCATCGGGGCATTCTTCCTCGTCATTTCCGCCGCAGTTGCCAGTGTGGCCCTTCGCAAACGAGCGATCACCCGCGCGCTCCTCCAAGCCGGCCGCCGGATCGAGGCGACCATCACCAGCGTCGACCAGGATTTCACCACGCACGTCAACGGTCGGTTCCCCTGGCTGGTGACCTGCTCTTGGCACGACCCGGAGACAGGGCGTACCTTCGTTTTCCGTAGTCAGACGACCATAGACGACCCCCGCCCCCTCATGGCCTCCTCGGGACGCACAACACTCGTCGTGTACATCGACCCCGCCGACCCCGAGAAGAAGTACTTCGTGGATGCCTCGCCCCTTGGTATTCGCTAAGGAAGCATTGACTATTGGCCGCCCGGCTCGTTCTTCTGCGACTCCACACAGAAGAACGAGATGCGCTTATCCGCGCTTCTCTAGGCGAACATGATGTGGGGATGCTGCGCGATCAAGTCCTCGATGGCGGTGAACTCAGCGGCGGAAAGCTGCGGCTGATCCAGTCCATCCAGGGTGGCATCGAGTTGTGCAACTGAGGATGCACCGACGAGGGCGGTCGCCACGACCGGGTGGCGCAGGAGCCAAGCGACGGCCAACTGGGCGAGCTTCTGACCGCGTTCTTCGGCGTACACATTGAGCTGGCGAGCCACGTCGACGTACTCCTCAGTCACGCGAGCACCCATCTCGGCGTGGGTCGTGGCGCGCGAGCCCTCGGGGATGCCAGCGAGGTAACGGTCGGTCAACCGTCCGGAATCCAGCGGGCTGTACACAGCCAACCCGATGCCTTGGTCAGCGAGGATCGACAGAGTCGAGACCGGACCGACTTCAATGCGGCGATCAAGCAGGTTGTAGCGTTCCTGGGCCACCAGAAGACGGACTCCTTGTTCCGCGAGTAGCCGGGAGAGGATGGCCGTTTGAGCGCCGGGATAGTTGGAGACCCCGATGTACAACGCCTTGCCATGACGCACCAAGTCGGCCAGAGCCGAAGCCGTCTCCTCTAGCGGAGTAGTCGGGTCGAAACGGTGATGGTAGAAGATGTCCACATAGTCCAGACCCAACCTCCGCAGGGAGGCTTCCGCTGCCGAGATGAGGTGTTTGCGGGAACCGCCCCCGAGTCCACCACCGTAGGGAGGATCCCACATGGGCACACCAGCCTTCGTGGCGATGACGATTTCGTCACGGTGACTGGCCAGTTGACTACGGTAAATGGCGCCAAAGAACTCTTCAGCATGCCCCACAGGTGGGCCGTAGATATTGGCAAGATCGAAGGAGGTGACACCTCGTTCGAAGGCGCGCAGAAGGACGGCTTGTCGGATTTCAGCGGGACGCTCGGCGGCAAAGGTCCGATGCAGCCCCAAGGAAATGGCTGACAGATCCAGACCGCTTCGCCCGCAGCGGCGGTACGTCATGGCGGCATGTGTTGTGGGAGTCGGGGAAGCGGTTGTGGTGGAGAGGACGGAGTCGGTCATGATAGCTTTCTGGGAATGTCACACCCAGCCAGTGATATCGAGCGGTTCGCCCAACACGCGCCTGGCGGCGGTGACGTAATGACGGATGATGAGAGTCTGGGCTAGCTCGGGCTGGCTGGACTCGACGGCGAGAAGGATCTCGCGATGGTCCTCATAATGAGGGAAGGGTTGGAATTCAGAACCCGCGCGCTCTTGGGCCATGAGGAGACGAGCCTCACCCATGAGCCCGTCGTAGGCCCGAGTGATTCGTTCGCTACCACTGGCGGACACGAGGGCGGTGTGGAAACGCGCATCGGCATCAACAGCGGCAATGATATCTGCTAGTTCTACCGCACGTTTCATGTCGAAGAGAGCCGATTGGGCCACGGTTGGGACGATGTGATTGAGTGCCAAGTAGCGGACCACGCCGTGCTCGATCAACAGACGTGAGCGGTACAGATCGGCAGCCTCGGCCTTGGTCAGTTCTGGCACTCGGGCAGTCTTGTTGGCAGTACGCCGCAGAACTCCCGACTGGACCACTCGCTCAATGGCAGCTTTGGCTGTGGGACGGGCGACATCATGTTGGGCGGCCACGGATTGCTCGGTGACGCGCGTTCCAGGTGCGAGTTCCCCCGACACCACTTGGTTGCGAAGAGTATTGGCCAATGCCTCAACTAGCGTTGTGACAGCGATCTCAGTCATAGTGGCTCCTTACATGATTGGCTCACGACCCGGGATGGCATGGTTGAGGGGTAGCGAGATAGCAACTTCTGATAGACAACTATACATTTCGGGGCCAACCAATGCTGGCCACAACGTGGCCGGTTCACGAGGACGCCACCGACACTGAAGAGATGCGCCCGGCGCCCAATTCCGCCAACGACAGCAGAGCAGTATGGTCGAGCGAACCCCCGCCTTGAGCACGAAGCGACGCGACCAATTGGGCAACGGCTGATCCGATCGGGAGAGGTACACCGACAGCGCGAGCCGCAGACGTGAGGATGCCGAGGTCTTTATGGTGGAGGTCGATGCGGAAACCCGGAGTGAAATTGCGAGTCAGCATGGACTGGCCCCTGCGGGTGAGGACTGTGCTCCCAGCCAAACCGCCACCAAGGACTTCCAGAGCCAAGGTGGAGTCAACCCCGGATGCCTCAAGAAAGACAATGGCCTCAGCGAGGGCCTGGATGTTGACCGCCACAATCAACTGGTTGGCTGCCTTGACAGTCTGGCCGGCACCAGAGCCACCCACACGTACAATGGTTGTTCCCAGCGCCTTGAGGATGGGCGCTGCCTCGTCAAACACCTCCTGGTCGCCACCAACCATGATCGACAAGGAGGCGTCGATGGCACCCTTTTCTCCACCGCTGACTGGGGCATCGAGCACCTTGATGCCGCGCCCGGCTCCCTCAGTCGCCAATTGCTGGGCAACTTGGGGAGAGATGGTGGACATGTCGATGTACAGCAGGCCGGGTTTCGCGGAGGCGAAAACACCCTGACTTCCCAAGGCGACCTCGACGACATCGGGTGAGTCCGGCAAGATCGTGATCACTGCGTCAGCACCTGACGCAGCATCGGCGATAGAGCGGGCAGTGTGTACTCCCGCTGATTCTAGGTCGGCGTCGCTGGAACCGTCGCGCCGGTAACCGGTTACTATGTGACCTGCTGCGGCCAGGTTCTTTGCCATGGGCCGTCCCATGACGCCTAGGCCAATAATGCCGATCTGGGCCATGACTTTCCTTCCCGTGGACGAGTCTTGGCTGCAGTGGCAGAGCACACTGTGCGGACCCAATTCCATGTTCATATGATTACTTGTCTGCCAAGTTATCACGATTGGCTGTCTCTGTCATCTTTTCAGACCAGATTTCTAGAATGCGTGTGGGAATATGTTCACCGAGAAGCGCCCACCAGCTCAATTCTGTGCAATAACGCTGCTGATAAGGTAAAATAAACCTACCGGCACAAAGCCGAAGCGGGTGTGAGATGGCCAGAGAACCCCGCTTGAGTACCAGAAAGCCCCGTAAATTGGCTCATTGCATACTTGGTACTCTTGATGTACTTGACAGACAAGTTGACAAAGGAGTAGACATAGCGATGTCACCATTTCTATCTGACCACTCACTCAAGGAGGAGCCGACATCGTGACTAAGAAAACCCTCACTCCGATTGTCTTTCTAGGCATAGCAGCCCTGCTACTGGCAGGTTGTTCACCCGATCAACCCAACAGCAACTCATCAACAGGACCTGGCACCAGCGCAGCTGTGACCATTGTCATTCCAGCCGAACCGGCCGAAGTCGAGCCCTGCAACTCCGAAAATGGCAACACGAAGCTCATGAGCTACAACGTCATTCAGGGTCTGACCGTTCTCGACCCCGAAAGCCGCGAAGTGGGTCCGCTCCTGGCCACCTCGTGGGAACAGACAGCCCCCACGACGTGGGTGTTCCAGTTGCGTGAAGGCGTCACCTTCCACGATGGCGCACCTTTCGACGCTGAGGCAGCAGCCTTTGGTCTCAACCGCGCTCTCAACAACACAGCCTTCGCATGCTCCAACACCTCGAAGATATCCTCGGGTGTCGTCGTCACTCCGACCGTCACAGGGCCTTACGAATTGACCATTGACACCGCCGTTGAAGACCCGATCCTCGACCGCGAATTGTCGTACATCGAACTCGTTTCCCCCAACACTCCCACGGACAAAGAGACCGATGTCCCCATCGGCACCGGTGCCTACATCTGGGATAACTGGGACCATGGTCGTTCCATCACCTTGACTCGTTTCGATGGGTACTGGGGCGACGCGCCTGCGGTTGAGACGGCCACACTGATTTGGCGCTCCGAAGATTCGCAGCGGGCCAATGTCGTTCTGGCTGGTGAAGCGGACATCGCGTACACCATCTCCGACTCTGACGCACCGGACAATGATCGCACCAAGTCCTACGAAATGGACACCGTCTTCGCTCTTCGTCTTCCGGTCACGGTCGCACCTTTCACCGACCTGCGCGTGCGCCAGGCCTTCCAGTACGCCATCAACAAGCAGCAGATCACTGATGCCCTCTTGGGGCGTACAGGCGAGCCTTACGATCAATTCGTCGCACCATCGAACAATGGCTATGCACCCAACTTGCCTGCAACCACGTACGACCTCGACAAGGCAAAGGCCCTTCTGGCTGAAGCCGCCGCCGATGGCATCGATGTCACAGCGCCTATCCAGCTCATCGCCTTGGCCGGTCACTTTGCCGGTGGCGACGAGGTCGAACAAGCAGTGACCCAGGACCTGCAGAAGGCTGGCTTCAACATCACCCTCAGCCTGACCGACTCCGAGGCGTGGAAAGAGCAACTCTTCCGCGACACGATGCCGACTGGTTCTCTGGTTGTCCTCGGTGTCAAGCATGACAACACCTCCGGTGATGGTTCGTCGACCTTCACGTCGTACTACGCCTCGAACGGTTGCTGCGGTACCGCCGTCGACCCGACACTCGATCAGCTCGTGTCGAAGGCCTTGCAGTCTTCTGGTTACGACCGCGTCACCGCTTTCGAGGCCGTCGGCCAGTACGCCTACACCAAGGACTTGTCCGTGGTGCCCGTGGCCCAAATCTTGGGTCTCATGATGTTGTCTGATCGGGTTGAGTATGAGCCCAACCCCTTGACCGCTTCGAACGGCATCCGTCTCGACGCCGTCAGCCTCAATTAGTCACGTCTTTAGCGGACGCTGGGGCCGGAGCCACACCAAACCGGCCCCAGCAACCGTACTTCCAATCCAACGAAGCACAACTACGAGCCCACAGGGGAAACAATGATTCGGTTTCTTGGCACGCGCATCGCGTACAGTCTGTTGGCGCTCTTCGGCCTGGTCCTCGGCGTGTTCTTCCTCGCCTACCTTGGCGGCAGCCCTGCTCGCCTCTACCTGCCTGAGAACGCTTCTCAAGAACTTATTAACACCTACAACCACCAGCATGGCTTCGACAGGCCACTACTCGAGCAACTCGGGGACTTTCTCTTGAGGGTCGTCCACCTCGACTTCGGCATGTCGCTTCGCGGTACTCGCACCGCCACTGAGACCATCCTCCACGCTTTCCCCGACACCCTCATCATCGCCGCCATCGCCATGGTTGTTGCCCTGGTTCTCGGTATCGGTTTGGGCGCACTCGCAGCGTACAAGCCCTTCTCTATCGCGGACCGCCTCATTTCGGCGGTCGGTCTGATCGGTATCTCCCTCCCCAACTTCTGGCTCGGACTCTTGGGAGTCCTGGTCTTGGCAGTCAACATGCGTTGGTTGCCAACCTCGGGTCAATCCGGTTTCCTATCATGGATATTGCCGGTTTTCACCCTCTCGGTCGGTGCCATCGGTGTTATCGCCCAAGTCGCTCGTGGCGCAGTAGTCGAGGCCCTCGGCTCTGGATACGTCCAGAACGCACGAGCACGCGGCTACTCTAGTTGGCGCCTCATGGTTCATCACGCCCTCCGCAACGCCATGCTTCCTGTGGTTTCGATCACAGGTGACCGCGTGGCCCACATGTTCAACGGCACGGTCATCATCTGCGCCGTCTTCGCCTGGCCAGGAGTTGGCCAGATCATGGTCGAGTCGGTCACAGACCGCAATTTCCCCGTGCTCCAAGCTGGTGTGTTCTTCATCGGTTTGGCTGTCATAGCCGTCAACCTCATCGCCGACCTGCTGTATGCGGTCATTGACCCAAGAATTCGAATCTCATGAGTACGACTGAAACTTCCGCCGTGGCAACAGGCCGCGATGTCGATGCCGCGATCAATACGGCAGCTCTCCAAGGCGCGGTCGACCTGGCCGATACTGGCGTCAACCGTCGCTCAGGCAAGATCAAGTGGGTGAAGCTGCGCGTCCTCGTCCGCATGCCTCTCCAACTCATCTGCGTCCTCTTCCTCGTCGCCATGGTGTTGATCGCCATCTTCGTGTCCCCCATGGTTCAGGGGCTGGCCGACGCACAGGACCTGTCTTTGCGCCTGCTCCCACCCTTCTCCACAGAGCATGGCTTCTGGTACATCCTGGGCTCCGATTCCCTTGGCCGGTCTGAACTGGCACAAATCATCTTCGGCGCGCGCTCCTCCTTCCTCGTGGCTGGCCTAGTCGTCCTCTTCTCGTGTGTCATTGGCACCACCTTGGGGCTGGTGTCAGGTTTCCTCGGCGGATGGGTCGACGCCGCAGTCATGCGCATCGCCGATGTCGTCGTAGCAGTTCCCACACTGTTGTTGGCCGTTGCTGTTCTCTTCGTCCTCCAGCCATCGATGTTCAACCTCGTTCTCGTATTGTCCATCTCCCGGTTGCCTGCGTACATGCGAACTGCCCGAGGTCAAACTCTACAAATCCGCGAGCAGGTCTTCATTGAAGCCTCACGCTCTCTGGGCGCGACCCGCAGTAGGATCATTGCTTTTGATGTTGCGCCTTTGGTCGTCCCCCCGATCATGACGGTTGCGATGCTCGACATCGCTGGTGTCATCTTGGCCGCCTCCGGCCTCAGCTTCCTCGGTCTGGGCCTGCACCGTCCCGATGTGGACTGGGGCATGCTGGTCGCCGACGGTCGAGGTTATCTCGGTAAAGGATGGTGGATGACGGTCTTCCCGGGTCTCGCCATCGCCTTGACGTCGTTGGCATCGAACTTCCTGTCCAACTGGCTGCGGGCCATGGATGACCCTGGGCAATCCGGTCGCCTGATTTCCAAACTCTTCAAGAAG
>JAISJO010000017.1 GCA_031261485.1 Propionibacteriaceae bacterium | reverse complement strand
GGTCACCCGCGAACAAGAACACATGTCAGCAGGTAGGAAATGCGAGTCGTCAATAGGGTGCCAATGTGCACCAACGCTCGCAGGGTCAGAAGCTGGTCGAGCCTGTCATCATCATGCCTTTCATATCGCCCCGTCACACTCAGAGCAGGTTTAGCCTACCAGCGGTGTACATGAGGATGCCACTGACCCAGGGAACCACCGACGACCAGCCGCGCTTACCGAAAGTCGGCTCTTCTGGGGAAGAGGTGACAAACGCATCTCGTCATACTGCGGGCGAAGCGAAGCTGAGGTCATGCTGCGCGAAGTGAAACGGAGTCGCAGTATCCATCTGACAACCGTAGATTCTGCCCCCCCTGCGACTTCGCGAAGGGTGACGCGCGCAGAATGACGGGGAAGTGGCCAGTGATCGGCACTCACCTAGAGTTCGGGAACCCCGTACTTACTTTCGCTTGACCCAGTTGCCCGAACCGCCGAACGGACGGAAACCCATGGCAATGTTGATGCCTAGCATGTGCGCATTCTCCGCTGCGTTCCAGGTGTATATCCGCTTGACGTCCGAACGTTCCATCTGGAGGCGGGACAGATTGAACAACTTCAGGAGGCGGCCCAGGCGGTGCCCTTGATGCGTGGGCAGGACCATGGTGATGTCCTGGAACCCGACAGGCGAGGGCACAGCCAGCGGAACGGATATTTCAGTGAAACCGACAAGGTCTCCACTGACGATTTCCTCCGCAATCGACAAGAAACTCACCCGGCCCATGTCGCGGATCGCCTGATCGTGGCGCTGAACTCGCGCCTCGTCCCACACGTCTTCGTCCCAACTCAGCATGCCGGAGGGCGCCAGCACGCCGAACTTCCCTCTCAACCTCGCGTACTTCTCGGCCCACTCCCCAGGAATGTCGCCAGTCCAGGAATGGACTCGGTACCCGGCCGAGCGGACCACAGCGTCAGTCATCATCGCTTTGTACGCTGCGGTGTCCATGGGCAGGTCAAGGACCGACATCTTTTCCACTAGCGAGAGTTCATATCCGTGACTCAAGGCCAGCTTGGCATTCCAGATAGACGTGGGTTGCTGTCCGCCTTGTGGAGAGGTTTCGTACGGCTCTTGATCGTCGGCTGGGCCAAATCCGGTAAACAAGATGAGTTCTTTTCGCCCCAGTCTGGCCAAGTGTTCCTCCATGGAAACAAGTAACCTATGGCCAACGTTGATTTCTGTCCACTCAGGATGAACAACAACCTCGAACTCGGCCTTGCCTGTGTTGGAACTCAGTGGCAGGTCGGCCCATGCGTACCCCACGGCCATACGCAGGTCGGGTCCAGACCCCGGAATGGCGAGTTTGAGAACCTTACCATCATCTTGTTGGTTGTTGAATTGCGCGAAACGCATCTGCGCTGGTTCAACCAAGTCCGAGTTGCCGAATCGAGCATTGGACACAGCCTCGTCAAGGCGCGCCATTGCCGCGAAAACCCAGCCCCACTGCGGGTCGTCCGGGCTTTCCACCGCAGGCACGTCAAGCAGGCTGTATTCGACCATGCGGGAAGAATACCAGAATCGTAACAATCCAGCCTGCCACAAGGGGCGTCGCTGGACTGCCCACGAGTGCCAAATCAACTCGGCCTTGAGACCTTGTCCGGCTGATCGTCCGGAAAGTCGCCAGGGGTCGGTGGGTTTTCCAAGCCCCAATGCCCCGTCCACTTCGGATGCCACTCGTTCACGAGGGTATTCAGTAGGTACAGCCCTGTCACGCGCACATCTTCGTACGTGTCTTTCATAGTAGCCAATTCCTCAGCACTGACCCAGACAAGTTCCTGAGACTCTCCCTCCCCCGGCAATCCCTGCGGCTCCTCGGCAGTGATGAAACCCCAACTAAGGTCGATGTGATAGTGGTTCGTTGTCTTGTCGTAGCTGAAAGTCCGCACGCACATGGGTTGCGGGTGACACACAGCATCGCCCATTGTCGGCGGAGTCACGTCGGGCTGGAGCACCCAGAGTTGGCTGAGGTTGTAGCCGGTTTCTTCGACCAGTTCATGAGCCAGGGCCTGCCATGGATTCTCCGTCAGTTCCACATGCCCACCGGGCTGAATCATGATGCCCAAAGTCTTGTGTCGATGCAGAAGTAGGCGCGGTACACCGTACGTTGTCTTCACAATGAACGCACTGACCGTGAGGTCGTGCTCGCCGGGACCAGTGTGGATGTGTGCCATGGATTCAGAGTACATCTTGGGTCTGACACATTAAGGAAGACCCAGCATGACATAGAGGCATGATGTCGGACAAAACGGGCCACTCCCCAACCCCGCCGCGCCCGGCGCGGGGGGTCCCCACATACCGGAGGACGGCCGCGCAATATCGAACGCGCCCAATGCCGGGCCGCCCGAGGATGTGTGGGGGTTAGCCGAGGCAGGACGGGGAGTTGGAAACTGGACAAGACCGAACAAGTAATGGCACCTGGCGGCGGAAGCCAGTCGATATATTACCTTATCGACATATCGCTAAAGCCAGCGCTTATGCTTGAAAATCGCAAACAAGATGAAAGCAACAAGAAGCATGAGTCCGAGGGCGAACAGGTAGCCGAATCGCCAATGAAGTTCGGGCATGAAGTCGAAGTTCATGCCGTAGATACCGCCAATCAGGGACGGCGCGAAGATGATGGCAGCCCACGCGGAGATCTTCTTCATCGCGTCGTTCTCTTCCGCGCCGGCCTCGTTGAGTTCGCGGATCGCCTCCATTTGGCGTTGTGACATGAGGGTTGCGTTGACGGTCAGGATGTCGCGCAGGGAGACGCGGAAGGTCTCGACACGCTCCTCGACTTGGGTCAGGTGGTCGGCGACGTCGCGCAGGTACGACCGCAGGTCCTCGGCTACCTCATACTTAGTGAACCCCGCACTCAGCCCAGACAGTATCGCCTGCAGGGGGCGCACCGCGCGCTGGAAGTCGGCCACCTCGCCGGACAGTTCGTATATGCGTCGGGACACTGTCGGGTCGCCGGAGAAGACCTGGTACTCAATTTCGTCAATATCGTTGTCAAGGCCGCGAACAACGGGCATGTACTCGTCAACAATGGCGTCGATGGTGGCGTAAAGCACCGCCTCCGAACCGAGGGCGAGCAGCTCAGGGTCGGCCTCCAGGCGGGTACGGGCGCTGGAGAGGTCGGGAGACTCGGCGTGGCGAATCGTCACCACATAGTTCGGCCCGATGAGGATATGGAGCTCCCCGAACTCGACCTCTTCGGACGAATCGACGTACCTGGCCGCGTGCAGAACGACGAACAATGTTGAACCATACCGCTCCAATTTGGGGCGCTGATGTGCCTGAACGGCGTCCTCCAGCAAGAGTTCGTGCAGGTCGAGGGCCTGGGCCAGTGACTCGATCATCTGGGTGGACGGACGGTACAAACCGACCCATGCCATGGTGTCAGCAGCCATCGCCTTGTCGGCCAGCGCGCCATAGGCATCGTCAAGGGTGAACAGTTCTTTCAGACGCTCGCCATTGCGGTAAAGCGCTGCGTCAACCAATCCTGCCTTGTGGGACAGGGACTGGGACATTGTCGAAGGTGGTACTCGCATAGTGGGCTCTTTCGTGGGTGGAGGACCACCCAGGCCATGCGGGTGGTCAGTGGACAAGGGACCTAGTACTCGGGGGTTGGCCATTCATACGACCCACCTCCTGTCTTTCCCATGTCGAGCCTGGCCCAACCATCACTTTCGGCACGCTGCAGACGCGATGCCATCAACCCTCCAAGAATAGTCCTCCAGATGGGTTTGCGGTAAATCGGCGGGCAGGCGGGTTCGATAGAAAAGGCAGCTTTGCCGCATTCTTCTGGCATGGTTCGGGCGCATCCACAATGAGCACAGCCACCGGACGCTGTGGTTTGATGACAACTGCGCTGTCCAGTATTCGGTTGGCACAATACTTTGGCCCAGGCGTGCCAGCGATCCGTCACGAGTCAAACCTGGTTCGCTCTGTGCCCCTCGGGTCTACCAGGACTCGTGGCTTATTCGGTCGGCGCTTCCCAGAGCGCTGATAAAGGTAATCCCCAGATCATGTCGGTGTATCGGAAGGGCGTTGTTGATGTCGTCAAGACTGTACCTCCGATGAAACGCGGGCCAAGTTTCGCGGCTAGTTCCTTCATAGACTTCACGTATTCACCACGATAGGTTTGTGATGCCTTGACTTCGAGCAGGAAGACGCGCCCATCGTCGAACTCCATGACTAGGTCAAGCTCAGGACCATTGACAGCCCGGTAGTGATATAACTCAAAAGGTGTCTTGGTCCAGGTCTGCTGTTTGATCAGTTCGGCTACGACGAACCCCTCCAGCAAGCCGCCCAAATGAATCGCCTCGGTCGGCAGTACCAGTTGTTCTGGGCTGGTGCGACTGAGGCTCAATGCTAATCCAGCATCAGCCACGCTCACTTTGTGCCGGCTGACTTCTCGGGCGGTCAAGTTAGGTGTCCAGGGGTTCAGATCCGTGGTCAGGTACAGGATTGACAGCACATCAAGATAGTTGGCCACAGACGACTCGGGAAGCCCGGTGTCGTCAGCAATTCTTGCTTTCACGAGTTCGCCTGACTGGTTCGCCGCCACCAGTCGCAAGGTCCGAGCTAACCCGCTGGTAGACACTTTGCGGCCAATTTCGGCCACGTCGCGGTTCAGTAATCGGTTGGTGTAGTTGCGTAGCCAGACGCGCCGGTGAACATCGCTCAATGCCCGCGCCTCAGGGTAGCTGCCCTTCGTAAGCTCCGAGATGTAGTCCTTCTTCGTCCAGGTGGACGTCAATGTCATCGGATCAGTCATGCCATGGGCCCAGGCTGCAAAGTCATCCGCTGTGCCGACGATTTCGCCTTGACTGAAACCCCACAATGGAACTGTCACCGCACGCCCGGCCAGTGAGTCGGGCATGCGAGTTGACCGCAGCAGGTCAGAGGAACCGGTCAACACGAAACGTCCTGGACGAGGATCTTCATCAATGGCGGCCTTGATTGCCAACAGCAACCCTGGGGCGCGTTGCACTTCATCAAGCACCAAGATGCCATCTTCGGCCGCCTGGACGAACCCGCGCGGATCGTCCATGGCAGCTTGGCGCACGTCGTCATGGTCAAGAGACAAGCTGACATGTGGTTTCCCGTCAACCAGCATTGACGCGAAGGTGCTCTTGCCCACCCGACGGGCGCCCTGGATTTGCAGGGCTGGAAAGACACCTAGCATATCCTGAGCGAAGGTCATGATATGTCGCTCAACCATATCGATCATGCTTGCCAGCCTACCAGAAAGACACTCCAAGTCGAAGATTGGTCATACCCTAAGTCGAAGATTAGTCATACCCCAAGTCGAAGATCAGTCGCACCCCAAGTCGTGGATTGGTTTCCCCTCAAGTCGAAGGAGGCCAGAAATGGGAAACGACCGCCATCACTTGATGCATATCCTCGCATGAGCACTCGCGGTTATTCACTCAAGTACGGACTTCGCGGCGGGTATCCTTCCTCCAAGTAAACACCAGTAGCGCTGGGGTCCAACTTGAGGAGGTATGGCTTACCCGCTTCTACTAGAACTGCCACGCTGAGAACCCCCTGCGGTTCATACTTGGCAGACCCCGGTGCCTGGCGCGAGAGTTTGATCTCGAGAGTGTGCTGTCCAGGCGAGACGTACACCCCATACCCCTCGGCATACGTCTCATATGCCGACTTCTTCCCGTCAACAGTTCTTGGGTGCATGCCGAAAACAGCCTCACCCCCGTTTTCAACCAACATGTATATGGTCGCTGATTCGGGGTGCTGTTGTATGTATTTCTTGGCTTGCCGATCCTTGAGATGCCGAACCAAGAAATAGACGCCGCAGATGATCAAGAGAACCGCGCAACACACGAAAATGGTAATAGTGCGTACACCTAACATAGTTCCCCTTTGCGACCGATGCGATATGCCAGACAATCTACATCATTTGCACAGAGAATGCGCCCCTCTGACATGCGCCTCACACGTTGAAACGGAACTCGACAACATCTCCGTCGCGCATGACGTACTCTTTGCCTTCGATTCTGGCTTTTCCGGCTGTACGGGCGGCTGCGACGGAACCCAACTCGACTAGGTCGGCGTACGACACAATCTCGGCTTTGATGAAACCCTTTTGGAAGTCGGTGTGGATGACGCCGGCGGCCTGGGGGGCGGTCCAGCCTTGGTGTATCGTCCAGGCGCGCGCTTCTTTGGGGCCTGCGGTGAGGAAGGATTGCAGGCCGAGGGTGTCGAAACCCACGCGGGCCAACTTGTCCAGACCGGGCTCGTCAACACCCATTTCCGTCAGGAACTCGCGGGCTTCGGGCTCCTCCATCTCGACCAACTCGGACTCGAACTTGGCGTCCAGGAAGATGGCTTCGGCGGGTGCGACCACGGCTCTCATTTTCTCTAGGAGGGCCTCGTCGCCCAATTCATCCTGGTCGCAGTTGAAGACGTAAATGAAGGGCTTGGCGCTGAGCAACCATAGGTCGTGCAGGGGTTCCGGGTCGAGTCCGGCGGCGAAAATCGTCTGGCCAGCCGACAACACTTCATACGCCTGTTTCCATGCGGCGAGTTTGGGCTGAGCTTCCTTCTTGATCTTGGCTTCCTTCTCCAAGCGAGGAAGTGCCTTCTCCACGGTCTGCAAATCAGCAAGAACCAGTTCGGTTGTGATGGTCTCGATATCGGAGGCTGGGTTGACCTCTCCGTCGACGTGGGTGACATCTTCGTCCACGAATACCCTTGTCACCTGGCATATCGCATCGGCTTCGCGGATATTGGCGAGAAAGGCATTGCCCATTCCCTCGCCCTGGGACGCGCCCTTGACGATACCGGCAATGTCTACGAAACTGACCGTCGCGGGCACAATCCGCTCAGAGGTGTACATGTCCGAGAGCACCTTCAGGCGCGGGTCAGGCACCCCCACGACACCCACGTTCGGCTCGATGGTTGCGAAAGGGTAATTGGCCGCGAGAACATTGTTACGTGTTAGTGCGTTGAACAGGGTGGACTTGCCCGCATTGGGGAGCCCGACGATTCCGATGGTAAGTGCCACGCGACGATTCTACTGGGGTTAGGGTGTGCGTGGCGCGGCGAACAATCGAGCCACCCGTGGGAAGCTACGCGGAACTACCCCTCGCTGCGTAATTGCTCATGGTGGCGCACAACTTCGGTCATGATGAACCGAATAACCTTTGTGGCAAACTCGGGGTCCAAATCGGACTCCGCAGCCAGACGGCGCAGGCGCTCAATTTGCTCAGCCTCACGCGCGGGATCGGCGGGGGGCAGATCGAGAGTCGCTTTCAACAAACCCACCTTCTGGGTGACCTTGAACCGCTCCGCGAGCAGGTGAATCAGCGCCGCGTCGAGATTGTCGATGGAACGTCGGGCCTCGGCAAGTTCGGGAGGGATGTCGCTCATGGGTCAAGGGTAGCGAACGACGAGGCAACTTTGTTGGCGCCTCTCGCATATGGGTCATGTCGGCACCAGACCAGCACCACCCCAGCACTCAGGCTGGGGACCGAACCTCGGGGTTACCACCCAATCCTCCCTAGTCTGAGACCGATTTACACCCAAAGAACGCGCCTAGTGCGCGAATCGAGCCCCGCAGTAGTGTTGAATAGAAAGATGGAAATGGAGTATATGGTCATCGCGGTCGTCGCCGCCGCCATCATCATCGCCCTATCAATCGTCTCCAAGCGTCTCGGCATTGCTCCTCCCTTGATCTTGATGCTTGTCGGAGTGGGTATCAGCTTCCTCCCCATGGTTCCCGCCATCTCCATCGAACCGGAAATCATCTTGGGCGTCGTTCTGCCGCCTCTCCTGTACGCGGCCGCCATCGCCATCCCCACCGTCGAACTGAGGCGTGACTTTGTGCCTGTGGGCGGTTTGGCCATCATCCTCGTGGTTGTCTCCGCCGTCGTCGTCGGATTCGTCCTTCACTGGCTTCTGGGCGTCAATCTCGCTTTGGGTATCGCCATGGGCGCCATTCTCAGTCCCACCGATGCAGCGGCTACTACTATTGTCAAACGTCTTGGCGTTCCAGATCGAGTGGGAACCATCCTCCAGGGCGAGTCCCTGCTCAATGACGCAACTGCCCTTGTACTCCTGCGCTCGGCCATTGCTGCGACCGCCACGACCGTTTCCCTGTGGCAAGTCGCGGGTAATTTCGCCTGGGCCGCCCTCGCCGCGACCGTCATCGGGGCACTGGTCGGCTGGGGAGGTGTACGCCTGCGCGCGCTCGTCAAAGACACTGCGGCTGCCACCGCCATCTCGTTCTTGCTCCCCTTCGCGGCGTACATACCCGCAGAGTTGCTCCATGCGTCCGGCCTGGTCTCTGTCGTCGCCGCCGGACTCGTTACCGCTCAAGTCGGTCCGAAACACCTCTCGGCCGCCCAACGCACGTCTGAGCATTCCAATTGGCACACCCTAGAGTTCCTCCTGGAAGGCGGTGTGTTCTTCCTGATGGGGCTCCAAGTCTTCGATCTCGTGCAGAAGGTTGTTGCGCAAGGTGACTCGCTGTGGACGGCGGCGGGATTAGCTGGCCTCGCCATGGTCATCACCCTGGTCGTCAGAGCAATTTACCTTGCTTTCTTGGTGAAGACCGCGTCCGCTCAAGCCCACCGCCAGGCTCGAGTGTCGATGAAGTGGACCAAGGCCCGCGACGCGATGACAGGCAAGGCCGACGACGAAGAGCTTCAGCGCCGTATTGCAGAGCGCCGTGAACAGATGCGTGCTCGAATCGCCAGCGATGACCCACGCGCAAACGAACGACGAGCCCATGGCTTCGAACACCTGAAATCCCATGTCAAACGGTACATCGCTGACATGGAATACCTCATGCGCCAGCCTCTGGGGCCCAAGGAGGGGACGCTGCTGACCTGGGCTGGGATGCGTGGAGTCGTCACCCTCGCCGCTGCCCAGACCCTTCCGTGGAGTGTCCCGCATCGCTCCCTGCTCATCCTCATCGCCTTCGTCGTGGCCGCTGGTTCGCTGCTTCTTCAAGGCGGAACGCTGGCCTGGGTGGTCAAGCTCCTGGGGCTCCAGGGCCAGGACTCCGCGCCAGAGGGAGAGTGGGAATCGGTTCAGTCGGACCTCGTCGCAGCGGTTGGGCGCACCAAAGTGGACCAGGAACTCGTTGGAGCCGACGCTGAGTTGGCGGCCATCCGCGCGAAGAGAGACGCCCTGCTGGAACTACGCTCGACGGGGTCGTACAGCGCACGTACATTGACTACTGCCCTCGCGGAACTGGATTCCGAGGAAATCGCCATTACTTTAAGGCAATCCGCCGAGGAGTAAGGGGTCAGACGGGTTTGTTGATCGACCGAGGACGTACCTGTGTGTCCTCAGAGCGCCGCGAATCCGGGAATGATGACCTCTCGGATGAGCGCCTGCTTGTCGGCGAAGGGCAGGAAGGTCGCTTTGGCTGCGGAGAGGGTAAGGTGACGCACCTCGTCCAGTCCGTACCCAAACGCACCGCACAATTCGGAGAACTCCCTAGTCATCGTCGTTTTCGACATGAGCTTGTTGTCGCAATTGACGGTAACCCTGACGCCTGCTCGATACAGGGCGTCGAAGGGGTGGTGGGCCATGTCGGGGGCAACGCCGGTCTGGAGGTTGGATGTGGGCGACACTTCCAGAGGAATACGTAAACTAGCAATGTAATTAGCAACTGGCCCGAGCTTGGGGGTGGGTCCTGACAGGTCGATATCGTCGAGGAGCCGTACACCGTGGCCGATGCGATGCGCGCCGCAGACGTGAAGGGCCTCTTGGATGGAGGACAGTCCGTCGGCCTCGCCTGCATGGATGGTTAGGAACATGTTGGCTTTCAGTGCCATTTGATAGGACTCCAAGAACACTGCCGAAGAGAATCCCAACTCAGGGCCGGCGCAATCCATGCCTGCGACTGAATCATCGCGATAGGCAATCGCCAGTTCGGCAATGTCAGTCGTCGGTTCTAGGCCTCGCAGTTCGGTCAGCAATTGGCGAGCGACAATGGTACGTCCGCTGGCCGCCACTTCCGCCATACCGTCCGCCAGTCCGTCACGCACCGCGCGTACTGCGTCTTCGAGCGACAAACCTTGGCGCGTGTGCTGAGCCGGCGCCCAACGAGCCTCCGCATACACCACGCCGTCTTCGGCCTGATCAACCACCCATTCACGGGCAACCCTGCGGATATTGTCGCCCCGTTGCATGACGCCCACGGTGACCGCGAATGTCTTCAGATACTGTGCCAGCGACCCGGAATTGGCCTGGTCGTAGAACCACTGTCCCAGTTCGGCAGGGTCCTGTGTCGCCAGTTCCACGCCCGCCTCTGGGGCCAAGTCGATGATCGTTTGAGGGCGTAGGCCGCCGTCGAGATGGTCGTGCAAGGCGACTTTCGGAGCCGCGCGGAGTGTGTCTGTAAATCCCATGCACACAGTATTCCGCAAAGCCGCCCGCATGTGTAGGCATGGGGGGCGGGTCTGGCCGTACCGCATGTGCAGCATGGGGCGCGGGTGCGGGAGTACAAAACGCGCAGGTCGTTCCGCGAGGCGGTGGCTGCGCCACCTTACCGCCTCGCTCCACTATGGGCACCCCAAATCGGTGGGACGATTTGAGCCCAAGCCTGCGCATTTTGTACTCCCACACCCGCTTGAGGGCGAAAGAACCGAAGTAGGCGTCAAAGAGGGGACTGTCATCCTGCGCGGAGTCGCAGGATCTATAGATCGGACAAGAAGGGGACGGTTCTTTTGTCTCGCCCGTCAGTCGGTCTTGGACGGTCCGTCTCTGTCTACGCTTGTCAGGCGGCTTGTATGTCGGCAGTCTCCATGTTGGCGGTTCGGGTGGTCCTTCGTGTCCCGACTGTCAGGCTGCCTACTCTTGCGACACGCGGATGCGGGAAGCGCGACGGCCGTCCATCTCGGTGACTGTCATCGTCAGAGGTATTCCCTCGTCAGAGACCGTTTCACCGCTCGCGTCGCCCCTGAGAAGGGTGGCGGATATGGTGTCGCCCACCTCAGGGAGGCTTCCCCGCACGGCGACCCAGAAGCCCGCGAGAGTGTCGTAGGGCCCTTCGGGCAGAATGAAGTCGGTGAGGTCGTGGAACTGCTCTAGGGTGGTCAAGCCTTCCATCTCGATTTCGCCCGCAGACGTGATGACGCCGGGGGCTTCCTGGTCGTACTCGTCGTGGATCTCGCCGATGATTTCTTCCACCAGGTCTTCCAAGGTAACAATGCCCGCTGTCCCGCCATACTCATCGGAGACGATAGCCAAGTGGGAACCGTCGGCCCTCATAGATGTCAGCGCATGGAGCACTTTCACGGTGTCGGGAATCGAGACGATTGGTCTCACCAGTTGACGAATGGGCGTGCTGCGCTGGGCGGAGTCGAGGTACATGAGATCGCGGATGTGGAGGAAACCCAAGATGTCATCCACGGAATGGCCCGTGACCGGGAAGCGAGAATGCGTGGCCGATTCCAACGCACGGATGGCCTTGTAGGCAGGCATGTCTCCATCGAGAAAGTCGACCTCTGTGCGAGGCACCATGACCTCGCGCAACGACCGCTCCCCCGCCGCGAAGACCTCGTCGACGATGCCACGTTCTTCTTCGCTCAGCGTCGATGCCGTCGTTACCATTGCTCGTAGTTCTTCCTCGGTGACCTCCTCGCGGGAGGCTTTCGGGTCACCGCCGAGCAGGCGTACAACAACGTTCGTGGACACTCCAAGGAACCAAATGAGGGGTGCCGCGAGAGTGGCAATCACATTGATGAAACCAGCCAGCGCCAGAGCCATTTGCTCGGCCCGTTGCATTGCCAATCTCTTGGCGACCAATTCTCCTATGACGATGGAGAAGTACGAAATGACCACTGTGACTAGGACTAGGGCGATGACTTGGGATGCGCCAGCAGGCAGTCCCCAGCCCACGAAGACAGGGGCCAAATCGCCGGACAGGGTGGCCGCGCCGAACGACGCCGACAGGAATCCTGAGAAGGTGATGCAGATCTGGATGGCCGACAAGAAGCGATTCGGGTTGGCGGCCAGAGCAGCGACCTTCTTACCTCTTGCTCCTTTGCTTGCGAGTTGTCGGACTTGGGATTCGCGCAGGCTCACCAGGGCCATCTCGGCGGCTGAGAACACGCCTCCGATGACGATGAAGACAGCGATGAGGGCGATATTCACCCAGATGTTCGACACAGCCCTCCCAGGACAAAGACGTAGTGAATCTTCATTCTACCGAACTACTGACTTTCTAGGGCTGTGTCCAGGTTCTCCGCGAGGGCGTCCATGAACTGCTCAGTCGTCAGCCAGGCTTGGTCCGGCCCCATCAGAAGGGCGAGATCCTTCGTCATCTTGCCTTGTCCCACGGTGTCCACGCACACCTTCTCCAAGGTTGCGGCGAACTGGGCGACTTCTGGAGTCTCATCCAACAGCGCGCGATGCTTCAGGGCGGCGGTCCAGCCGTAGATCGTGGCAATGGGATTCGCAGACACGGGCAATCCCTGTTGACGCAACCTCCACTCGCTCGTGACTGTCCCATGTGCCGCTTCAGCCAGCATTGTGCGCCCGTCAGCGGTGGCCAGTATCGAGGCCATGAGTCCCATCGATCCGAAGCCCTGAGCCACCGAGTCGGACTGCACATCGCCGTCGTAATTCTTGGCCGCCCACACGAATCCACCCGAGGAACGCAGGGAGAATGCCACCATGTCGTCGATGAGTTTGTGTTCGTAGGTGAGGCCTTGCTCAGCGAAACGGGTCTCGTATTGGGTGAAGACCGACGCGAAAATGTCTTTGAAAGCCCCATCGTAGGCTTGCAGAATCGTGTTCTTAGTCGAGAGGTAAAGTGGCAATCCCCGTGTCAGAGCGTAGGTGAAACAGGCATGGGCGAAGTCGGTGATGGAGTCAGTTGTGTTGTACATCCCCATCGCCACGCCACCGTGTTCCCCGAAGTCAGCCACTGTTCTCGTGATGGGCTCGGAACCGTCGGACGGGGTGAAGGTCAAGGTCAGAGTCCCAGGACCCAGGACACGGAAATCCTGGGCTTGGTATTGGTCGGCGTGCGCGTGACGTGCGATGACAATGGGCGATGTCCATCCCGGCACAGGTTTGGGAATAGGCCCCACGACGATGGGTTCCCGAAAGACGACGCCGCCCACGATGTGCCGGATGGTGGCATTGGGGCTGCGCAACTTATGTTTCAGCCCATATTCGGCCTCGCGCGCCTCGTCAGCGGTGATGGTCGCGCACTTGACCCCGACCCCATGGCGGACGATGGCATGTGCGGCGTCCGCAGTCACCTGGTCGTTCGTCTCGTCGCGGTGAGGCAGACCGAGGTCGTAATAGTCCAGCGTCATATCCAAGTGGGGAAAGAGTAGCTGTTCCTTGATGTCGGCCCACATCACGCGGGTCATTTCGTCGCCATCAAGTTCGGCGATAGCGCCTTTCACGGTAATCATGGGGTCTCCTTTATGTGGGGGCAGGCAGGGGCAATCAGGGGGCGTGGGCAACTGGGAAAAGAAGGGACGGTTGCCTTGTGCGTCGTCATCATGCTGTTTCCTTGAGCAGAGGTCGCACAAGAGCGGCGAGGTACAGCGAACCGGTCACCAGCAGGTCGGGTTCGGGGCGGGACAGGAGAGTATGCAAAGCCTGGTCGAGGTCGGGCACGATCTGTGTCTCGATGCCCACCTTCTCGGCTTCGCGGGCCACATCCAAGGCGGGAACGGATTTCTTGACCTTACCGTCGTGGCCGAGCACAAAGTCCGGGATGACAAGGAAAGACACTCCAGGCGCCAAGGCGGCCAAGGTGTCGCTTACCTTGGTGTCAGGTGCGGTTGAGAGAGTGGCTAGGGCAGGCATCGGGCCGAGCCCCTGGGCTTTCATGGCCTCCACAAGGCAGAACACCTTCTGCGGATTGTGCGCGCCGTCAAGTAGAACACGATGTGTGCCCACCTGAATCCATTCGTACCTCGCGGGAGGGACGGCTGCGGCGATGGTCTCCGGAAAAATGTCAGGGGTCGGGCACACAATAGAGTCAGGAAGCTCAAATCCGTCGCGGGCGGCAAGTCCACGCACAACCGAGGCGGCGAGCTTCCAATTGTTCCATTGGAAAGGAGGAATGTTTGAGTAGTCTGGAATGTCGGCGCGTTCGATGACTTGGACGCTCGCTTGGATGCTGTCCGCGCGGGAGCGGATGACCTGCAGCGCTCCAGGGGTCTGGTCGGCCACCACCCCCACGCCTCCTGGGACGATGATGCCCGCCTTCTGCTCGGCGATTTCTGTGATTGTGTGGCCCAGTTTCTCCGTGTGGTCCAGCCCAATCGGAGTGATGACGGAGACCTTGTCAGGGCGGCGAAGGATGTTGGTTGCGTCGCGTGTGCCTCCGATACCGACTTCGACCACGGCATAATCAACGCTCTCGCAAACGAAAACCCACAGGGCGAGAGCGATGACAGTCTCGAAGTAGGTCAGGCGGCCACGCAGGGGCTCCAGGGCGGTTAGGCACGCGGTCGTGTAGGCGCAGAATGCTTCTGCCGCTAGGGGAACTCCGCCGACTTGTACTCGCTCATTGACCGAGGTGATGTGCGGGGAGATGGTCATGCCTGTCTTCAGCCCGGCGTCTTCGAGCATGGCCCGGATGAAGTAAGCGGTCGAGGTCTTGCCCGACGTCCCTGTGATGTGGATGACGCGCAGCGCCTCGTGGGGATTGCCCAATAGCGCCATCGCTTCACCCATGACTCGGACGGACTCGTGGCCAGGCTCGCGCGAGGACGCGAAAGCGAGCAATGTCTCTAGCGCGCCGTCGAGGGAAGAACACTGTGGCGCGCCCGCCGTGTTGGCGACGAAGTCTGCGGCAGTGCGTTCTGGTGGTTCTGCCGACTTCGCGGCAGAGTTCAGACGGTGACTAGGCTCTTTGCTCACGCTCACAGAACGCGAGACCCCCATGTCAGCGCCTTCCATGCGCCGGGAGTGCCTTCGAGGGTGACAATATCAGTATTGTGCAGCACCCAGTACGCCTCATCGTCGACGTGGAGTCCGGCGGCCCAGGGCAGCCAGACTCGCATGGCCGCGCCGTGGCTCACGATGGCCACGCACTCGTGTCCGGTGGCAGCGATCTCATTGACGGCTTTCGTGTACCGGGCGAAGAAAGACTCGCCAGAGTCCCCGCCAGGCATCGACGCTGTGAGGTCGTGCTCCCATTCGATGGTGACATTGATGAAGTCCTCCCACTCGACGTCCATGTCCCAGTCGCCCGCGTACACCTCGCGCAGTCCGGCGTTCGTGGTGAGTGGCACGTCCTTCGCTTCGGCCAGCGGTGTGCCCGTTTGACGTGCCCGCAGAATGTCCGATGTGTACACAGCCTCGATGGGTTCGTCCTTCAGCCTGTCCACCAGCGCCTGTGCCTGCTCCTGTCCCACCTCATCCAAAGGCGCGCCCGGAAACCCCGTGTCCAGAGCGTGTTGAGTGTTCGAAGCCGTCCGGCCATGCCTGATGAAGATAATGCGCACGGCCCAAGTCTACCGAGCCACCGACTGAACTCGCCCGGTCGTCTCGGCCCGCCGAATCAACCCAGCCGGGCGACAAGCCCTTGCGGTATTTCGGGAGCGGTCAGAGCGAAGACCCGATGGTCGCGCCAATCCCCGGCGATATGGATGAACTTCAGCCGCATCCCTTCCTCACGGAACCCCAACTTCTCCACCACCCGCAAGCTGGCCGCATTCTCTGGGCGGATACAAATCTCAATGCGATGCAGCCCCAGGACTTTCATGGAGTAATCGGTCGCCATCGCCACAGCCGTCGGCGTGATGCCTCGGCCCGCGTACGCCCTGTCTATCCAGTAGCCGATGGCGGCGGATTGAGCCGACCCATACCCGATGTTCGAGACGGTGCACGACCCGATGATGGGCACACCTTCGACGCCACCGGCTCTGATCAGCCAGGGCAGAGCAAAGCCGTCACGCGCCTGTTTCCACGTTGAACGCACGCGAGAGCGCATCGAAGGTCGAGGCACGTCCGGGTCGGGCGCAGTGGCGTCCCACGGCTCCAGCCATCCCGCATTGCGTTCACGCACATGCGTACATGCATCAATGTCTCGTGTCCGAAATGGCGACAGGCGGACACCCCGATACTCCAAAGTCACAGGCCATTGCGGCTCGGAGGGCAACAGAGGAAAACGCCAGATGCGGGTCATAGCCGCAGGTACCACGTCTCGGAACTGGTGTCTGCCAAACCGTCTTGGGAATCCAGAACGATGAGCGCATTCGCGCGATAGGTTCGGTAAGCGCCATCCAGTCCGGAGATGCGTCCAGAGATGGCGATACGTCCGTCCGTGACCGTGCCAGGCACACAGGTGACCACGCCAGGAGTGACCCTGACTGGCTGAGCGAGTTCGCCCCGCAGCAGAGACAGCGATTCATCCTCAGCCCCCATCAGGTGACGGATAACTGGCGCGACAAGCAGTTTCGTCAAGACGAAAGCGGACGCCGCGTCAGCGGGCAGTGCTAGGAGGGGGATACGCTCATCGCCATCGCCCGCCAAAGCAAACCCTTGGTCACGTCCTGGGGTGACAGCGACAGGAGTGAAATCGTGAGGGCCGAGATGGTCAGCAATCTTTCGGATGTCCACCCCGCCTTCGCCGAAGCCGCCGACGGTCACCAGCAAGTCTGCCCGGACAAGTTGCTCCATGATGGCCTTGACTGCCTTGTCGGGTGAATCGGTGATGGCGGAAACCCGGTGCTCGAACGCGCCAGCCTGCTTAGCGGCGGCGGTCACCGTATAAGAAACGGGAGCAGCCTGCTCAGACAGGGCGATGACAACAACTCTCGGATTGGGTCGCGCGATGACCTTGTCGATACCCATGCCCGTGAGCAACCCGACCATGCGATCAGTCACGATGGTGCCGCGAGGAATCAGTTCGTCGCCAGGAGCGATTTTGAACGCAGGGATGGACTCCTCTGCATGGATGGATTCGTAGAGCGTGAGGCCCACAGCGTCGATGACCGGAACCCCGAACTCTTCGAGGGGAGTGACGAGGTTCAAAAGGTAGTCATGCTGGTCCCAGAAGTTTCTCAGCCCGCCTTTCGGCTCGGGTGGTGCGATGGGCAGCGGCTCAGACACAAAGTCCGACTCAGGTTCGATGTCGTTACGGAAGAGGGGCATACGGAATACGATATGCCCATGGACGTAAATCTCGCACTTGGACGCGCCAAAGTCGAGGTGCGGGCCAGCATCCAGGGTCAGCGACTGGCGCTGTCTGAGGAGGCGCGGGCCGAGCGCGATGCGGCCCGATGCGCGCGGATTCTGCGCCGACTTCGCGCCTTGCGGCCACGTTGTGTTGCAGCGTACGTGTCGCGTGAGGATGAACCAGGCACCCTCGATGTGCTGTGGGAATTAGCTGAAGCAGAAGTGGAGGTTCTGCTCCCCAAGATGTCCTCCGGGCCAAACGCGATGACCTCTCCTGCTTGGGCTTGGTGGCATGGCGAAGAACTCACCGATTCTGTCTTGGGTATCCCTCAGCCAACGTCGCCGCCTCTGGCGTCGGACGCACTCGCCCGCGCAGATGTGGTCTTGGTCCCCGGGCTCGTCGGGACCGTCGCTGGGGAGCGGTTGGGACGCGGCGGAGGGTGGTATGACCGTGCCCTCGTATTCGCCCGCCCCGAGGCTCAGCGCTGGCTCCTCCTCAACGACTCCGAAGTCCTCCCCGAAGTACCTACCGAAGCTCACGACCTCAAGGTGACAAGCATCATCACCGAATCCCGCTGGATTGACTGCGCTCAATAGGGCTGTCACCCTTTGGTGATCGCTGACAATTGACGTGTTCTCTGGATTCTGCGACTTCGCGCAGAATGACGATGTGGGTCAGTTTGCGCTTCTCTACCGTCTACACCCGAGCGAACAGCCGACCTGTTACCACTGTGATGAAGGCGTCAAGGCTGGCGGGGAGGTCACGCATGTGCCATCCTTTGGGCGCGTGGTACCAACCGAGGTCCTTGGAGTCGGGAGTGTCGTCAGTGTCGGCGGCCACGAGCACCTCCAGCCAGCGGTCCCACGAGCCGAGAACGACCGCATAAGGCAGGATGCGCGAGATTTGGGCGTACATGTCGTCAGGCGACATCTGGGAAGGGTCCTGGGCATGCAAGGCGCTGGCGAGTTCTTCCAATCCTGCGTACACAGCCGCACCCGTCGCGGTGATGGCAGGCGACTGATACGCCACAGAGAGCCCGGCCAAGCTGACGGCGACGAGCGCTATGCCGACCAGACCGAACGTCGTCAACGCCATGAGCGCGACAGTTGCCACAACAGCAAGAGCGACGCACACCCAAGCAATGGGCACCCATTTCGTCTTCTTGTTGGGCAGACGGGAGAACCAACCGGCAGACATGACTTCCTTGTACACCGCATCTTGGACCGCCGGAATGGAAGCAGCAACGGTTGTCGTCAAATCAGAGACCTTGACCTCTCCCTTGGTGAGGGTGTCCAACAAGTCCCGTTCATAGGTCTTCAACTCGTCAGACACACTCAGGCGAGTGAAGGACCAGTCGGGCACGCCATGGTACGAATCGCGCTCCAATTCGGTGATGCGCAGGTGCCCGCGCTGGGCCAGGTCGAGGATGGTGGAGAGGATATCGGACGGGTCCACTGAGGAATCCACCAGCGTGCCGACCATGCCGGGGCGCGATATTGGTTGGGTGTGGAACTCGACCTCCCCTGACTCATTCTTGGTGAATCCAGCAATAGACAACGGCACACCCTTGTACCCGCCCCTGCGCACAATGCGCCATACTCCAAACAAGGCGAGTCCGCCAACGACCAATAACCCAGCCGCAATGCCCAACTGAGTACCGCCTAGCGTCAACGCACGCCCCAGAGTCCATATGGGTGCAACCTGTTCCGTCACTTCGACAGGGCCTTGTGGGAAGATGATGCCAGCCTGAAGGACATTGCCAGCGGTGAGGTTCTTGTCGGTAAAGGACAAGGCGGTGTTGCCGTGGAGGCCACCGCCATAGGTCGAGCAGGTATGCAAAGCGCCCAACATCCCAGACTGGCAAGCGTAGTTGATTGCACCCGGCGGCACCTCCACCGTTCCTGTCACTTGGGAGATATCCACGGACAGTCCTTGCAAGAGTATCCAGGTGAAGTCCACATTGCCATCGACAGCGTTAGTTGTCGCTCCAGTCACGGTGTACGTCAGGGTGAAAGGCGACATCGACGCAGGAACGGAGATGTCCACGGCGTCCTTGCCTGTGGACACAGTTGCCTGTCCCGTACCCGTGCCGACTACAGCCACATCGGCGACGGTATAGGCGAAACGGTGACCGGACAAATCCAGGGACGACGGTATGGTCTGGGTAAACGTCTCCTCGCTGGCATCCCCCGAGCCGAGAGTCACAGTCTGTGTGACGGTCAGGACACCTTCGCGGGTCAGCTTGGCCTGAATATCGATGGCGTCTGCTGTAGCGGCACTAGCGCTCGACACGGTGGCCACAGTTGCAGCAAGGCCGACAATGGCTGCTATCAGGACGGAGACTGTGCGTTTCATGAAGCCTACTTTCCGAGGATATGCACCATCTTAGCGGCCCGATGACATTCCGCGACCGGCGAATGAAGGTTGGCGACATTGCTGAAACGAACCGTGAAGAAGAAATCCGGAAAGTAGTAGAAGTCGAACCCTCCAGACCGGCTATCCTTGAATATATGAGTGACACTGGTTCGTGGTATCCCCGGTCGAGACCGACGTATCCGCCTCCCACCGGCGAACCAGCATCTCCCGCCAAGCCTGTCCCGCCTGCGTCTGGGCAGGCCACGCCACCAGTGACGCCCGCACCGGTCGCGCCAACGTCACCCTCCGCGCCCGCTCCACGCTGGTCCGATCCACGCTGGCCCGCCCCTGCCGCGCAGGGGGTCCCGCCGACGACTCCCGCGCCCCGCTGGCCCGCACCTTCGGCTCCCCAACCGCCACAAGCGCCGCCTGCGAGGCCTGTGCCAGCCCAGCCTTCCACCCCGCTTGGGGCCCCCGCTCCCCGCTTAGGTGACACGGCGACTGCTGGTACTCCGGCCCCGCGCTTCACTGCTCCCACCCCGTCCGCCGGAACACCTGCTCCCCGCCTGACCACACCCTCGGCATCGGTCGGAACGCCCGCCCCCCGCTGGTCCGCCCCATCAGCCTCTGTGGGAACGCCCGCTCCACGCCCAACAACGCCCACCGCATCTGCGGGCACCCCTGCTCCACGCTATGCTGCTCCCGCCCCGTCCGCTTCTCCCGCCCCGTCCGCCGGTACGCCCGCTCCCCGGTACGGCACTCAACCGACGAGCCCGCCACAACCCGCAGCCCCAGCGCAACCAGCAGCAGCCCCCGCGCCGACGTACAGACCACTGACGGACTACGGCTCGCGTTCCTTCCCACCTCCCACTGGCCAGCCCGCTTCAGCTCCTGTGCCGTCCGCACCCCGCCAAGCCGCGCCCACCTCGCAGTCCTTCCCCCCGCCTACCGGCCAACCCGCCTCCGCCCCTGGTCAGCCCGCACCGCGCCAATCCGCACCTGTGGGGCAGTCGTATCCGCCGCCTGCTGGACAGCCTGCTCCCCGCCAGCCAACCGTACAACCGTACGGAACCTATGCGGCCTCGTCGCAATACCAGCAGCGCCCCTATGGCCCGGCGCCCTCGCAGTACGGCCAACCCGCTCCCCAGTATCGCCCATCTGCCCCGACGGGCTCTCCCTGGGCAACTCAGTCCTCCCCTTGGGCGACTTCCTCGCCGTGGGCCAGCGGACAAAGGCCTTCCTGGTCTCCTGTTACCACAAGCCCTTGGCAGTCCTCGGGAGGATATGGCTCCCCTGCCCCCCAAGTGCCCGCAACGTATCGCCCCCCGCAGTATGGCCAGCCTGTTCCCTACGGCCAAGCACCGTACGGACAAACGTACGGACAAACCCCGACCTACGGACAGTATCCCCAACAGTACGGTCCGTGGAGTGGCCAGCAGTACACCCCAGGCCAATGGGGGCCACCGAAGAAGAAGGGACCGTCTGCCACCACCGTCATCATTCTGACTCTGGTCGCTCTACTCATCGTGGGACCCATCGTCGGTTCCTTCATCTCCGGAATAACCAATCCGACCCCCACCAGGCCGACCTATTCGACGTACACCCCACCGACGACGAAGCCCAGCCCGACCACCCCCACCTCCACGGTGTACACCCCAGGCCCGCCCGACCTCAACCCCGCCCCAGCGCCGTGGCCGGCGTACTCTCAGATCGACACCATCCTCACCAGTTCCACCATCTACTCCCAGGAACTGACGCCCATTGATTGTGAAATAACCAATGTTGATTTAGTCAGTGGGTCGATCAAGGACATCGAGAAACACATGAACGAGTTTGTGGACTGCCTCATGACATCGTGGTATCCCGCAGTGGTACAAGCTGGGTTCGATCTGCCTCATCCGTCAGTCACCGTGTACACCCAGGAGATCACCTCGCAGTGCGGGGCTATGCCCATGATGAACGCCGTCTATTGCACAGCTGACCAGCAGATTTATTACGCCAAGGATCTCATCGAAGCCTTTCCTTCCTCGATCCAGGCCATGCGATTCCTGGCCGAGTCTGTTATCGCCCATGAGTTCGGGCATGCCATTCAGTATCGAACTATGATTCTGATGAGCGAAGCCATGCTGGAGGAAGACGCCACCACTGAGGCGGAGCAGATGCAGTGGAGTCGCCGCACAGAGATGCAAGCCGACTGCTTTGCCGGGGTCTTCCTCAACTCCGTGCGAGACTCTGCCCAACTCAGCGACAGCGACGAGGCCAACATCGCGCAGCTATTCAATCTCTTGGGTGGCACCATCCCGAATGAAGACGACCACGGTATGGGAGTCAATAGGGCCGCGTGGGTCACCGCTGGCATGGCCACACCCTCGGTCGGAGTGTGCAATACCTTCGTCGCTCCCGACAACCAAGTGAGTTGACGCGAGGGTCAGTCAGCCACCACGAGCGCCGACGCGATTGCAGCAATCCCCTCGCCTCGGCCTGTGAATCCCAACCCGTCCGTTGAGGTCGCGGACAGCGACACCGGCGCACCGACAACTTCTGAGAGCACGGCTTCGGCCTCTGCGCGACGACCGGACATCTTGGGACGATTACCCACAACTTGGATGGCCACATTGGAAACGGTAAAGCCTGCTTCGCGGACCCGCCGTACAACTTCCGTCAACAAAGCGACCCCGCTGGCACCGGCCCATTGAGGGTCAGCCGTTCCGAATATGGCTCCGAGGTCACCCAATCCGGCAGCCGACAAGAGAGCGTCACATGCCGCGTGACAAGCCACGTCACCATCGGAATGACCTTCAGGACCGACCAACTCGTCCTCGAATAGAAGCCCAGCCATCCACATGGGGCGGCCTTTGACTAATTGATGGGCATCCGTGCCAATGCCGGTGCGAATGGTCGGCATCACTGACTCACTCGCCGCGTGCGATGACTTCGGCGAGCACAAGGTCCATTGGTTCGGTTATCTTGAACGCCAACCCGTCGCCAGGGACCGTCGTAACCTCCGCGCCGACCGCTTCGCACATCGTTGCGTCATCGGTGTATTCGGTCGTTCCCACGGCTTCATGGGCGCGCTTGATGACGGCGGTGGTGAACCCTTGGGGGGTTTGCACGCGCAGGTAGGAGGAACGGTCCACGGGCACGGTCGAGCCCTTGCGTGTACGTCGGAGCGAATCAATCTGAGGCACAACGGGAATGACCGCTTGAGCGCCTCCGCGAATCGCCTCAATGACACGATCCACGATGAAAGCAGGAGCAAGGGCACGCGCGGCATCATGGACCAGAACAATGCCCGCGTTGCCGACATAACCCAGAGCCAACCGGACGGAATCTTGTCGCAAGA
Organism: Propionibacteriaceae bacterium; assembly: GCA_031261485.1. GTDB lineage: Bacteria > Actinomycetota > Actinomycetes > Propionibacteriales > Propionibacteriaceae > WQYJ01. The sequence goes on along the minus strand of JAISJO010000017.1, from coordinate 7,636 downwards.
GACCACCTGCGATGACAGTGACCCGGTCGCCGTACGCTGCTAGCCATTGAGCGAAGCGCTCGACCCATGCCTCCGGCGCGGCCACGATCACTCGGTCGGCCCCTCCAGAAATCATGGACCGCACAGCGCGCACGACAATAGGGACTCCACCAATTTCAATAGCTGCTTTGGGGATTTCGCGCCCCAAACGCACCCCCGAACCAGCCGCGACGACGATGGCGGCCACGGATTCGGTGGAACGGCTCACTTCTCGACAGAGGCAAGCACTTCATCGAGAAGTACTTCGGCGCGCGCCTCGTCCACGCGCTCGGCCAAGGCCAACTCGGAGACGAGGTTCTGACGCGCTTTGGCCAGCATCCTCTTCTCGCCAGCAGATAGTCCGCGAGTATGCTCACGACGCCACAGATCGCGCACAACTTCGGCGACCTTCACAACATTTCCGGAGTGAATCTTCTCCAGATTGGCCTTGAAACGACGAGACCAGTTGGTCGGTTCCTCGACATCTTGCGCTTTCAGCACAGAGAATACTTTTTCGAGGTCTTCACCGCCGACTACATCGCGGACCCCGACCAGATCGAGGTTGCAGGCAGGCACACGCACGACCAAATCAGACTGACCGACGATACGCAGAACAAGGTAAAGCTTGTCCTCGCCTTTGATGCACCGGGTCTCAATATCTTCGATGACAGCAGCCCCATGATTAGGATAGACCACCGTCTCGCCAATAGAGAATGACATATTTCATAACCCCTTTCCGGTGCCCACTATTCTACCACGACAACCAACCTGGCCCCTAACGTGGACCATTCTGGAGGACTAGGCAGGCGACGACAGCCTCATCCTCAAGGAGGAAGGATAGGGCGCGCAACTCAGGGTCGTCACGCGTAAACTGCCCTGACTAGGAGTAAGGGTATGACAATGGGCGGAGCACTTGATGCCCGTCCCCAGAGTCTTCGGCTTTGCCTTACTTCTTGCCCTGGTTCTTGACCGCTTCAATGCTGGCAGCGGCGGCCTCAGGATCGAGGTACTTCCCACCAAGAGTGAGCGGGCGCAGGTCGTCGTCCAGTTCGTAGAGCAGCGGGATGCCTGTGGGGATGTTCAAACCCGCGATGTCGGCGTCCGAGATGCCGTCGAGGTGCTTGACGAGAGCGCGCAGCGAGTTCCCATGAGCGGCGACGAGGACGGTCTTGCCATCGCGCAGGTCCGGCACAATCGAGTCATACCAATAAGGCAGCATCCTCACGACGACGTCCTTGAGGCATTCGGTCTGCGGACGCGCCTCGGGAGGCAGCCATGTGTAGCGTGGGTCGTTGAACTGGGAATACTGGTCGTCGATAGCCAGCACGGGCGGCGGTACGTCGTACGAACGCCTCCACACCATGAACTGCTCCTCGCCGAACTCGTCACGAATCTGCGTCTTGTTCTTGCCCTGCAAAGCTCCGTAGTGGCGCTCGTTGAGCCTCCAGGAACGGCGAACGGGGATCCAGTGGCGGTCGCAGCCGTCGAGCGCGAGGTATGCGGTGTGGATGGCCCGGCGAAGGACGGAAGTGTGGACCACGTCAGGCAGCAGGTTCTCAGACTTGAGCAACTCCGCGCCACGCTTGGCCTCGCGGATGCCCTTTTCGTTGATATCCACGTCCACCCAGCCGGTGAATTGGTTGGTGGCATTCCATTCGGACTCGCCATGGCGAAGAAGAATCAGTGTGTACGTCATGGGACCAAGCCTACCGCTGTGGCCATGCCGCCATGGAACCCGGGATGCCTGTTGCAGAGAGGAATAAACCCGTGTCGTCATTTTGCGCTGTCACCTGGGGCGACCACCAATCACTAGACTATTCACCATGAAGGGTAAAGCTGTTGTCACGGGAGCATCGTCGGGTATCGGGGCGGCCACCGCTCGAGCGTTGTCGAAGGATTTCATTGTGTATTGCGCTGCTCGGCGCGTGGATCGTATTGAGGCCCTGGCCGCTGAAATCGGCGGAGTCGCCGTCCAATGCGACGTGACTGTGCCTCACGATGTGGCTCGTCTCGCCACGGTTGTGGGAGCTGACCTGGACGTACTCGTCAACAATGCGGGTGGGGCGCTCGGCCAGGACTGGCTGGAGAAGACTCCCCTGGACGACTGGGGTCGCATGTACGAGATCAACGTCCTGGGAGCGGCCCGCGTCACACAAGCCCTCCTGCCCGCCTTACGTGCCTAGTCGGGAACTATTGTTTTCGTGACCTCCACTGCGGCCGAAGCGCCCTACGAAGGTGGCGGCGGTTACTGCGGGGTCAAGGCAGCCGAGCGGTCCATGGCGGGTTCCCTGCGTCTGGAACTCAACGGTGAGCCGATCCGGGTGTGCGAGATCTCCCCCGGCATGGTCCATACCGAAGAGTTCTCCCTTGTCAGGTTCGGTGGAGACCAAGCCAAAGCGGACGCTGTGTACGCGGGGGTGGCCGAGCCGCTGGTGGCCGACGACATCGCGGACGCCATCGCCTGGATGGCCACCCGCCCGCCGCACGTCAACATTGACCGCTTGGTCATCCGTCCCGTGGCACAAGCCGCCAACCACAAGGTGTACAGGGGCTGAGCCCGGTACGCAAGAGAACCAGTGATTAGTGCGCCTCGTCATTCGCGCAGGATGATGGAAGAGGCCGAGGACGCTGGTTGCGGTGTGAGCGCTTGGTCTGGGCGAGGAGTGCCCATCCAGTAGGGTAAGCCCTATGACCTCAATCGCACTTGTCACCGGCGCATCTTCCGGGATGGGCAACCAGGCCGCTCTTCGATTGTGGGAGCGCGGGGTGAGGGTGTACGCCGCTGCGCGCAGGTCGATGCCGGACCTCGAAGTTCTGGGCGTCCGTACCCTGCACATGGATGTGACAAGCGAAGACTCGATATCCGAGGGGATGGCCACTCTGCTGCGGGAGACTGGAGGACGCCTCGACATCCTCGTCAATGACGCGGGCTACGGCTCCTTCGGCACCATCGAGGAAGTCCCCATATCCGAAGCCCGGCACCAATTCGAGGTCAACGTCTTTGGTGCAATGCGGCTTGTACAACTCGTCTTGCCGACCATGCTGGCTGCTGGGCATGGACGAATTGTGAATGTCTCTAGCATAGGGGGACTCTTTGCGACCGCGCCTGCTGGGTGGTACCACGCCACGAAATACTCCATCGAGGCGCTCTCTGATGTCCTGCGCCAGGAGGTCGGCCCTCATGGCGTCGAGGTCGTCCTGGTCGAACCGGGCCTCATCCGCACTGATTTCATGAAGATCGCGGCTCAGCACATGCGCCAAACCTCCGGGCTGGGAAGGTATTCCGCCCTTGTGCGCGGGTACGCCGACGCTTTCGACTTCATCGCTGACGGGTATGCGGGCACCGACCCCGCAGTGCTCGGAAAGGTCATTGCGAATGCTGCCACGACCAAGCGCCCGCGGGCGCGTTACCGTCGAGGATTCGGAGCGATCATGCTGCCGACCGCCCACTCCTTACTTCCTGACAAGGCCTTTGATGCAGCAATGGTGTGGTCTTTCAGTCACCTGGACCAGATTGTCGCTGCTGCGCGCAAGGTTGTGGGCGGCACCAATCACTCAGACAAAGAGCAATGACCCGGCGATAGCGAACTGGGCGAGGTAATAGAAAACGTAACATGTGACATGCTCCCAAGGGCGGTCCTTCTGTGGGCCGAAGTACGTCCAGGCGAGCACGAGGTCGGAAATCATGAAGCTGATTCCGGCGATGGCCATGATGAGCGGTTGTACGAGCGCGCCGGAGATTGTGGCCTCCGGGTGAGTGCCGAAAGCCAGAGTGAAGAAACCCATGGACGGCAGCATGGTCAGGAGGACTCCATACCCGGCGACGACCCACTTGAAGTTGCCGAAGTCCAATTTCAAGACCTTCTCGCAGACCACGAAACCGAGGACGACGACCGCGCAGATGCCGATGGGAACCCAGGGGAAGGGCGTGTCCCAGCCCCGGATGAGCCCGGCGATGAAGGCCACGTGGCCCAGGGCGAACAGGACGAATCCCCAGGTCAGAAACTTGTCGAACATGGACGGGACAAGGTCTTTCAGACTGAGCACGATGTCGCCGAGGAGTCCGAAGAAGAGCCCGATGCACACCAGGACGCCCAGTGCGGCGAGTTGGCCGAGGGCGGGTGAGTCGAAGCTCACGACGATGTGGTAGAGCCCCATGAATCCCAGGATGCAGAACAGTGCGCCGGAGATGGTCTTGAGGGTAAAGGCGAGCCAAGACGCGCCACGAGCACGCACGATCATGTTGGCGATTGACGCGGCCGCGCCGAGGATGAGGATGACGAGTGGCATGATGATCAGCTATAGGCTTTCAAGTATTCTGCGACGGAGCGGCTCATCTCGGCGGAGAAATCGGACATGTACTTCCGGGCGCACGTCGCAGGTACGAAGGTGTCGAAGTCCTCGCCGCGCTCGGTGTACATGGCGCGAAGCTCCTCCTCTGACAAGCGGCGATAGGTGTCGTGGAGGACGATGTGCTCGGCGGCGAAACGGATCGGTTTGGCCCGGCGCTTCTGCTGCTCGGTGGGGTAACCGAAGACGACGAGGGCCACAGGGAACACCCATTTGTCGAGGTTGAGCAGGGCCACAACGTCGTCGTGGTTCTCCACAATATCCCCGATGTAACAGGAGCCAATCCCGAGATGTTGGGCAGCCGTCACGGCGTTCTGCGCAGCCACCATTGTATCTTCACAAGCCAGGATGAGGTCGCCCACACCAGGGTCACGCGGCTGGCAGCCCGCTGCTGTGTAGGCGTCGTACCAGCGTCGACAGTCGGCCAGAAAGACCAGCACTAGGGGCGCATGGGCGATGAACGGCTGGTTGTCACAGAGGACTGCCAGGCGGTCCTTGATGGATTGGTCGTCGATCTGGAGGATGGTGTACAACATCTGGTTGCCAGCCGTGGGCGCCGCGAATGCACACGCCAGAATCTCGTCGCGCGCCTGTGCGTCGATGGCCCGGTCTTCAAAGATGCGCACGGATGTACGTTGCTTCAGTTCGTCCAAGGTAGACATGGTATTCCTCTCCACCCACCGAGCCTACCCGCTGAGAGGAGCGTCAGGAGAGCCAAACCCACCTCGACCCGCAAGGACTACCCCGGAATCTGCAAGATACCGGTCAGAATCCCTGCAAGATACCGGTTGAAAAGTCTGCAAACTCCCGGTTGAAAAGTCTGCAAGATACCGAATGGGCTTGTCGCGCCCAGTTACCGAGAATCCTTAGCCGATTTCGACGAGGACGTCGCCACCTTGTACAGCATCGCCTACGTTGGCCACGACGCGGGACACCTTGCCTGCCTTGGGGGCGGTGATTTCGGTCTCCATTTTCATGGCTTCGAGGACGGCTACGACATCGCCTGCGGCTACCGACTGGCCTTCCTTGACGAGGATTTTGCGGACAGACCCGGCGAGAGGGGCCGTGACGGCATTGGACGCCGCCTGTGCTGCAGCACTCGGAGCGGCAGCAACGCCCGAGCCGCCACCGATGTACACGGGGGGCAGGGTCGCGGGGGTTTCATCGACCTCGACCTCGACAGCGTACGCAGTTCCATTGACGGTTACTTTAAGATTCATTTCATCACTCCTTGTTACCGAGAAATGGTCGGCGTGTGGTTCAGGCGGGAAATCTTCGTCGCACGGTTCCATGAGGAAACGGGCTCGAAGCGGGGCTGGCGGCGCTCACCGGCATACCCAATGTAGGCGGCGACACCGGCGGCGATAGCCACAAGGACGTCTTCGGACACGTCGGGCGCATCGACCAGTTTCAGCGACTTTACTTGTCTCTTGAGGTCGTGTACTTCGCCCTGAAGGGTCTTGACGAGTTCCAGCAGTTCACTATCTTTGCTATCTTTACGCATCACATACTCCTTAGGACGGGAAGACGCCGTGCTTCTTGGCGGGGCGAAGTTTGCGCTTGCCAGCCAACTGTTCCAATGCGAACGCGATCTTGGCCCTGGTTTCAGCCGGATCGATGATCTCGTCCACCAGACCGCGCGAAGCAGCCATGAAAGGCGTCGAGAATGTGTCGCGGTAGTCCTCGATCAACTCAGCCCTGCGAGCATCCGGGTCCTCAGCGGCCTTGATTTCGCGAGCAAAGACCACCGCCGCCGCACCTTCGGCGCCCATGACAGCAATCTCAGCGGTCGGCCACGCGAAGGCAGCGTCAGCGCCCAAGTCGCGGCAGCCCATGGCGAGGTAAGCCCCACCGTACGCTTTACGCAAGACCACTGTGACAAGGGGAATCGTGCATGCGGAATAGGCGAACAACAACTTGGCGCCGTGGCGGATGATGCCGCCATGCTCCTGGGCGACACCAGGCAAGAAGCCAGGCACATCCACGAGCGTGACAATCGGAATATTGAACGAGTCGCAGAACCGAATGAAGCGAGATCCCTTGTCGGAAGCATTGATGTCCAGGACACCGGCCATTGCTGATGGCTGATTTGCCACATAGCCCACCGAACGGCCGTTGATACGACCAAAGCCCACGACAATGTTCTTCGCATACTCGGCGTGTACTTCCAGGAAGTCGGCGTGGTCGGAGATCTTGCGGATGACCTCGCGCACGTCGTACCCCTTGGTCCCTTCCAGCGGCACGATGTCGCGCAGGCTCAGGTCGGGAGTGACCACCGGGTCTGCATCGACAATGGGCGGGTCCTCAGTGTTGTTCTGCGGCAGGAAGCTCAGGAGCTTCTGCGCGATGAGAAGAGCCTGGTCGTCGTCATCGGCCACAAAGTGGATGACGCCGGACTTCTGCATGTGGGCATCCGCGCCACCCAAGTCGTCCTGGGTCACGTCCTCGCCCGTCACCTGCTTGATGACGTTCGGGCCCGTGATGAACATGTGGGCTTTGCGAGTCTGGATGATGAAGTCAGTCAAGGCTGGGGAGTACGCAGCGCCGCCAGCACAAGGACCGCAGATCACGGAGACCTGGGGCACCACACCGGACAGTTGGACGTTCGCGTAAAAGACCGCGCCATAGCCATGGAGGGAGTCGATGCCTTCCTGCACACGCGCGCCGCCCGAGTCGTTGATGAACACGAAGGGGTTGCCGTTCTGGAGGGCTTGCTCCATCATGGCGACGACCTTGAGCGAGTGGATTTCGCCAGCCGAACCGCCCATGACGGTGAAGTCCTGGCTCGCCACGTTGACCGGGCGGCCATAGACAGTCCCGACGCCGGTCACCACGCCGTCAGCGGCAGGCTCAGCGGTGTCCATACCAAAGGTGACCGTACGGTTCTTGCGGAACAGCCCCGTCTCCTGGAATGTCCCCTTGTCAAGCAGGGCATCCAAGCGCTCACGAGCAGTTTTCTTGCCTGCTGAACGCAGCTTGTCGAGGCGAGCCTTGCCGCCTCCCAACTCCATGGCGGCCCTCTTCTTTTCGAGGTCCTCCACGAGTTGGTTCATCGTGGTCGCTTTCGCCATGTCAGGCCCTCTCGACCTTCACTGTGTGGGTACGTCCGCCAACGGCAACGTTGTACGTGATGGCGCCCACTGCTGCGGTTGTCGAGCCAGAGGCTGCGGCTTCCTTCTCAGCGGCAAGTTGCGCCTCGGACTTGGCCACAGACTTGGGACCTTCAGCGCGATGCTTGAAGAAGTCGGGTGCGACAGCGGGGAACATA
>JAISJO010000098.1 GCA_031261485.1 Propionibacteriaceae bacterium | reverse complement strand
CTTCGACAATGAAGTCAACTTCGGCGCTATCCAGCTTCCCGACATAGATCCGTCCGCCGCGACGGCGCAGTTCAAGGTAGACGATGTTTTCCAACACCCGGCCTCGGTCAGGTGACGAGTTTCCTAGCAGAGTTGTTCTCAACCCCGGATCGACGAGATAGTACTTGCGGATTCGCTCCATCCGGCGCTTTCCTCGGATGTCATAGCGACCCACCGGGTAGAGGAGGAATGCCTCCGTCAGACCGTCGAGGTAGTTCTCGATTGTGGGCATTGTCACTTTTTGCCCCATGGATGTCATGGTGTCCGCGATACGCTTGGCCGAAGTCAAGTTGCCGATGTTGTCAGCCATGAACTCGACTAGATTGAAAAGTGTGCCCATGTTGGCAACCTTTTTCCTGACGGCGACATCCCTGGTCAAGATGGTGTTGAGGACGCCGGTGAGATATTCGGTGACTAAGCTCTCTTCGTTAAGAGTAGTTGTGAAAGGGAAGGAACCAAGGCGTGCGAAACGGTAGTACTTGTCCAAACTTCCCGCCTGGGCAATAGTCGGCGCCATCTCAGCGAAAGACAAGGGCAGAATGGACGCCTCAACATGACGACCAGTAAGAAGAGTTGCCAACTCCCCCGAAAGCAAGTGAGCGTTCGAGCCAGTCAAGTAGAGGTCGATTGACTTGGTCGCAAACAGCGCACCCACTGCTTTCTCAAATTCGGGCACTTGCTGCACCTCGTCGATGAAAACGTAGGTGCGGCCTGTGGGAGGCACGAGGTTCATGACATGCTGGTAGAGAGAATCCTTGCTTGCTGCGACTTCACGATTGTCGAACGATTCCAAGTCGAGAAAGACCATGCGTTCGCTCGGTATTCCCTCGGCTCTCAGGCGGTCTCGATACTGCTCCAGCAGTGTCGATTTGCCGCAACGTCTCACACCAGTGATGACCTTGATGACATCCCGATCGCGCCACCGATCCAACCAATCAAGATAGGCTGTGCGTTCAATCACAGTTCCCTCCTTCCACTCAATAGTGAAAGTCTATCTTAAATATCTGGCAAGAACGGAAGATAAGTGAAATAGAACTACACTGTCTAGCCTGGCCCCTGTCGACCACCTCGGACCATAAGGCAAAGGGCGGATTGTCCGCTGGAGTTTGAGGTTGGAGACAGCGGGACTCCCATGGTGGATAGAAGTCAATAAGCCCCCAGTGGCTTGGTATGGGCGATCTGCCGCTCCATTCATGGACATCTGGCCGCGTCTGATGGGGGCGATTTGCCGCGACGAACTAGAGCGCGAGGGGCGTGCTTGCCTCATATCTGAACCGTTATAGGCTTTATCGTGTCGTTTGTGAGTATTTCGACGTAGAGTTGACCTCATGGAGAAGACTGTGAAGGCGGCCAGAAGCATCGGTGCTCATCTCAGGACTTGGCGGAAGATGTTGAGTTTGCCTGTTCTGGTCGTGGCGGAGAGGGCCAGGGTGTCGCGGTCAACTGTGCAGCGCCTCGAAGCTGGTGACTTGGGGGTCAGTATCGGGTCTGTGCTAGCTGTTGCTGCAGGGCTGGGAATCCTGGATTCGATTGTCGACTCGACCGATCCGATGAACACTGATTTCGGGAGAGCGCAACTGGCGAATCGGCTGCCTCAGAGGGTGAGGGTTGTATAACAACGCGCATCGGAGTGTGCTGGTATGGCGTCCGACTCAGACACTCCAAGGTCAGCTCCCTCCCCGTCTGAGGTGGCCGCCATGCTGGGCATCTCGCCAGCCACAGTTCAGCGACACATCACCGAGATAGACAGCTACAGCCGGTGGCAGATGGCTCAGGTCGCTTCAGTGTTAACTGACGACGAGTAGGGCGGGCCTTTGGACTCTGTTCGTGGATACTAATGTCGTGGCTGCGACTGAGGTGTTTCGCGGTGTCAGATGTGTCGTGTGCGGGAAGACATTAAGTGATCCGGAATCGCTGCTGGCAGGTGTCGGGCCGGAATGCCGGAAGAGGAGTTGAGTGAATAGGCAGGGTTTTCCTGCCGCATCAGCGGTTTATACCCGCGACTTGGTAGACTGTCATGTTGAATTACGAAAGGCGTCTTAATGATCTCGACAAATGACATCCATAACGGGACGGTGCTCGACTTAGACGGGCAGCTCTGGACTGTTACTTGGTTCCAGCACCACAAGCCGGGCAAGGGCAACACTGTTGTGCGCACCAAGCTGAAGCACGTTCTCACAGGCAAGGTCGTGGACCGCACCTTCAACTCCGATATCAAGGTTGAGGACGCACAGGTGGACCGCCGCGAGATGCAGTACCTCTATCACGACGGCGACGGGTACGTCTTCATGGACACCGCTGATTACTCGCAGATGATCATCCCGGACGAAATCGTGGGCGACGCGAAGAACTTCCTGCTCGAAAATGGCACAGCCTCCGTCGCGCTCCACGAGGACAACCCGCTTTTCATCGAGCTTCCCTCGTCTGTTGAGCTTGAAGTCACGTACACCGAACCCGGCTTGCAGGGCGACCGCTCCTCAGCCGGCACGAAGCCCGCGACGCTGGAAACCGGCGTACAAATCCAGGTGCCGCTGTTCATCACGACGGGGGAGCGCCTCAAGGTGGACACGCGCGACGGCTCGTACATCTCCCGTGTCTGAGGCCGTGACGCAACTGGCCCGGCCCGAATCATTGTCCGTGATGCCAGCAACGCCACCTGCGCCCACATCGACCTCGACCAAACAAGGTCCGCACAGGTCGCGCCAGCGCAAGGCGAGGAAGTACGCCCTGGACCTGCTCTATGCCGCTGACTTGCGGGAATGCCCCATCGAGGACGCGATCCGCGATTACGAGACCATGAACGAGCGCCCCATTCCGGCGTATTCTCTGCGGCTCGCGCGGGGCGTGGTCGACCGTGATTACCTCATCGACGGGTACCTTGCTCCTTCTCTGGCTGAAAACTGGACGGTCGAGCGGATGCCCATCGTTGACCGTTGTCTGGCGCGCATGGCGTGTTATGAGATGTTGTTCGCTGACGTGCCCGTGCCGGTGGCTATCGCTGAGGCGGTGGGCTTGGCACAGGAGTTGTCCACGGATTCTTCCCCTTCGTTCCTGACCGGGGTGCTTTCCAAAGTGGCAACACTCATACCGCAACCCGAACCCGAGTCGATGGCCGAGACGACTACCGAAGAGCCAGCGGAGACTGAAGGCCAGTCGAACGAGAAACCCGAAGAGTCCGCAGACGACCGAGGCGGGCCTGAAATACAGGCAGACACTGACGACACGGAGAATCCGACTCCATCAACACGGATAACTGACGAATCCGAACCCATAGAAAGGTAAGCTAAAGAACATGACCGTTCCCGCGCTACTCGTACTCCAGGACGGTCGTTCTTTTCGCGGCCAGTCCTTCGGAGCACAAGGCGAAACTTTCGGAGAGGCCGTCTTCGCCACTGGCATGTCCGGTTATCAGGAGACGCTGACCGACCCGAGTTACGACCGCCAAGTTGTCATTGCCACTGCTCCGCACATCGGCAATACTGGTTGGAATGACGAGGACGACGAATCCGGGCGCATCTGGGTCGCCGGGTACGTTGTTCGTGACCCTTCGCCGAAACCAAGCTCGTGGAGAGCCAAGAGGCCCCTGACTGAGGAACTGGAATCCCAGGGAATCGTCGGTATCTCTGGTATCGACACCCGCGCCCTGACTCGCCATCTGCGCGAGCGAGGTGCGATGAACGTCGGCATCTCCACCGTTGACCTCGACCTGGAATCCCTGCTTGAGAAGGTAAGACAGGTCGCCCCCATGGCAGGAGCGGACCTGGCGAGCGAGGTAACGACCACGAAAGCGTACGTTGTTCCCGCCCAAGGCAGGAAGCGCTTCACCGTGGTCGCTGTCGATCTCGGCATCAAAGCAATGACGCCTCAATTGATGAGTCGCCGGGGCATCGAAGTCCATGTCCTTCCACAATCCGCAACACTGGCTGACATCGAGGCCATCGATCCTGACGGGGTCTTCTTCTCCAATGGGCCCGGCGACCCTGCCTCGGCAACTCATGCTGTGGAGCTTCTCCGCGACCTTCTCGGCGCGGGCCTGCCCTACTTCGGTATCTGCTTCGGCAACCAAATCTTCGGGCGAGCCCTCGGATTCTCGACCTACAAGCTGAAATACGGCCATCGTGGCATCAACCAGCCTGTCAAGGACCTCACCACTGGCATCGTGGAAATCACGGCGCACAACCACGGATTCGCCGTGGACGCTCCCCAGGACCACAGCGTCGAGACTGAATTCGGCACCGCCTCAGTCAGCCACATCGACCTCAACGATTCCGTGGTCGAAGGACTGGAATTGCGACGCGATGGTGAACTTGTTGGTTTCTCTGTCCAGTATCACCCCGAGGCCGCCGCTGGCCCGCACGACGCTGCTTACCTCTTTGATCGCTTCACCGACATGATGGCGAGAATGGACAGGAAGGAGGCTAGTCATGCCGCGTAGAACAGACATTTCCTCAATCCTTGTCATCGGGTCAGGACCCATTGTCATCGGTCAGGCCTGCGAGTTCGATTATTCCGGGACTCAGGCCTGCCGCGTCCTGCGCGAGGAGGGGTTCCGGGTCATCCTCGTGAACTCGAACCCGGCGACCATCATGACCGACCCCGAGTTCGCGGACGCGACGTACATCGAACCGATCACCCCTGACTTCGTGGAACGCATCATCGCTCGTGAGAAGCCAGACGCGCTCCTGGCCACCATGGGCGGACAGACAGCCCTCAACACCGCCATGGCCCTGCATCGTAGCGGTGTCTTGGAGAAATACGGCGTGGAGCTGATCGGCGCAAACATTGCCGCTATCGAACGCGGAGAAGACCGGGAGCAGTTCAAAGAGGTCATCAAGTCGCTGCGTGACCTGCCTGGTGGTCCTCCGGAAGTCGCTCGTTCCACCATGTGCCATTGCGTCGATGAGGTCGTGACTGCGGCGCAGAATCTGGGTTACCCTGTGGTCCTGCGTCCGTCGTACACCATGGGCGGCGTGGGTTCGGGGTTCGCGCACGACGACGCTGAAGCGCGGTCCATGGCCGAAATTGGGCTCGACGCCTCGCCGACCACCGAGGTCTTGGTCGAGGAATCCATCTTGGGGTGGAAAGAGTTCGAACTTGAGGTCATGCGTGACCGTAAAGACAATGTGGTCATTGTGTGTTCCATTGAGAATCTCGACCCCATGGGCGTGCACACAGGCGATTCCATCACTGTCGCCCCCGCACTGACCCTGACAGACCGCGAATTCCAACGCTTGCGCGACATCGGTATCGCCGTGATTCGCGCTGTGGGAGTGGACACGGGTGGGTGCAATATCCAGTTCGCCGTCAATCCCGACAATGGTCGTGTCATCGTTATCGAGATGAATCCGCGTGTGTCGCGTTCGTCGGCTCTGGCGTCGAAAGCAACCGGTTTCCCCATCGCCAAGATCGCCGCCAAAGTGGCTGTTGGCTACACCCTGGACGAGATTCCGAACGACATCACCGGTGAGACTCCGGCGAGTTTCGAGCCGACCTTAGATTACATCGTGGTCAAGGTTCCTCGTTTCGCCTTCGAGAAGTTCCCGACCGCTGAAGACACACTGACAACGCACATGAAGTCTGTTGGTGAGGCGATGGCCATTGGGCGTAACTTCACCGAGGCTCTGGGTAAAGCGCTCAGGTCCCTGGAGGACTCCCGGGCTCCTCTGCGTTTGACGGGTCCCATACCTCAGATGCAAGAGGCACTGACCAATGCTGCTCGTCCCCATGATGGGCGACTCCAGGATGTGGTCCAAGCTCTGCGGGCAGGGGCGTCGACGGCCGAAGTACACCAATCGACCATGATCGATCCGTGGTTCCTCGACCAGTTGGTCCTCGTTCTGGATGTGGCTCAAGAGGTCGCTTCCGCCGAAGAACTGACCGCTGATGTGATACGGATGGCGAAGCGTCATGGCTTGTCAGACGAGCAAATCGGGGAGTTGCGCGGGCTGAGCGGTGCCGAAGTGCGGAGTCTGCGTTGGGCTCTGGGTGTGCGCCCGGTGTACAAGACTGTGGACACCTGTGCCGCCGAGTTCGCAGCACGTACGCCTTACCACTATTCGACCTACGATGAAGAGACCGAAGTCGCGCCTCGGAAGAAACCGGCTGTGCTCATTCTCGGTTCTGGCCCCAATCGCATTGGGCAGGGCATCGAGTTTGACTACTCCTGTGTGCATGCGTCGATGGCACTGTCCAAGGCTGGATACGAAACCGTCATGGTCAATTGCAATCCCGAGACTGTGTCCACTGACTACGACACGTCCGACAGGTTGTATTTCGAGCCGCTGACGTTGGAAGACGTCCTGGAGGTGTACGCCGCTGAGGTTGCCGCAGGTCCTGTCGCTGGAGTCATTGTGCAACTGGGTGGGCAGACTCCACTCAAGCTCGCCGCCGCTCTGAAAGAAGCAGGATTGCCGATTGTGGGCACTTCTCCTGAGGCAATTGACCTTGCGGAGGAGAGGGGCGCGTTCGGGAAGGTTCTGGCCGACGCTGGGTTGCCTGCTCCGCGCTACGGCATGGCACGTTCCGCTGATGAGGCCTGCGCCATCGCAGGAGACATTGGTTATCCTGTGCTTGTGCGTCCCAGTTATGTCTTGGGCGGGCGCGGCATGGAGATCGTGTACGACGATCAGACGCTGACGACCTATGTCACGACAGTCACTCTGGCAAGCGAGGACAGTCCCATCATGGTGGACAAGTTCCTGGATGACGCCATCGAAATCGACGTGGACGCCCTGTTCGACGGAACGGACCTGTACGTCGGGGGCATCATGGAGCACATCGAAGAGGCCGGGGTGCATTCCGGCGACTCAGCATGTGCGTTGCCGCCCATCACCCTTGGCGCGGAAGTGGTGGAGAACATTCGTCGTTCAACACGGGCTATTGCTGAGGGAGTGGGGGTGTGCGGACTTATCAACATCCAGTACGCCCTTGTCGGCGACACGTTGTACGTCCTAGAGGCCAACCCCAGGGCAAGTCGCACTGTGCCTTTCGTGTCGAAGGCAACCGACACTCAACTGGCCAAGGCCGCCGCGCTCATCATGTTGGGGGCGAGCATCGCCGAGCTTCGAGATTCCGGGATGTTGAAGGCGACTGGAGACGGTTCTACGCCTGCCGAGTCCGCGCCGGTGGCGGTTAAAGAGGCCGTCATGCCCTTCAATCGCTTCCAGACGGCGGAGGGCACGAGCGTGGACACCCTGCTCGGGCCGGAGATGCGGTCGACAGGCGAGGTCATGGGCTTGGATGCGTCGTTCGGTATCGCTTTCGCCAAGTCGCAGGCGGCGTCGTACGGGCCTCTTCCCTTGGAAGGCTCTGTTTTCGTCTCCATAGCCGATTCCGACAAGCGCCATACTATCTTGCCCATGGAGATGCTGGAGGATATGGGCTTCGCCCTCTATGCCACGACAGGAACTGCTGCGGTCCTGCGTCGCAATGGGATATCGGCGTCGGTGGTGCGGAAACGTCATGAAGGGGCTGGGCCGACGGGCGAGCCGACCATCGTGGACCGAGTCCTGAATCACGAGGTGGACCTCATCATCAACACCCCCCACGGCGGGTCCTCTGCCGGCGCGACGAGGCGTGACGGGTACGGTCTGCGCTCGGCGGCCGTGATGGCAGATATCCCGTGTGTGACCACTGTCCAAGGGCTCATCGCCGTTGTACAAGGTATTGCTGCTTCCCGCAAGGGGCAAGTGTCGGTGCGTCCTTTGCAGGAATGGGCGCCGCTCATGAGGCCGGAGAAAGGGGCTCCTTCGCCAGAGTTGGTCAAAGGGAGCTTGGGTTCCGGGGTTGAGAACTCTGATGCCGAGAAGGAGAACTAGGTCATGAAGGAGATGCGCGCCCTGAGAACTCACCTGGATGAGATTGAGGACTCTCGTGGTGCGCGCTGACTTGCTGAGGATTGGGTATGGTGGGCTTCGCCCCCTGCTGTTCCGCGCGCATGGCGGCAATCCTGAGGCGATCCATGAGGACACGATTCGACTGCTGGCGTGTCTGTCGGGCACACCGGTTGCGAACATTGCTTCTTGGGTATGTGGGAGGCCTCACGATCCGGTTGAGGTCGCTGGCATTCAGTTCCCTGGCCGCGTGGGTTTGGCCGCCGGTCTAGACAAGGACGGCAAAGCGGCGCGCATGTGGGCGCACCTGGGTTTCTCCTTCGCAGAACTCGGCACGGTCACCGCTTCTGCGCAACCCGGCAACCCGAAGCCGCGCGTGTACCGCCTAGTCAACTCACATGGACTCATCAATCGCATGGGGTTCAACAACGAGGGTGCTCGTGCTCTCGCTGCTCGGCTGGGGGCGTGGGGCGTCAAGCGCGGAGAGAACACCTTGGGGATTCCGCTGGGAGTGTCCATCGGCAAGACTAAGGTCGTGGACCTCGACGACGCCGTGGCCGATTATGTGGCGAGTTTCCGGGCAGTGTCCCAGGTCGCCGATTACGTGGCGGTCAATGTGTCGAGCCCGAACACGCCCGGTTTGCGCCAGTTGCAGGGCAGCGAGCATATTACTGGCATTGTCAGTGCTTTGGTTGAGGAAGCCGGGGGGTGTGACGGCGGGCCGTTACCAATCTTTGTGAAGATGGCTCCCGACCTGAGTGATTCCGAAATCGACTCGTTGGTGGAGGTTGTCGAGGCGGCGGGCGCGTCCGGGTTCATCGCCACGAACACAACCCTGGCTCGGTCGGGGATTGCTTCTGCGGACGTACGCTGGGCAGGCCAGAGCGGGGGACTGTCTGGTGCACCGTTGACTGTTCGTGCGCGTGAGGTCGTGGAGCGAGTAGTTGCGCATACGTCATTGCCCGTTATCGCGTCGGGGGGAATCATGACTGCTGACGATGCCCGGGCCATGCTCGACATCGGGGCGGCGCTTGTTCAGGTGTACACGGGGTTCATTTACTCCGGCCCTGCCTTGGTGGCGGCCATCAATGAGACGGGACGCAAATGAACGAGATTGCGGAAACACTGGCTGGCGCCCCTCGTCATTCTGCGCGAAGTCGCAGAATCCATCTGACAACCCTGGATACTGCGACTTCGCGCAGGATGACGGACAAAGTGGTCAATAATCAGTGGTTCCTAAGGTATTGGAGAGTATTGAGATGACAAGGGAAAACATATCAGCGGTGGGCGGTGAGTCAGCCACGCCTTACCTCGAAAGGCTCGCGCAGCGGGTCGAGACGTTGGGGCCCTTGTGCGTGGGGATCGACCCGCATGGCGCGGTCCTCGACGCCTGGGGTGTGTCTCATGACGTGCAGGGACTAGAAGCAATGGCGCGTGGTGTTGTCGAGGCGCTGGTGGCTACTGTTGCGGTCTTCAAACCG
>JAISJO010000026.1 GCA_031261485.1 Propionibacteriaceae bacterium | reverse complement strand
AACAACAACGTGGCTGCTAGCAGCGCCACTCCCCGATAACCTTGACGCATTGAACTTCCCTGTCTCCTTGTGGCATGTCCCCAGACCACATACGTTGAACTCACGCTACACCCCGAAAGATGGCTTGGGAATACCGTCAAGCAACTATTTTCGTGAAATGGGGAGAAAGCCGTCCTGCTCGGCCTCTATATACTGTCCGATGTGCTTTTCCCGCTGATTTCTGTGGCATCCACTACCGGTTCGGCCCGGTACACCCTGCCTGACTTCCCCGCCATTGGGGACGACTCCTATCTGACGGCATTTCGTGTTACCATGGTCGAGGAACGCGCAGGGCTCGACGCACTGCTTTCCCACCCTGCGGGCGCCCAGACCATCCGCGATTGGGAACTCGCGGGGCTAGGTCTGGCCACGGTGGCCAACACCTTCTGGACGCGCAAAGATGCGGACACCACTGACCGACTGGATGAGATCGAGGCGCTCATCTCTCCTGAGTTGGCAGCCCACGCCGACTCCATCCTCATGGACCGGCGGTTGTACGACCATTTACTCATGCTCGACAACCTTGCTGGATCTGGTGAAGTGGCCCTCGACGCACAAGACCGCTGGTGGCTTGCCGAGAAGCTGCGCGAATACCGGCGAAGTGGCATTGACCTGGACGACACTGGGCAAGCTCGACTCAAGGAAATCAACGAGGCAATCTCCTCCCTGGAGACGGAATACTCCTCACTTGTCGTCAAGGGGCGTAACGCGGCGGCTCTGCATCTGACAAATACCGATGACGTGCGCGGGCTTGACGAGACCGCTTTGGAGGCCGCGCGTTCCGCCGCACAAGCGCGTGGGCTGGAAGGCTGGGTCATTGAGGTGGTCAACACCACCCGGCAACCGCTCATTGCTTCCCTGGACAACCGAGATACCAGACAACGCTTGTTCGAGGCGTCGGTGGGCAGGGGCCAGGGCGAGTTTGACACACGCGAAACCATCATTGAGCTGGCTCGGTTACGCGCTGAAAAAGCTGAGTTGCTGGGCTATGAGCATTTCGCTGCGTACGTTGCCGACGATGGGTGTGCCAAGACCACAGACGCGGTCATGAACCTGCTGACCCGCGCTGCCGACGCTGGATTCGCCAACGCCCGCAGGGAAGCCGAAACACTCCAAGCCGACTTGTCTGAGTTGGACCCTGGGGCCACTTTGGAATCATGGGACTGGGCATGGTTGGCCGAGAAGAAGCGCAAGACACAATGGAACCTGGACCAGGGCGAAGTCAGTGCATACCTCGACTTCGAGACAGTCCTGTGCGATGGAGTCTTTGCTGCCGCGACCAGACTCTATGGGGTAACGTTCGTTGCCCGCGACGATGTCGCAGGATACTCGCCGGACTGCCGTGCCTACGAAGTCATCGACTGCGATGGCAGCGGACTGGGCTTGCTGCTCATCGACCCCTACGCCCGCCCCACCAAACAGGGCGGGGCGTGGATGACCTCGCCGACCGACCAGGCGGACCTGACCGGCGAGCGCCCTGTGGCTACCAACAATTGCAACCAAACCAAACCGGAGACGGGCAAACCCACCCTCATGACCTGGGACCAAGTGACAACGCTTTTCCACGAGTTCGGCCACGACCTGCACGCCCTCTTCGCTGCCAGTCGGTATCCGAGCTTGTCAGGGACCAACACCCCCAGAGACTTCGTGGAGTTCCCGTCGCAGGTCAACGAGATGTGGGCATGGGAGCCCACTGTCATCGCAGGATTCGCTCGCCACTGGTCTACGGGCGAACCGATGCCTGACACCCTGCGCGACACCATCCTTGCCTCGCGCCACTTTGGCGAAGGGTATGACGCGGCTGAGTCGTACGCAGCCATGTTGCTCGACCAGGCTTGGCATTCCACATCGCTGGAGAATCTGCCTGCGACCGTGGATGAGGTGGAGCCCTTCGAGACCGCTGTCCTGGCTCGGTTCGGGGCTCTTGAGGTCGTCCCGCCGAGGTACCGTTCGGCGTACTTCTCGCACATCTGGGGTCCCGGCTACGCGGCAGGGTACTACGGGTACATGTGGGCCGAGGTCATGGATGCCGACACTGTGGCGTGGTTTGAGGAAAATGGCGGTTTGACTCGGGAGAACGGCGACCGATTCCGCCGTGAGGTCTTGGCAGTGGGCGGTTCCGAGGACGTCATGGAGGCGTATCGCCGCTTCCGGGGAGCCGAGCCCGACCCTGTACACCTGTTCCGTCGCCGCGGTTTGGTGTGAACCTAGAATCCGAAGCTCGCCCCGATAGTGCGCTTTGGCCGGTGACTAGGCATTTGACACTGCTATCGGGAGCCGATACATTATATCGCGTCACGATATAGCGAGTCCCGAGATACCGACGCCAATTCTGGCCTGGCATCTACTGACACAATGTGCGTGATCGACAAGACTCGTTCTACGTGGGAGAAGATGCACATGAGTATTCGAAGAATCAAGCCGAAAGACTATCCAGCGCTGTCGGACTTTCTCTATGCCGCAATTTGGGTGCCCAGCGACTCGGAACTGCCGCCTCGCTCCATCATCGAGAAGCCAGAGCTCGCCCTCTACATCGACGGCTTTGGCGGAAAGGACGATGTGGGGCTTGTGGCAAAGAAGGATGGCAAGATCGTTGGCGCCGCATGGACGCGCCTCATTCACGGATTCGGCTATGTCGACGACGAAACCCCAGAGTTGACTATCGGGGTATTGCCCGAGTATCGGAACAAGGGAATTGGCACAAAACTGCTGAAGAACCTGTTCGAAGTGGTGGTCGAGAAACGCTTCAAACGGATATCCCTTGACGTGAAGAAGGACAACCCGGCTGTGCATCTGTATGAACGCTTGGGCTTCACGACAGAACGTGAAACCGACGACTCACTCGTCATGGTGCGTGAGTTGAAGGAAGAGGCCCGTGGCCTGGGCATCGGCCTGGGCATGGGATTCGGCGCGGGGCTTGGGGCGATTGCTGCTGCCATAACCGGCCAGACGGACGCCATCGCCATCTGGATACCCATCGGTATGATCCTGGGCGTCGGCGCTGCCACTGCATGGTACGAGTCCAAGAAGAAGCGGAACGCATAGCGCCCTGGACCGTGAGACGGACGGATAGAATCGGAAATATGGGACCGGGCGAGTCCGCACTGACCGAGGCGGCGTACTACATACTGCTCTCGCTCTACACACCCCTGCACGGATACGGCATCATGCAAAATGTCGCCGATATCAGCCATGGCCGGGTCGACTTGGGCGCGGGGACGCTCTATGGTGCCCTTGGGACGCTCGTCAAGAAGGGGTGGATCGTCGAGACGGATCAGCATGACCGCAAGAGGGAATACCTCATTACCGCCAAGGGAAGAGCCGTTGTGGATGCCGAGATTCTCCGACTGGAAGAACTCGTCGAGAATGGACACCGCGTCGTGAAAGGCTCCCTCGATGGCTAGGCGCGACAAACACAACGGCACGCCAACCAGGGTTCTGTGGCAGTTCAGCTTCGACACCGATCAGGACGTCGCTTTCATCAACCAGTTGAGTTCAGAGGGTTGGAAAGTTGTCGAGATCTCCTACGGTATGAGGTTTGTTTTCGTGCCCTGCGAACCCGGCGAGTACATCTGTCAAGCTCTCTTTGCTGTGAGAGGCGCCGTGTTCCCAGACAAGGCGAAGTACCAAGAACTGACAGAATTGCTGGTTGAGAGTGGCGCCGAGGTCGTCCCCCAGACCAAGAGCCTGGGTAGTCGCGCCAGCGTCATCGCGCTGCGTGAAGCCAGTCTGGGCCCATGGGAGGTCAATACAGACATCGACTCGAAGCTCAGGGAGTACCAGCAAAGGCGGAACTTCTCCCTGGTCTCTGCGCTTGTCTTACTGCTCGAAGCGGTGATCTGCCTCGTCAATGCGCTCACCACAACTGAACCTGGGCCAGCTACCGTTGTCTGGCTCTACGGGCTTGCCGCAGTGGGCTTTCTGATCGCGGGAGCCTGCGCCTACTCGGCCTTCACGTACATACGCATCATCCAACGACTCCGAGTTGAGCGCGAAGTCCGCGAGGTATGAGCCTCTACTTCGCCGGTCTGCCGGACCCTTGTGGGTTGTTTTCCGATTCCCAGGCGGACAACTGCTGCTCCAAGGCTTTCATCAACTCGAAGACCTGAGCCGGAGGGATACGTACCCTGGACACGACTGCCGACTGTTGCACAATGTCCTCGGCCACCTCATCGCGCACAGGCGGGTCGGTGTACGAAGAAAAGTCGAGCACGAAAGCGTCACGGGTGTGCCAAGCGCGCACAAAGTCCGCGAAAACTCCTGGGGCTTTGTCTTGTGGAAGATTCAACTGAATACGGGGCATGGTCCCTCCTTGCTCCCCAAGTCTACGCGAGACAAGGCCGTTGCGAGGGTCTGCCTGTCGAACGCGCGAAGTGATAGCCTCGTGTGTGTATTCCACATACGCAGTATTCACCTACTCGCCCGTCAAAGGAGCCACTATGAGCCCAGCACCCGTCAAAGTTGCAGTAACCGGAGCAGCCGGTCAAATCGGTTACTCACTCTTATTCCGTATCGCCTCCGGCTCCCTGCTTGGCCCTGACCAGCCTGTTGAACTGCGACTCCTCGAAATCACCCCCGCCCTGAAGGCCCTCGAAGGTGTGGTCATGGAGTTGGACGATTGCGCTTTCCCGCTGCTCGCTGGTGTCGAGATTGGCGATGACCCGTACAAGGTCTTCGACGGCGTGAACGCTGCCATGCTCGTGGGCGCTCGCCCTCGTACCGCTGGGATGGAGCGCGGCGACCTGCTCTCCGCAAATGGCGCTATCTTTACTGCCCAAGGCAAGGCTCTCAATGATGTGGCCGCCGACGATGTGCACGTCCTCGTCACGGGCAACCCCGCCAACACCAACGCGCTCATTGCTATGACCAATGCTCCTGACATTCCCAAGACGCAATTTGCCGCTCTGACAAGGCTCGACCACAACCGCGCCATCTCGCAGATCGCCAAGAAGTTGGGCGTGGGTGTCACCGAAGTCACCCATATGACCATTTGGGGCAACCACTCTTCCACGCAGTATCCCGACCTGTTCCACGCAGAAGTGGATGGCAAGTCCGCTGCATCCTTGGTTGATGAGGCTTGGATCGAGAATGACTTCATCCCCACCGTTGCCAAGCGTGGCGCGGCCGTTATAGCTGCCCGTGGCTCCTCCTCGGCGGCCTCCGCGGCCAATGCGACTGTCGAGTGCATGCACGACTGGCTCCTGGGTTCGGCGAAGGGCGATTGGGTCTCCTTGGCCCTCGCTTCTGACGGGTCATACGGTGTGCCCGAGGGTCTCATCTCCTCCTTCCCGGTCGTCTGCTCGAATGGTGGGTACGAAATCGTCCAAGGCTTGGACATCGATGCCTTCTCCCGCGCCAAGATCGATGCCTCTGTGGCGGAACTCGTGGACGAGAAGAATGCGGTCACCGAGTTGGGTCTCATCTGAGTCTTCTCTCACAACACAAACTGCGAGTGCCCCCTCTTGTCAGGGGGCACTTTGCATTTCCGCCTGCCTTTACCCCTGTTTCCCCTCTGCCTGCATTTGCTTCTGCCTTTCCTCCACCCTGTGCATTTACCTCTGCCTCCCCTCCACCTCTATCAGTGGCCAACTTTGGCCACTTCCGTGCGATTCTCAGACTCGGTGTCGAACTTGGATCAAAGTTGGTACGTTTTCGGCGGTTTTCGGGCCAACTTTGTACCTACTTCGACACGTGCTCCCGAAAAGGTGCGGACAAGGCCAAAGTTGGCCGATGCTCAGCGTCGCGCAGCGTCGATAGTGGCCAAAGTTGGCACGACAGGTGGCGTATGCCGCCGTGACCCCCGGTTCAGAACAGCAGTGTTCAGACCACCAGGGTGTGAAGCAAGCTGGCGATAACGAGAAGCAGGGGCGTACAACTCAGCGACAGGCCAACAATCATCCACTTCTTGTAATCCCTGATGATGGCGATGAACTCGCGGATGGTCGCACTGGGCCAGTAATACCCCGCCGTGGGCGAGCCGATGACGTACCCCGGGATTCCCGCACGCCGCATGAGCAGTGCCGAGCGGAAAGCATGGAAGTTGTTGGTGACGACCGCCACCGGGCCAGTGACCTGATGGCGGACAAGGAGTTCCTTCGTGTTGCCGAGGTTCTCAGCCGTGCTGCGAGACAGGTCCTCCATCAGCACATCTTCCCCCGCGACACCATGCTCGACCATGTACTCCCTCATCGCCGACGCCTCGGAGCGCGGTTCGTCGTGCCCTCGCCCTCCCGAGACGATGACAACCGGTGTGGTTCCTTTGGCCTCAGATAGGCTGTACACCTTCTTACCCGTGTCCAAACGACTGGCGAGCAGTGGAGGCACCTTCCCGCCAATCAGACCCGACCCCAAGATCACAACCGCCCGCGCTGGTTTGGCGAGTCGGCGGGAGAAGTGCTGGTACAGCCAGGAGTAAAGAAGGTAAGCCAGAAAGACGAAGGCGAGAAAAGCCGCGGGCACACCGAGAGTCGCAACACCAAGTAGGATTGCTCCCTGGTAAGCGATGAGGCTCCACACGAACGCGGCGAGATACCCCAACATGGCCAGTCCCAGAAGCAGGGACAAGGTGTTGCTGAGTCGGAGGCCTTCGCGGCGCAAGACGGTGATTCCGTTGAGGACGAGTATCACCCCCAAGACCACCACGGTCAGGGGGACGAGAGCCATTGCTCCTAGAAGAGTCAGGGTCTCGGCGGTGTTGGAGTCACTGGGGATGAGAACCCCGGCCAGACCGATGATCACAATCAGGCCCCACAGCACGAGGGGGACCAGCGCCAGCATGAGGAAGATGCCCGCCCGCATGCGTCGAGGTTCGCGCCACACCGTCCAAGCGAACAGGACCAGCCAGAAAGCGGTGGGCACAGCAAAAAGCATCGGTCTAATTTACCATTGAGGCCAAGGCTCGGCCGAACCCTCATCTTCCCGACGTCTCCAGGGAAGTGCTGATAGTTCGCCGCATTGTTCGTCGTTCTCCGCGAAGTCACGCAATGACGACATGCACCAGACAGTGCTTCCCCAGCCACGCCAGGAGTTGTGTTGTGACCAGGTAGACTTTGGCGGTGATTTATTCGATGATTCCGCTGCTCCTGCCCACCTGGCTCGACCCCGAGTACATCATCCGCTCGCTGGACAACTGGGCGTTGTGGGGCGTGGCGGCAATCATCCTCATCGAATGTGCCATTTTCCCTGTTCTGCCCGGCGACTCCTTGTTGTTCGCGGTGGGCATGTTCACCGCGATGGGGACCATCCACTATGGCGGGACGTGGACGACGGTGGCGGTCGTGTACATCACGCTCATCGTCTTCGCTGTCGCTGGTAACATTGCTGGTTACTGGTTGGGGCGCCTGATCGGCCCACCGCTCTTCAAAGAACGTACCGGTCTGGCGGGCAAGATATTCAACCCGAAGTATGTGGACAAGACTCACGAGTTCTTCGAGAAGTATGGCGCACGCGCCCTCATCTTGGCCCGTTTTGTGCCACTGGTCAGGACTTTCGTCACCCTCATCGCCGGTGTTGGCAAGATGAGTTTCCGCACGTTTATTTCGTACACAGCCATCGGCGGACTCGCGTGGGTCATCTTGGTCACGACAGCCGGGTACTTCCTGGGCGGGGTCCCCATCATCAAGGACAACTTCGAAGTGGCCTGCATCATCATCGTGCTCGTGTCCGTGCTCCCGATGGCATGGGAGTACATCAAGGCCAAGAGGGCGCCCAAAGTCGAGGTGGCAACCGCCGACGCGACCGAGTCGACTGACTAGGTCCGTCGGTCATTGCGAGCGAGACAAACTGTGGTCGCAGTGCGCACTAGGTATGGACCCTGCGACTTACGCGCAGAGTGACGGCGCCGAATGACGCACAGGGCTTACTGACCGAGGCGAGCGTTCTTCTTTTCGAGGCGTGCGCGATGCACAGCCCCATCCACTGCGGCTCGACCACCACCGATACCGGCGAAGAGCAGGCCGATGGCAACCATGCCGAGTTCGTACTCTCCGAGGAAACCGTTGACGCCTGAGGTGAAGACCGGGATGCCCGGGCCCCAGACGAGGAAGGCGAGAATCGCGGTGAACACGACCACCATGAGGATGCCCGCCACGCGAGTGCCCAGTCCGAGGATGAGCATGATGGCGATGAGATACTCCAAGACGATCTGAAGCACGGCGAGAAGGTCAGGACTGGACAGGACCGAGTTGGCCCACAGCGCCTTGGTCGCACTCAGATGCCCCAATTCCTGGGTCGCCCGAATAGACAGGGCGGCAGCAACGAGCAGGCGGAAAACGAAGAGCACGAAACTCGGCCATGGCTTGTACACCGAGGGAGGACCGAACTTGGGAGGCGCGGCCACAACGTCGGCTCCTGGCTCGACTTCGCCTAAGGCGCGCGAACGGGCGGCACGACGGTCGTCCACGGTTGGCTCGACAGGCATGATGACGGTGTCAGTTGGCTGAGTCACAGGTTGTTCCACTTCTACGATTCCGGGTTGGGGTTCTTGGATCTCTGGCTGGTCGCGGTACAAGGAGGCAGGCACACGCACAGAGTCCTCCTCTTCAGGAGGATCGGCAGGAGACGCACTCCTCCACAAATCGTCAGGCGGCGACAAGGGCGGTGTTGGAGGCCCGCTCAGGGGCGGAGGAGGTGCCAGCGGAGCGGGGGGGACAGGGGGCAAGTGCGACAGATCGGGCGCGACCTCATCAATCACCTGGCTGATCGCCTGCTCATCCACACTGGGGGGCGGAGGCAGCGGCGGAAGAGCATTGGCCGACTTGTCGATGACAGGGTGTATCGAGTCATCCGTCAAGTCCACCACATCGGCTTCATCACTCATTGTGCCTCCTTCGACAATTCAGGTAATTACATCGTGGCACTATCCACGACTGTATCCGCTCCCAACACGCCCAAAGACGCACGGATTAGTCGATTGTGCCTGCCACATCGACCTAGGGAACCGCGGACTAGTCATACGCTTCCTCAGGCCAGGGCGACCATCATGGCCTCGAAAGCCAGCTGGGGCGGGACATTCGTCGCAATTGCTGTGCGGCATTCGATGATGGCGTCGATACGGCGCAGCGTCGCTTCGGGGGTTGAGGTCTTGGCCGCAGCACGGATTTGAGCAGCCATGTCTTCGTTGACCAGTGGCGCTTCCGCCTGAGTCTGCACCACAAGAGTATCTCTGTAATAGCTTGTCAGCTCGCGTAAGACAGAGTCCAACCCATCGCGCACCAACCTCTTGGCCCGCATTGACTGTTGTTCCTCCAGGTCCTTCATCTGCCCCGTCGCACCCCTGGACTGTTTCCCCGCAGACCCGATGAGGTATCGCAACTTCTCTTGCTCTTGCGCGTCCAGAGTCGCCGTCGCCTCCGCTGCTTCCTCCTGCGCAGTGGTCACCGCCCACGAGGCAGCGTCCAAGCACGCACCAAGATTGGACAGCTTCGAGGGTAGAGCGAGTATCTGCTTGCGACGGGTCTGCATCTCTTCCGATGTGGCCATCGCGCGGGCACGACCGATGTGGCCTTGTGAGACTCTCGCAGCAAAACGCGCCTTCTTCTCAGGCACTCCTTCCGCAATGAGCAATGCAGCGACTGACTCATCGGAAGGGGTGACGAGATTGACTTGCCGGGAACGGGAACGGATGGTGACGACCACATCCTCCGCCGTGGGCGCGGCCAGCATCCACACCGTGCGCGAATTGGGTTCCTCGATGGCTTTGAGAAGGGCGTCGGCACCACGTTCAGTCACCCTATCCGCATCTTCGACAATGATGATTTGCCATCTGCCTGCCGTCGGGGCCAGGCAGGCTTTGCGCACGAGCGAGCGAACCTCGTCCACGCCGATGCTCAATTGTTCCGTCCGCACAGTCGTCACGTCGGGATGGCTTCCGGCCAGCACCATCGCACAGGCATGGCACGTCCCGCACCCGCCCTGCTCGCACTCAAGGGCGGCAGCGAAATCCCGGGCCGCCACCGAGCGCCCAGAACCTGGTGGACCAGTGAACAGCCAGGCGTGGGTCATCGCATGGGCGTCCCCGTCCACAGCCCGCTTGAGGACGGACACGACCGCCTCTTGGCCAATCAGGGAATCCCAAACACTCATGGGACAAGTCTGCCATGAGGGTCTGACATTATTGGCTCTCCCCCAGTAGGGACTCCACCCGCTCCCGTATCTGGGCTGTTACCTCATCCTTGGGGTCGCGGCCATTCGCAATGAAGTATCGCCCGGGGTCCTGAGCAGCGAGAGCGAGGAAGTGCGCCCTTACCCTCTCATGGAACTCGACGCCTGCCGACTCCATGCGGTCTGGGTTCTCCACGTCTTCGACGCCTTGGTCAACCCTCACATCGAGCAATACTGTCAGGTCGGGGCGCAGATCCGACGCGGCCCACCACATGAGGCGTGTCACCTCGTCGATGTCGAGCGCCCGGCCCGCACCCTGGTACGCGATGGCGGAGTCCACGTAACGGTCGCACACGACGATCTTGCCCGCCTCCAGAGCCGGACGTACCACCTCGGCGACATGTTGTGCCTTGTCAACCGCATAAAGCAGAGCCTCCGCGCGCGGAGCCATGTCGGTCCTAGAATGCAAGACCAGCCCCCGTACAGCCTGGCCAACTTCAGTGTCTCCCGGCTCGAAGGTGTGTACGACATCCAACCCGCGCTCGCGCAGCCATGACACCAGACGGGCGGACTGGGTGGTCTTGCCTGCGCCGTCGCCGCCTTCGAACACAATGAACAGCCCTGCCATTGTTTACTTCTTCTTGGCTGCTGTGGCCTTGGCCGCCGTTCGGGAAGTCGTGCGCCTGACAGTCTTCTTGGCTGTGGGCGGTTTGGCTCTCTTTTCAGCCAGTAATTCGGCGGCCCGCTCAGGCGTGAGAGCGTCGGGGGAATCCGTACGTTTCAGGGTCGCGTTGATCTCGCCGTCTGTGACGTACGGCCCGAAGCGACCGTCCTTGACCAGCATCGTTTTGCCGGTGGCCGGGTCGGGCCCGAGTTCTTTGAGAGGGCCACTGGACCTTGACCCACCACGTACCTGGGCGGCAGCAAAGAGAGCTTGCGCCTCGTCGAGTGTCACCGTGAGAATCGAGTCCTCGGTCGGCAGGGAGCGCGACACTGTGCCTCTCTTGACATAAGGCCCATACCTGCCGTTCTGGGCGGTGACCTGTTCGCCGTCGAGAAGTCCCACTACGCGCGGCAAACTCAGAAGCATTTCCGCTTGCTCCAATGTGACCGTGTCCAAGGACATGGACTTCCACAAGGAACCTGTGCGCGGTTTGAGAGACTTGGGCGAATCTTCGGGAAGGACCTCGGTGACATAGGGCCCGTAGCGCCCATCCTTGGCGATGATGCGATTCCCGTTGTCAGACGCTGATCCGAGTTCACGTTCCTCAGCGCCGCCCGCATCCAGGAGCCCGCGCGCGACCTCTTCAGTCAACTCGTCGGGGGCCATGTCGGGGGCAAGGGTGAGCCGCCTGCCGAGTGGGTCTTCGATGTAGGGACCATACTTCCCGACGCGCACGGCGATGCCATCATCGCCTGGCAGCTCGAAGGTCGAGAGCTTACGCGGGTCGATGTCGCCCAGTTCGGTGACGAGTTTGTGCAGTCCCTCGTGGCCGGTCGAACCGAAGTAGAACTGCTTGAGCACATCGAGGCGCTTGGCGGCGCCGCGTGCGATGTCGTCGAGGTCCGCTTCCATCGTGGCGGTGAAGGTGTAATCGACCAACTCCGGGAATTGCTCTTCCAGGAGTCGGGTCACCGCGAAAGCAAGCCACGTTGGCACGAGGGCCGAGCCGCGCTTGAAGACGTAATCGCGGGCGGTGATGGTGCGGATGATGGAGGCGTACGTCGAGGGGCGACCAATCTCCAGTTCCTCCAACTTCGACACCAGACTCGGCTCGGTGTAGCGCGCCGGTGGCTTGGTCTCGTGGCCTGCCGCAGTGACTTCTTGGGGCGTGAGCGGCGCGCCCTGTTTGAGGTTGGGCAGGCGGGCTTGCTGGTCGTCGCTTTGTGCGTCGGGATCGTCGCTGGATTCGACGTACGCCTTGAGGAAGCCGGGGAAAGTGACAGTGCGCCCTGAGGCGACGAGTGTGCAGGAATCAATGCGTGTGTCGTCCAGAGTCAGGTCCGTTGCAGCGTTGATTGTGATGGTCACTTGTTCGCCCACAGCGTCGGCCATCTGTGAGGCGAGCGTGCGCTGCCACACCAGTTCGTAGAGCCTGAACTGGTCCCCCACCAGGCCCGACGACGCTGGTGTGCGGAAGAACTCGCCCGCTGGACGGATGGCCTCATGGGCCTCCTGAGCGTTCTTCACCTTCGACGTGTACTGTCTGGGCTTGTCAGGCACGTACTTCTCGCCGTAGAGGTCACGGATTTGAGCGCGCGCGGCGGTGATCGCTTGGCCCGAAAGGGTCACCGAGTCTGTACGCATGTACGTGATGTAGCCACCCTCGTAAAGGTCTTGCGCCACGGACATTGTACGCTGTGCCGTGAATCCGAGTTTGCGACCAGCCTCTTGTTGAAGCGTGGTTGTGCGGAAAGGAGCATAGGGACGACGGGTGTACGGACGGGCTTCGACGCTGCTCACCGTGTGTGTGCCATTGCGCAGAGCCGCTGCGACCGCTTGCGCGGACACCTCGTTCAGGGCTAGTGCTTTGGATTTGAGTTCGCCAGTCGCGGAGAAGTCGCGGCCCTGGGCAATCTTGGCCTTGCCGACTGTGGTCAATCGAGCGGTGAACACCCTCGGGTCTGCGGCGGCGCCCGCGTCGAGGTCTGCGGACACATCCCAATACGATGCGGAACGGAACGCCATGCGCTCCTTCTCCTTGTCCACGATCAGGCGGGTGGCAACAGACTGTACCCTGCCCGCCGAGAGGCGCGGCATGACTTTGCGCCACAAGACGGGCGAGACTTCATAGCCGTAAAGGCGGTCGAGGATGCGGCGGGTTTCCTGGGCGTCCACAAGGTCGAGGTCGAGTTCTCGTGGGCTGGCCACTGCGGCGGCGATGGCCTGGGGCGTGATTTCGTGGAAGACCATCCGCTTGACAGGCACTTTCGGCTTGAGTTCTTCCAGGAGGTGCCAGGCGATGGCCTCACCCTCCCGGTCCTCGTCAGTGGCGAGGTATAGCTCGTCGGCGGCGGCCATGTGCTTCTTGAGCTGAGTGATGGTGGATTTCTTGTCGGCGGGCACGACGTACAAGGGCTTGAAGTCGGCGTCCACGTCCACCCCGGTGCGTGCCCACGGTTCGCCCTTGTACTTCGCCGGTATCTCCGACGCGGTGGTCGGCAAATCGCGGACATGACCTCGACTGGACTCGACGGTGTACCCAGCCCCCAGGTACGACGCAATCTTCGTCGCCTTGGTCGGCGATTCCACAATCACCAACTTGTTGCGCTTCTCAGCCACTGAACACGTCCTTTTCCGCTCGAATGCAGTCGCAATCCCAGTATCTTCCACCTGACACCCTAGCGGGATATGTCAAGTGCGCAAATGAGAGGTCACGCGCCGACACCCCGTTTTGTATCGGCCAGCCCCCAGGGAGGATGTGCAGGATACACTCGGCCCGCAACTTGCTCACATCCGCTGTCAAGTGCGATCCCTTGTTCGGTATTGTTCATTTTCCAACTCCCCGACCTGCCTCGGCTAACCCCCACACATCCTCGGGCGGCCCAGCTTTGGGCGCGTTGGATATGGCGCGGCCGTCCTCCGGTATGTGGGGACCCCCCGCGCCGGGCGCGGCGGGGTTGGAGAGTGGCCCATTTTGTCCGACATACTGTCCTTGTGTTGTTCCTGGCACGGTCCTTGCTCGTGACATACTCGGCATAACCCATGCGTCACATGTCACCCTCCGCAGGCCGCGGCCGGTGTCGGGGGACCCCCAAACACCGGACGACCGATTGAGCCGAGGAACGAAGCTCGCTTCGAGTCCGAGGCGATTGAAGGTCGTTGCAGGCGGCAAAGCCGCTAAGTACGGCGCCCCTCCGCAAAGACTGCGCCATGGCACAAAGTCAGCGTCGGAGGATTTTGGGGGTGGCACCGAGTCAGGCCCCCAGCCACGGCCTTGCTCGTGCCCTGTCCTTCGGGGTTACCGTTGCGGCACGGGCGTGAGCCAGGTTGTGGCGATGAGGTCGCGGACCTGGGGCACAATTTCAGCAACCAGGGCAGGGGCGGAGACATCCAGGACTTCGGCAACAGCCGCGATGATTGCCCCTAAGGGCAAGTCTCCATCACACGCGCCCAGGACTCCCCCCAAACCGGTGTCCACCTCGACGGCTCGTTTGAGCCCGTCTTGGCGCCGAAGGACGATGTGGCTGGGGTCTGCCGCACCGGGGGCACCCATTGTCTCCTGGGTCGTTCCCGGCGCGAGAATCCACGTCGTGTCGAGGACGCGCTCGTCACTCCACGACTCATACTGCATCGCATCGAGGTGGGCCATGAGGTCGTCCGCCACAGGCTGTGCGACTGCGTGAGGCCAGTCCAGGCAGGTCACCCGTGGAATGGCCGAGCCAGATTTGACCATGGCGATCCAGCCCATGCCGACCGCCTCGACACCGAGGGTGTCAAAGTAGTCCAACCACTGCTGGTATTTCTCCAGGTACGAGTCCGTCCCGTTCAGGCCGGCGTCGGCCAGCCAGATCTCGATGTACTCGCACACATCCAGGACCTCCCGCTGGACAACGAAGGCATCGCACCCGACCGGTACCCAGGACCGCAACCGCTCTTGCCAAGGCTCGCCCCGTACATGCGCCCAGTTGCCCAAGACGTGAAGAGAACCACCTGGGTTGAGGGGGTCCCCTGCTCCGCTGACCACAGCGCGCATGAACTCGTCCGAGGAATAGCCCGTTTCCCTGTACGTCAGCCGCTCTCCGACCACAGGCGACATGACGAAGGGCGGGTTCGTGGTGATGAGGTCGAACTTCTCGTCGCCCACCGGTTCGTACAGCGAACCGAGTCGAAACTGCGGCCGTACATCGTTCAAGTCGCACGTCCACTGCGCCAAATCCAGAGCACGCTTGTTCACGTCGGTGGCCACGATGGACAAAGCATGATGGCTCAAGTGCAGGCACTGAATCCCCGAACCTGTCCCCAAGTCCAGGGCGGACTCCACCTGGCGACGCGGCGTGATCTGGCTCAGGCTCACAGATGCTGCCGACACCCCGAGTACGTGGTCGGGAGACGGAGGAACATTGCGCGTGTTCAAGGTGGCGGCATGGTCGGACACCACCCAGCCGTCCACCCATGCCGTCTCGTCCGAATAGGGTCGAATGTCCACCCCCGCGCGGAACATGTCGCCCGAGCGGGTCAACAATCCCCAGTTGACTAGGTCCACGACTCCGGCGCGAATGACCGCCTCCAAGGGTTGCTCCTCTTGCAAGATGAACAATCGAATGATGGTGGCCAGAGGGTCGTCCCTGCTTCCCAGCGCCCGCGAAGCGGCGAAGGTGTGATTGCGCGTCAGCCCACGCTGCCCTTCGACAGTGATGGCTTCCAAGACTGGATCGGCAAAGTAGTCGGCGCGCACGAGCGCCGCACGCAGGAGTTCGACAGACTCCGCCCTTGGGTTTCCCGGCATGTATATCACGCGCCCAGCATCTCACATTCGTTCCGCTTTCCCCACTTACCTCGGGATGCACTGATTGTCGGCCACTTCAACTATCAATCAGAGCTACCTTGGGGCTACATCTCGCCCCTGACTCACTCCGATGAGAAAGCGGCCTTGCCCACCTACTTTTCGGGATTGCCCGCATAGGCGGTGGCGTCAACGCTGCCGGGAAGACCCGGCACAAACCAATCGATGTTCACGCGGACGACGACCTTCACGCCCACTTGGTCCAGCGCCTGCACGACCTCACAGGTGAGAAGGTGCGCCCCATTCGCCGTAGCCACCTGCCCGGCCCGGCCACAGGCCCCAGCGTCCGAATCTCCGAAAGCCGCTCCCTGGGCAGCAGCGAGGGCCGCCAGGTCGGATGCCGCCTGAGCCTCGTGTCTCGCATGGACCCATGTGTATCCCACAAGGCCACCCACAACACACAAGGCGAGCATCCCGATGACAAAGGCAGTGAGCACAGTGCCGATGCCTCGCTCGCTTCCTCTCGCCGTCAGCAGTCCCCGCCTCGCCCTATCCTCGCTCACGTTCACTCCCTCGCAGCTCTCGCTGTCGCCTCAATACCGATGGGCGGGAGCATGGCACCCCAAGGATGCGCCTGCACCCGAATGTGGACTGTCACGACCGTTGCGCCGACCTCCACACGCACATCCGCGCCATCCAGGCGGGCGCTGACGCTCTGCGCTCCTGCATGGTCGTCGCGCGCCTCTAGTCGGGCGATCTCTGATGCTGCATCCACGCACCTGATCTGCGTCACGCACAAAGAGAGCAACCCCGCCACGAGGACGAGAGCTATGCCGATTCCCAGGGCGGCGAAGGCCATCTCGACAGTCACCATGCCTTTCTCGCCAGTCTTTCTCGTCTGGCGAGAACCGTGTCTCCTCTTCACTTCTCGATCTTTCTCTTGAGGTGGGGCGAGCCGCTTGTCCGACTCGCCCCACACGCCTTTACCAACCCGCAAGACGACCAATCATGTCCACAAAGAACCTGAGCATGTTGGCGATGAGCAGTCGCGCCCATTCACTTCGGAATACCTCGACGAGGAGTGTCCCGAACGAGAGCACCGCGACCGTGCCGATGGCATATTCCGCCGTCACCGCGCCTCGATCAGAGCGCTCCTTTGCCGCCACTTTGCCCAACAAGGCTCGCCACGGTTTCACTCACATGCCAATCGCGCCAACAATCAGGTCGAAGAGCCACTGGATCAACTTCCAGATCAACTCCCTCATTGCGGGGTCCGTCAAGATCTTGATGATGAGCGATCCGAATGAGATCACCGCGACCGTGCCGATGGCATATTCCGCCGTCGCCATGCCTTGGTCGGCTTGCACCTTTCCCGTCACCTTGGCCACAAGAGCCTTCCACACTTTCTTCATGTTTCTTCCTTCCTTGACGCTCTTTGCGTCTCCACCCAGGACTATGCGGATTACTCGCCTTTTCTGGCCCACTTCCAGACAATCTGTGGATAAGTCATCAAGCGCTGCAATGTCTGTGGATAAGTGTCCAGCCCTTGTCAGGCAACCAATTTGCACATCCACACCCAACAACTTATGAGAACACATGCGCAATACCCGATGCGACAACTGGGACGACGCCCAGGAGCAGGAAAGCGGGCAAGTAGCATGCCCCCAAGGGCGCGACCGACTTGACCCCCACTGCTTTGGCAGCGGTCAGTTGGGCAGTCTTGACTCGACGGCGGGCTGTTTGGGCATGGTGGACCAAGACCCGCTCCACGCTCAAGCCGCCTCCCACGGCGCGGGACACGTCTTTCGACACGTCGCCCCACACCGGGTCAGATGCCACTGATGCCCACGCCTCAGAATCGGACAAACCAACCGCGACACCGGACAAGACCTTGCCCAGCGCGCTTCGAGCCGCAGGCAATCCAGAGGCGGTGGTGGCCACAGCCGACCTGAGGGGCGACCCCGCCTTCAGGCACAGTCGAATGAGGTCAAGGGCTTCGGGGAGTGCTTCCTCCTGCCGTCGCCGAGCAGTCTGCGTGCGTCCGCTGACCATCTTCCCAAGCACGACCCACACGGCAACAACGATGACCCCTGCAAGCGGCAATGTCAGGATTGGGCTGAATGGACTCGCCAGGAATCCGGCGATGCCGACTCCTGCTCCCAGCAGCCATCGGGTTCGAGAGGGCATGGCACCCGGTTCCGCCTCCATCCATCGCGGCAACGTCAGTGGCCGGGCCGGTTTCAGTCGGTCAGCGGGATCGGACGGCCACCACAACCACATGGACCATCCCGCAAGAATGGCGGCCACTACCTGTTCCATTGCTTCTTCCCTCTCTGAGACATCTCGCGTCTGAGGTCAGTCGAGGGGATACGCTCATCGCTGCACACTGCGCTCATGTTCACCTTCCTGTCTCACACCACCTGAATTGCAAGCGAATCCTCGCCTTCTGGCCCGTCCAAGAGATCCACACGGCGGGCCACTTTCTCTGACCACACCACTCCGAGACAGGCCAGTCCCACCCCGGCCATCAGGCATATCCGCCCGCCCAGCGAAGCGAAGAACGCCAAGGGGTCAGCGCCAATCGCCGCACCCAGTGCCAAACCCACCAGAGGGAGCACAGCCATGAGTCGCCCTGTCGCACGCGCCCCCGCCAGTTCTCCGGCCACCACACTCGCGTGGTCCGCCTCATCTTCCATTTGAGAACGCAATTCAGCCAGGGTCGGTGCCATCGAAGCGCCTGACACATGGGCGACTTGCCACGTTCGGGCCAGCCTGGCCAGCCCACGAGATCCGGGCAATGCGCTCAGTGGTATGAGAGCCTCCCATGGTTGACCGCCCAGCCTCATGGTGCGCACCGCAGACTCCAGCCAAGGGTTCTCCTCCCCCACTCGGGCCAAGGCCACGTCTGGGGGCAGACCCAGAGCCATCCACGACTCCATCGACTCCGCCATACGGGCCACCTGTTTCATTCGTTGCTGAGCTTTCTTGCTTTGGATATTGCCTCTGACGAGCCACACGATTGTGAGTCCGACCATGGCCGCGCAGGCGAAACAGGCGACGAGAAAGGAGAAACCTCCAACAACGCACAGCGCCGCACATCCGATGACAAGCGCTTGGAATCCCGAAGCCCTCCTGCGGGAGACAGGAGACGTATCCGACAGGCGGCCAAGCCTTGAATGGCTGGGAAAGAGGAACCACACCGCCGCCATCGCGCAGATTGCTGCAGCCCACATCATGGGAGCCCCCTCATGGCAGGGCCCTCGCTGGCAGTGGAGAACGCTGACCGTCCGCAGACCACTGACCGGCCAACCGCCCATCGGACAAATGAATCTTTCTTGCCAATTCCTCGGCTCCCGGCCCCTCCTGGAGTCGCACCCCATCCCAGGCCCAAGCCTGCTCGACGCACACCATCCCTCGCTCGTCCGAACGAAACACTCCGATTTGACTGACACGGCGACGCCCGCCCACGCAGGTAACATGAATCGCCACCGACAGGGCAGCGGCAATCTGAGCGTGGGCCGCTGCTCTGGACAGTCCCCCGAGAGCAGCCAGCGCCTCCAATCTGGCGGGCACATCGACCACTGAGTTCGCGTGAACCGTCCCACACCCACCCTCATGACCAGTGTTGAGAGCCTGCAGCATGTCCCGCAATTCAGCCCCGCGCACCTCGCCGACGACGAGACGGTCGGGCCTCATGCGCAACGCCTGGCGAACCAAGTCCGACATCGTCACCAAGCCCGCGCCCTCGGTGTTGCACGGTCGAGATTCCAGCCTCACGACGTGCGGATGGGCAGGGTCCAACTCCCGTGAGTCCTCGACCACGACTATGCGCTCCGCTTCCGGGACCGCAGACAGCATGGACGCCAATAGTGTCGTCTTCCCCGAGCCTGTCCCGCCGCAAATGAGGAATGATACTTTGGCATCCACTACTCTTTCCAACACGGCCCTCACATGTGGATGCAATCCACCTGACGATTCCCAATCAGCCATTGACAAGGGATTTCGCGCGGGAACTCTCAGGGACAGGCAGGGGCCGGGCTCGCAGATACCTTCCAAGACAGCATGAAATCTCAGCCCATTACCCAAGCGAGCGTCGACGAAAGGTGAGCCGTCGTCTAAACGCCTTCCCGCTGACGCAGCCAGCCTCACCCCCAAGCGACGCACGTCCTCAGCCGACGAGAAGCGAATGGGAGTCAGGACCGGGCCACGCCCGCAATCCATGTACACCCGGTCGGGGCCGTTGACGAGAATATCAGTCAACCCTGGGGTGTCGAGAAGAGGTTCGAGCACCCCGATTCCCTCGCAATCCTGGACAAGTTCCTGCTGCAACGCCATGACCGCCACATCAGACACGATGCGCCCGCCCGAGCGAAGAGCCTCCGCAATATCCGCCGCGGTGGGCGAGCGTCCCAGCAGAGCCAGTCTCGCCCGCACATCGATGTCAGTCACCGCGCCCCACCCCCATGGCCCAATCCACCACAGTCGCACACGCCTTGCGCCAAGCGCGACCTCCGTCCGGTGGCACACCCCCATCCGCCATCTGCGCCAGCGACTTCACCGTCGGAACTGTGGCGACCAGCGGCAGCCCCAAGGCCTTGGCCACCCCCGCAGCACCTACATTGCCTTCTCGCCGCACAGCCAGACCGACATGTCCATCCCACGCCAACTCGACGCCTGCCGCAACGCTTCGTATCGACTGATCACTGACAAGCACTGTCACGCCCGCAACATCGCGCCAATCCTCCACACGGCCCGCATCGACCACCACAAGGTCCCTATGACGGGACAAGGCTCCCACCACGGCTCTGCGGGCAACCGCCGACACCGACGAGTCCTCGCGTCTGGCACACGACAGGATCGTCACCCCAGCAGCCACCGGAAGCATGGACGTGATGTCCGCGACATGACCCTGCGCGGAGGCGAGCTTGGGCCAGCGCCACCCTGGTATCTTCTCCGCACCCATGAGCAAGTCGATGCCGCCCGAACGCGGGTCCCCATCAACCAAAGCCGCGCTCCGTCCGCGCGCAACAGCCGCCAAGCACATCCCTGCGGCCAGTGTCGAGGCTCCCACACCTCCGCTAGCCGCCCGCACAGCGACCACAACCCCTCGGTCCTCATCTCCCGAACGACCAGCAATGATTCCAGCGAGGCTCGCGGACCCCTGCGACAGGGCCACCACCGCCGCGTCGAGCGGTATGGACCAGCGGCACAACTCCTGAGAAGGCTCAACGCCGACAAGGAACACTTCCGCCCGCCGAGACAGGCCCCATCCTCCAACGCGACCCGCCATGTCCTCCCCGACAAGGACCACACCGGCATTGCGCCAGGCCGCGCGAACTTCGCTCTCATCACCCGCCACCAACACCGTCGTCGCCCCGGTCGCCGCCACGACCTCCACGGCCCGTATCAGAGCCGACTCCTCACTGACGAGGACCACGTTTGCCTTGTTCATGTCCACGTCACTTACTATGGAAAGATCACGCAGTCGCTGGATCAGGAAATCCGAATCTGTGGATAACTTTTTGCCCTTCGGCCACCCTGTGGATAACTCTCGCCCTAGCTGGGGGCAACTCTCGCCTCACGATCTGAGGAACATCGCCTGAAACAACCACCAATCTGGGCGGACAACCAGTAGAGTTCATCCATGGCGTCTGCATTCCCCCCCGAAGCCTTGGCCTGGCTTGTCGGCGAGCAGCCCTCGACGGTGCTGTGCGTGGGGACTTCCCCGCAAGTCGCAACCTTGGCCTGGTCCGGCCACTCGGTCACCATCGCTGACACCGACCCCAAGGTCCTCACCCATCTGGCGACTACCATCCCCAATGCACATGTCGTCGCCGCACGCCCTGAGTCTCTGCCCTTCGACCCCTGCGTGTTCAACTCGGTCTTGTCCATCCAGAACTTCCACACCCTTCCCACTGGGCTTGCGCTCAGCGAGTGGGCCCGCGTGCTTGTGCCCGGCGGGCATATCGCCGTATCCCTGCTGACAAGGGATGATTCTGTGCCGTGGGTGCGCAGGCTCCGCACGACTGTCCAACGATGGCTCCCCGAAGCTATGAAAGGCGACTATGGAGTCGAATCCACGAAAGCCCTGACAGCCTCCCCCTATTTCCACGACATCGAAACAACCAAGTACCGTTTGTGGGTGCCGTCCACCCGCGAGTACCTCCAGAATTCGGCCCGCACAGCCCCAGGCGCGGATGAGCTATCGAACCAAGACAGAGAAATGATGGTCGCCGAAGTGGGCAAGTTGTACGACACCTACGCCCGCGTCCCCGACCCACTTCAACTGCCCTACCAACTCTCCTGCTGGAAGGCCTACGTCGACCAGGCCGAACTCACCCAAGCCCTCCTGCGCGGCGACGTGGGCTTGACCATCTCTTTGTAATCGAGCACTCGGCATCCACGCTGCTAGTCTGGTACCTGTCA
>JAISJO010000022.1 GCA_031261485.1 Propionibacteriaceae bacterium | reverse complement strand
TCAGAGATGATGTCGAGGGCATTCTCCGAAGTCAGCGCGGTGTTGTACGTGATGACTTCCACATCGGGATTCAGGGAGCGAATCTTGTCCTTGGCGGAGGCGACCTTGGGTCGGTTGATGTCGCGGGTGGTGTGGATGATTTGGCGCTGGAGGTTGGAGGCCTCCACCACGTCGAAGTCCACAACCCCGATAGTCCCAACACCGGCAGCAGCAAGATACAACGCCAGTGGCGCGCCCAAGCCTCCTGTGCCCACGAGAAGCACCTTGGCCGCGCGTATCCGCTCTTGACCTTCGACACTGACCTCAGACAAGAGCAAATGGCGCGAATAACGGGCGATTTGTTCGTGGGTGAGGCGGCTCAAACGGTCGTCAGAGATGATGGAATCCACGGACTCACACCCTGCGGGCCAGGTCCGAGCCACCGGCGATGGCAGGGACGATGGAGACCTCGTCAGTGGTGGCCACAGGGGTGTCCAATCCCTGGGTCTCACGAATGTTGGTCTGTCCGATGAAGACGTTCACGAATCCCCGCAGGGCTCCTTCGTCGTCCAGGATGTGCGGGGCGAGGTCGGGATAAAGAGCAGCGAGAGCGGAAATGGCTTCTCCCACGGTGTCGGAGGTTATCTCCACCTGGGATTGGCGGTCGGTGAAGGCGCGAAGCGCGGTCGGGATGAATACGGTGGCCATGGATGTCCTTTCAGTGGGCCGTGTGGGCGGTCAAATCCCCTTGTGGGGAGGTTGTTCCCGAGAAAGAGTCGGGGTGGTCATACAATGAAGGTAGCTCACAACGCCACCTGTTCTTCCGCGTCGAAGCGCGAACGGTCGAGCGACAATTCCCAACTCGTCACATCTCCTGCCGCCGCCTTGCCGTCGCGCAAGAGAGTGGCGACAATGACGTACGACAGATTCGGCCAAGCGTGTTCGCGGTCGTAGTCGGAAGGACGGGCGGGCGCATTGGGGTGCGAATGGTAGAAACCAACAAGGTCGAGCCCCTCTGTTCGCGCGAACTGTTCGGCCCGCAAGTAGTCCTCGGGGGTGATGACGAAGCGGTGGTACTGCTCTTCGGCCTCTCGGGTGTTGGGCAGCGCGAGGATGTCAACGACATGACGCAATTCCTGTGTCCCGACGGCGTCCACTGAACCGAGCAGCGCCCCGCAGCATTCGTTCGGAAAAGCGAGCACCCCCTCAGCGTGGACACGTTTGGCGATGGACAGGGGAAGATCGATCATGACGATGCTCCTTTCTTTTCGGTTTCAGAACCCTCGTCCCAGAATGGGTCGGACAAGTAGCGCGTCCCCGAGTCGCAAAGGACAGTGACAATGAGCGAACCGGCAGGCACTGTGGCGGCCAACTTGAGGGCAGCGGAAATGTTGGCTCCCGAACTAACGCCCACGAACAGGCCCTCGTCGCTGGCCAGTCGTCGGGTTGCTTCGTACGCCTCCTCCGTTGTCACCGTCACAATCTCATCGATGTACTGCTCATCGAGAATGCCAGGCTTGATGGTCGTGCCGAGGTGCTTGGTGCCCTCGATGCCGTGGAGCGGAGATGCTGGTTGTTGGGCGATGGTGCGGATGGCGGGGTTCTCCTTCTTCAGCCGCCGAGCCACCCCCGTGAATGTTCCCGAAGTCCCCAGGCCAGTGATGAAGTGGGTGACCCGACCCTTCGTTTGCTCCCAAATCTCGCGCCCGGTTCCCAAGAAATGAGCGCGCGCGTTGGCGGGATTGTTGTATTGATCGGGGTAGAAGTACTTCTCAGGGTTCGCCTTCGCAGCCGCCTTGGCCGCGAGGTACGCCCCATCTGAGCCTTCCAGCGCGTCGGTTTCCTGAAGGATGGACCCCAGTGCTTTGAGTATCTGCTTGCGCTCGGGAGAAGTGTTCGAGGGAAGGAACAATTCTACTGGGAATCCTAACACTCTCCCCCACGTCGCATACGCGATGCCTGTGTTACCGCTTGTCGCGTCCACAATCGTCTTACCCTCGACCAGGCGTGACGACTCAATGGCGTCCAGAAGCATGGCTCGCGCGGCACGGTCTTTTACCGAACCGGAAGGGTTGAGGAACTCAGCCTTGGCGTACAACTGGACCCCTTTGGGCAACGAACCCGTCCGAGTCAAGTGCAGGAGGGGCGTGTTGCCCACATGGTCCAGCAGGGTGCTGGCTGAATCGGAGATGTGCATTTCTGCCTTCAGTTTCGTGGGTGATCTAGATTGTGGGGACGAGTTCTCGTCGAGACCGTCCTGGTGCGGCACATACCGCGTAGGGTTTGGATTCATGACGCGGAGGTAAGACCCCAAGACGGCATCGCGCGTCCCCCAGTGTTTGACTGGCGCGTCATCGACACATCATGCAGGCGTGACAAACACGCACACACATGCATGCACGCTCGGCGCACATGGGGCGGGCGAAGGTGGACACTGTGTGGGTCATAAGTCCTCCTTCACTCAGGACACCAAGAAACGGTGTCGTTTGGCGACTGTATCATCGGTTTCCCGGACCCTGTCAACCATATTTCGACCAGTCCATCATGCGGACGGCGTCTCAAGGTGCGATTTGCCACTCTGGTAGAAACATCGACCGTGAGTTCAACCATGCATAACCGTGACCTGGCATCAGCCGTCAGGAGTTCTTGCATGTGTTGTTGTCGCTAGTCTCGACTAACCGCTGTCCTGACGCAGTAATGCGTGTCCCACGCCCCTCAGTCCACGTTGCATGTCGAATCTCACCTCACATACGAAAGGAAAACTCATGTCCACCACATTGAAACGGCTCGCCATTGGCGCCGTCACTTCTGCCCTCCTTCTCGGCGGTCTCGCCGGTTGCGGAGGCAATCCCAGCTCCAACTCGTCCAATTCCTTCAACACCCTGGAACAGATCCAGGCGGCGGGCACGGTCAAGATCGGTGTCTTCTTCGACAAGGCTCCCTTCGGCTCCCAGGATTCGACGGGCACATTCGTCGGCTATGACATTGTCTACGGCGAGCGGATTGGTCAGGACCTCGGCGTCGAAGTCGAGTGGGTGCCTGTCGAGGCTGCCTCTCGCGTGGCCTTCCTGGAAACAGGCAAGGTCGATATCATCCTCGCCAACTTCACCGTCACCGCCGAGAGGGCCGAGAAGGTTGACTTCCTCAACCCCTACCTCAAGGTCTCGTTGGGCGTTGTCAGCCC
This sequence comes from Propionibacteriaceae bacterium, assembly GCA_031261485.1. Classification (GTDB taxonomy): domain Bacteria; phylum Actinomycetota; class Actinomycetes; order Propionibacteriales; family Propionibacteriaceae; genus WQYJ01. Next base: position 6,954 of record JAISJO010000022.1, on the reverse strand, counting down.
CGAATCCGGTGTCATCACCGACATTTCGCAGCTGAGCGGCAAGGATGTCATCGTGGTCAAGGGGACCACTGCCGAGACGTACCTCGAAGCGAACAATCCTGAGATCAAGCTGACCAAGTTCGAGCAGTACACCGAGGCCACCTCGGCGCTGCTGGACGGGCGCGGCGCTGCCTGGGTAACAGACAATACTGAGGCCCTGGCCTGGAGTCTCCAGAACCCTGGTTTCACCACCGGCATCACCACTCTCGGCCCCCAGGACACCATCGCGGGAGCCGTCACCAAGGGCAATACCACTCTCTTGAAGTGGCTGAACGATGAGCTTGTCACTTTGGGCACGGAGAACTTCTTCCACAAGGATTTCGACCTCACGCTCAAGCCCGTGTACGGCGATGCCGTTTCCCCTGATGACCTGGTCGTCGAGGGCGGAAAGGTCTAGGTTCGCCTGATGGAACCTGAGTTGCTGGGCGAATATCTCCCCGTTTTCGCGCGCGCAGCCTGGTTGACCCTGTGGGTGGGTCTGACAGGAATCGTTTGCGCGGTTGTGGTGGGGTTGGCGTGCGCGGTCGTCCAACATTTCCGTGTGCCCTTCGCCCGGCAACTCGTCTCCGCCTATATCGAGTTGAGCCGCAACACCCCTTTGGTAGTGCAGCTCTTCTTCCTTTACTTCGGTCTTCCGAAGCTCGGGATCGTCTTATCTTCAGCAACCTGCGCAATTGTGGGGCTCGCGTTCCTTGGCGGGTCGTACATGGCAGAGGCCATCCGATCCGGGCTTGAGGCCGTCGATGATGGGCAGAGTCAATCCGCGCTCGCCCTCGGGTTGAGTCGTGGATTGACTCTGCGCCATGTTGTCTTGCCACAGGCCGTGGCCCTGGCCATGCCGGCCTTCACCGCCAACATCATCTTCCTCATCAAGGAGACGTCTGTTGTCTCCATCGTCGCTTTGCCGGATCTCATGTACGTCGCCAAGGACCTCATCGGCACTGATTACAACACCCGCGAGGCCCTGACCCTGCTCGTGGCGTTTTACCTTGTCATCCTGCTGCCCATCTCGCTGGGGGCTGGCAAACTCGAGAAGAAGGTGCGCTATGCCGCCTTCGGGTCTTGACGTTCTGTTCCAAGGAACAAACTTCTTGCGGCTGCTGGGAGGGCTGTGGGTCGCGGCTCGAATAGCGCTGATTTCCATGGCATTGTCGGTTCTTCTTGGAGTGCCTGTGGGGGTCCTGATGACTTCGCGCAACCGGGTCATCAAGGCTGTGACAAGGGTGTACCTGGAGTTCGTGCGCATCATGCCGCAACTGGTCCTGTTGTTCGTCTTTTACTTCTATGTCACGATGATTCTGCGGGTGAACCTGTCGGGCGAGACGTCGGCCATCATCATATTCACCGTCTGGGGGACGGCTGAACTGGCGGACCTTGTGCGTGGGGCCATCACATCCATTCCCGCGCATCAATACGAGACGGGGTACGCGCTGGGGCTGACGCCTTTGCAAGTACAAATGCACATCGTCTTGCCGCAATCCATTCGCCGCCTCATACCTGCGGCAGTCAACCTTGTCACCCGCATGATCAAGACCACGTCACTCGTTGTTCTCATCGGCGTCGTGGAGGTCCTCAAAGTCGCCCAGCAGATCATCGACTTCAATCGCTTCACGTACCCCACCGCGTCGATTTGGGTGTACGCCGTGGTCTTCGCGTTGTACTTCATCACCTGCTATCCGATATCCCTGCTCGCCAAAGGACTGGAGAAGAAATGGGCGCTCTCGTCCCAACCGTCTCACTGAAAGACGTTGTCAAGACCTACTCCAATGGGCATGAAGCGCTGCGGGGTGTGTCCTTGGATGTGTCTCGCTCCGAGGTCGTCGGTATTGTCGGCCCATCGGGGTGCGGCAAGTCTACTTTGTTGCGCACCGTCAATGGGTTGGAGCCCATCCAGGGCGGGTCCATCGCGTTGGACGGGGAGATCATCACAGTGCCTGGTACCTCGTGGCCTGCCATCCGGGCCAAGGTCGGCATGGTTTTTCAGAAGTACGACCTCTTCCCGCACCTGACTGTCATGGGCAACCTCCTGCTCGCGCCTACCAAGGTTGCCAAAGTGTCCAAGGCTGAGGCGCGTTCGCGTGCTCTTGCCCTATTGGAGCGAGTCGGACTCGCCGACAGAGCCGACGACCTTCCCCGACAACTCTCCGGCGGACAACAACAACGAGTGGCCATTGTACGTGCGCTCATGATGGAACCCGAGGTCCTCCTCCTCGACGAAATCACTGCGTCGCTGGACCCCGAGATGGTACGCGAAGTCTTGGATGTGGTCTTAGGCCTAGCCAGAGATGGTATGACGATGCTCATCGTCACTCACGAGATGGACTTCGCCCGTGCCATCGCCGACCGCATCATCTTCATGGACGAAGGAAAGATTGTCGAAGTCGCTCCCCCAAGCCGGTTCTTTACCGCTCCTGAGAGCCCGAGGGCTCAGCAGTTCCTGAACACGTTCACCTTCCAGGAAGTACATCACCACGACGAGTGAGGACCGCTGGCGATGCGTACTTGGGCAGGCTCAGGAGTTCAGGACCGATACGACCCAAACCACCACGGCGACCACGAGGGCTAGGACAACCCCGAGGACAACCCACAACAGGACTTGGAAGCCGCGCTTGACTGGGCGCGCCTCAACGAGAGTGTAATTCAGGCGGTGCGCGATGAAGGGGACTGTGACAACGTCCACAACGTACAGGCCCTGCAGGATGGCGCGGAGAGCTGTCTGCCCAGAGGTCATCATCTTGCGTTTGGCTTGTACCGCGAGCGCACTCCACGAGAACGCCGATGTGCCGATGAGCAGGACGAAGCAGAGGAAGCCGGAGAACGGCCACACGATCACGCCGATGCCCCAGGTCGAGATGTACACGATGAAACAGAAGACGAAGTTGACGACATAAAAGGGGACGAGAGCCATTTTCATCCACACGGCGACACGGTTGTACGCCCGCTGTTCGTCAAGAGTGACAAGTCTGGTGTCGCGTTTGGCGTACCATCTGATCGCCGTCACAACGTTGATGATCGCAACCACCGCCGAGAGCGCGAGTACCAAGACGACAAGCAGAACGAAACCAGCGACATGCTCTTTGTCCTCAATTCCCACGACCTTGAGAACAATGGGCACAACGACCATGACGAGATAGGAACTGGCCACAAGCAGGATAGTCACCAGTCGCAGGGTCTTCAGCGCCCTGGAGTTGTCGGATTGGTTGTAAGCGCCTTGCGGCGCGAAATACTGCGGCCCCATCGCAGGCGGGTACTGCCCAGGGTTCGGCTGCCAGCCTGGCTGAGACATGCTGCCTCCTTTATCTTTCACTCTCCGCTAGGGAAGTGCTGGTCAGTGCAAGTCGTCATTCTGCGCGAAGTCGCAGAATCCATCTAACAGGGGTTTTCGTCAAGTATTGCAGTTCCCTAACTCACGATTGTGCCACATGATGGTAGTGCTTCCGGTCGGTCTCCAGATACGGCTTTGGCCGGTGTCTCCGGGAACTTGTCATAGGTGACACCTATCTAAGTAGTCAAGACAAGTCGGGGAACTGTCAACCGGCTCAGATATGCTCACAGGCATGGGACGAAATTCCCCACTCCAGACGAGATGCAATTCATACGACACCTGTCTCACGGGTGATACACTCTACACATGAACAGTGTGAGCGTGCGCGATCTTCGCAATCATGGTGGTGAGGCATTGACCCGAGTCAGCCGAGGGGAGGAACTTCTCGTGACGTCGGATGGAACGCCAGTCGCCAAGCTTGTCCCTTTACCTAGTGCTGCCCCGCATCCCACCGCACTTGTCGCACAATGGAAAGCCCTGCCACCCATGTCTCTCGACTCTTTGCGCGCAGACTTGGACGACGTTCTGGATGCGACACTATGACGGCGGGAACGAAGGGGCTTCTGGACACATCGGTCGTGATTGCTCTTGAGACGCTCGACCCTGATGACCTGCCTGACCTGTGCCTCATCTCAGCAATCACCCTAGCCGAATTGTCTGCCGGGCCACTGGTTGCTTCCGACCCCCAAGAACGAGCCACGCGACAAGCACGCCTACAGCAAACCGAACGAGACTTCGACCCTCTGCCCTTCGACGCCGCCTGCGCCCGAGCGTTCGGACGTGTCTCCGCAGATCTGCGCGCCGCCGGCCGCAAGGCCCATGCCCGTGCCTACGATGCCATGATTGCCGCTACAGCTATTGCCCATCGCCTACCCTTATACACGCTCAATGCGTCAGACTTCGCGTACATCAGTGAGTTGGATGTACGGGACCTGACCGCTCGTTGAGAGTTCCGTGTGCCGATAACGACGGCACGTCGCACCACCTCGCGGTGGCGCGAAAAGGGGATTTAGGATTCAAGATTCAACCACAGAGCCGGCCGGACACCCACGCCGCCGCTACCCACGATGCGGAGCCAGGTGCTGACGTCGCCGTCGTAGTAGACCACGGCGGCACCCTCAGGGGTGTCACCAGGAGAACGAAGCCACCACACCGTGGGCTCATCGTCGTCAATCCTCATTGCCACGGCTCTCCGCGGCGCAAGCTCAGACGCCTCTCCCGCACTCAGCAGAAAGAACTTGTCCCCGTCTGGCACCTGGTCAGATCCCATGTCGGCCCACTGGTCTCTCCGAACTGGCCACACATGTTCGATAGAAGGCCCGACTCTATCGGCCATCCACATCTGCAGTTCTTGCCTCAGGAATGAGGTCGCCCAGGTCACGGGCTCGTATCGATCATGATAGGGCGCACGCCAGAAGACCCTATCACTGACTAGAAGAACTCGAGACTTGCCCTCAGCGAACTTCACAATTCGCCAGATGTCTCGAACGGAGGAGGGCTTTGGCCACGCGCCGCGCTCAGGCCAAATGACCGTACCAGTGCCCCAAGTGACCTTCGCTCCGGAGCTTTGCTTCCTGATGACTTCCTTCTGATCATCCCAAGTAGTGCCCATCTCCTTGGCCAGAGTCTGCGCTTCTTCGATGTACTCTTCACTTGTCTCAAGTCTTCCGACTATCCAGAACTTGTCTTGAGGAGGCTCGGGCTGGGCCGGTGCCGACCCTGCAGCCGACTCGACATACTGCGCATAGGGGTGTTGCTTGGAGTCGAAGCTCTCAAGGTCCAGCACATTCCCCTGAGTCTGATGATCCCCCAGGGCGGTGGCATCCTTTCGCAGTAGACTCGTGGCGAGACGCGCAAATTGCGGGTCTTTCTCGCCGGAGTCAACAAAGAGGTACTTCAACCGGTCTCCTCGGGTGTTGACGTTCTCCCCTCGACAAAGCCGCGCGTATTCCTCATCCCACAGAATCTGCACAGCCGTCACGACCGCCATGACCTCAGGCTGGTACTCAAAGATGCGAAGCTCATCATCCTCAGTGGGACGGCCTTGGTCATCTCGTTTCCTCTTGCGGGACCTGCCCATGCGATCATTCAGGGTGAAGGCATTCACTAGGCGCTTGACTTGGCGCAAACTGGCGTTTTGCTCGCTTGACGCATCAGCGAGAATCTTTGTGACCCTGCGCTTCTGGCCCTCCAGCAGATGCGGGAGGTTGATTGCCACAGCATTGCCGACAAACCACTCATGGGAATCTGACGATGCAGGAGGTACTCGGAATGGGAATTGGATAATCTTCTCCAGATAGTCCGCCGCCATGGAGTTGCGGCCTTCAGCGCTGACTCTGGCGGATGCCGCCATTGCATCCTCACGAGACTGTGCCTGAGTTTCGCGGTCAGCCAAGCGAATAGGGTCGTATTCGTCAAAGCTCTTCACCTTGGCCACTGCTTTGCGTGTGGCCTCGTCATCAAGTCCGAGAACGAATACCGTCTTGGGATGGTCGAGGAAGATCTTGATTTTCTCCAAGAGGTCCACGGTGACCTCGGGCAGACAGCGGTCCAAGTCGTCGATGAAGAAGACAATCCGGTCGCAATCGAAGGAAAGCATGTCCAGGACCTGGTGGAAGCGGCGCTGCAACTGACTCTGTGCCTCTTCGACCTCGAACTTCGCCGCCAGACGGGCCTGGTCCTTGAGGACCTTGTCCTGTTTCGCCTGCTGCCGCGCTGAGCGGACTTCCTTACCGATAGTGACTCCGTTTGTTTTCGCAAACTCCACCAGACCTGACAGAAAGCCAGTGACATCGGCAGACAATGTTCCCTGAAGAGCCACACCGATTACTCCCAAAGCCTGCAACAACACTTCGGGATAGTTCGGGCCCCACACCTCCGACGCCCTCGCATGCCACTTGGAAGGCACAGACACGAGTGATTGTGCAAAGCCTTGCGCCTGATTGGCCAACCCTTTCTCGGCGAGCTCCGGGTCCCGGCCGTCGTTGATGTCGAGGACTCTCAGCGCTGCCTGCAGCATGGAGACGACAGGGTTCGCGTCGCGCTGATGGGCCCAGAGGTCAAACCACACCGCCACGTACTTCGGGTTTCCCTCCTCGGCTAAATGTCGCGTCTCCTTGTCCGACAGCATCCCCAGATCCTCGCCGCCCGAGTACTGGTACTTCTCATCCCCCAGCATCACCCCGACCCGTTTCATGAAGGATGTCTTGCCCTGTCCCCACGAACCGTAGACCCCGACAGTGAAGGGTGCGGGCACCGTTGTCACCAAGTCGCAGATTGCCTCGGCAAAGCCATCCCGGTCGAGAAGATCTCCGGTCTCATGCCCATCCTGGGGCCTGTCGGAGTTGTAATGCGACTCAGCCATGAAATCTCCCCCGCTCGGTATCCAAGCCCAAGACTACACATCTCGATGAGCGGTGACTGACAACACCTAAACCGATGGACTTCTGTATCAAACACGGCTCATCCGCCGCGGCGGATTCGACTGGTCGTCGCAACACTGGATTTGAGTGGAGGTTGTTGATGGGTGGGAGGGTTCCTGTTGGGGTGCGTGAGGTGTTTCTGGGTTTGCTGGTTTCGGGTTTGCCCAC
>JAISJO010000018.1 GCA_031261485.1 Propionibacteriaceae bacterium | reverse complement strand
GTTCACAGTTCCTTTCCGACGCCGCTTCGCGTTCTGCGTCCCACCAACACCGCGCCCGCACCCATGAGGCCCGCGAACGCGACCCAGAACCACGGGACGGCCCCCAGGTCCAAAGCCTTGCTATACAGTTCCGCGCCACCCGCGGCGCCGAGCGTTGATCCCGCCCCGTCAGCGACCGAATACAGTCCCACATAGGCTCCCGTGGGTCCGCCTGGCCGCGACCGGGCGATGACGTCATCAATGGAACTCGTATAGCCGATTTCCGCGAAGGACACCAGGATAATAAATAAGACAAACCCAATAATCCCAGGAATCACGGCAAGACAGCAAAAGGCCGCCCCAAACAACACTAATCCCCACCTCGCGAGGCGCGTCGAGGGCATTTTCCGCGCGAGCAGCCTAATAAGAGGGTATTCCAGCGTCAAGACAATCGCCGCGTTGAGAATGAAGATTCCTGACAGTGCGGACGTTGTCAGGCCCTCTTCGACGATGGCGACCGGCATGGTCGTATTGATTTGGGAGTAAGCGGCCCAGAAAGCGAAAGACACCACCAGCAAGGAGGCGGCCCCTGCTCCCCGAAGCTGTCGCGCGGGGGCCGGCCCCGGACCCGGGCGAGGCGATCCGTAGGGCGCGGTCCCCCTCGCGTAGCACCACACGAGGACGATGACGCCGATCTGGATGGCCGCGCTCAAGAAGCAGACGGTCGCGAAACTGGCCGAGATGAGCACGCCGCCAACCCCCGGCCCCACAAGCGCCCCAAGGTTAACCGCCGCGCCCCTCAGCGCCATCGTCTGACGGCGGTCCTCTTCGGGGAGCCGAATGAGCTCCAACCGAATGGGCAGCGAGATCATTGAGCCGCCCATCCCAAGCACCACGCAAGCGCCGAGCAGCAGCGCATAACTTCCGCTCACCGCGAGAAGCACCAGCGCCCCGGCCCGCAACATCAGGCCCACGGTCATGACGGGAGCCAAGGAATATCGATCGGCCAGCCATCCTGAAGCCGGGCCAGCCGCCTGTTGAAAGGCCAAAATCGCGGCCACGCACAGTCCCGCGGGTCCAATGCCAAATCCCCGCTCGGTGAGGGAGACGGTCAGAAAGGGCATCAGCATGAAGGTCGTGATCCCCGTGATCAACACCGTGAGGAGCAGCGCCCGCACCCTCCCCGGCAACGCCCTAAGGTCCCGGGCCATGCCATGTGCGGCCCGGGCAAGCCTGTTCATCGCTCTGCCCACATGACCTGCTCTCGCAGGAACGCAGATATGGCGCCGGCACGAGACAGACCAACTTCAAACGATGGCGCATGGAGGATCACGCACGCCGCATAGTCGTTCGAATGCTTACTGCGGGGGAACCAGTCGCCGACGGGCCGCCGGAGCCGAACCTCATCAACCCATTCAAAAGGCAGGCTGGACGGAAACGCCGCGAGCTTCGCCCCGGGAGAAGGCATGATCACCGATGTGAATAGCCTCCCACCAAATCGAGGATATTGCGTTTTCGACAAGCCACACGCCGACCGCATAGACTGTGCAGGCAGCGAGAAACCATAGGTCCGCTCCACAAGTTCGGGAATCTGCGCACCTCCGACCCGAGATGCGATTTCACACAGCCACAGCTCGCCTCGCGAGTCTTCGATGACTTCAAGGTGGTACGCCGAAGATGCCGGGGAGGACATAACGGCGAGCAGAGATGACAAAAACTCGGTCAGGCGTCGAGCGATGTCTGAATCCGGCTCGATGAGTACATGGGCAAGTGGTGAGCCATGGAGGAATTCCAGCGGCGGCGCCGAATACCGCGCGGTCGAAGCGAACCATAAGTCCTCATCGACAAAAGCATCGACATGATACACGTCCCCTGATATGTACTGCTCCACCTCCATATCGAAGACCCAAGACGCGGAATCCAGCAATTCGAGATCATGAGATTCCTTCACTACGGAAACATCACGCGAACCGCCTTGATTAATGGGCTTCACAACGACTGGGAAGCCCACGTCATCAACGAACCGCTGAACGTCCTCCTTGGACACAACACGCGCAGATCGCGGTACTCTGACCGCCGCGCCAGCAGCACCCTTCATTCGAAGCTTGTCCCGAAATAGGACCGCAGAACCATGCGACTGGCCCTCTAAGCCGAAATGGTCACGGAGTCTTCCGCATCGTTCGATTTCGTACTCATTATCTGTGATCACCGTTCCATACCCAAACTCTGCGTACAGATCAACGGCTCGTTCCCACCCAACCGCCGAGGTCTCTAGTTCAGCGACATGCTCGTAGTACATCAGTCCCGCCGTGTTCTGCATTGGCTCGTGACTCAGCACAATCAGCCGACCGGCAAGTTCAGGCATCATCCCCAAATAGTCCGTCTCACTCGCATAGTTCAAGGCGAGTACGTTGGGCGAAGCTCTCTTGACACGATCACAGGGCAACTTGCTCACTGCACAGACTCCGCTACACGCCATCCCTTGAAGAACAGTTCGGAATCCATCGCAGGAGACTCAAACACGTGCGATGGCTTCCAATCCCGGAGCGCTGCCGCAAAGTCCGAAGCGGCACAGCTAATGAAGTCAGCAAACTCCCTTAGAACTGGTGGAATTGTTGACGGACACGTGTTGACCTCAAAGACTCGATATGCACCGTCCGCATCGAGATCCTCAACAACGTCGACCCCGGCGAAACGAGCATTTGCCGATTGTGCCGCCCGGGACGCAACTCGTATCAACTCAGCGTCAAGGGGCGCTGGCTCAGCCACGCCACCGCTGTCCATATTGGTAATCCAGCTTCCATCCGGGGCATTCCTGTAGAAGGCGAACACTGGATGGAAGTTGACGCACGTGACCCGGATGTCGCGCCCTGGGTTCCGGATGAACGGCACCAAATAGACTTGTGTCAGACGCGGAAGGTCCAGGAGCGCCTGCTTGAGATCACCCGGGTTCGAATACCGCGCGAGGCCGTTCCCTCCGAATCCGACGATTGGCTTCGAGACGACTGGGTAACCCACCCTGTCCGCGAAATTCAGCGCCTCCTCGACGCTTGTTCCCGAGAACACATCCATGTGCGGAACCAGCTCCTTGTGGAGCATCGCGCTGTTGATGTACTTATTCTGTCCGGACAATAGGGTTAGCGCATCATTGATAATGGGAACGCCAAACCGGCGCATTGCCTCCAATTGATATATTCCCGGCAGAAGCACTTCGTCGTAAACCCAGCCGATGACCAGTGTCGGGGACAACTGCCTTTTACCCTGGCGAAACCTGATGGAGCCCTTGGACATGGAAGTGTCAAGACTCATCGGATGGACGCGCTCGATTTGCACGCCGCGTTCTCGGACTAGGGGAAAGAGAAACCTGTGGTCTTCGTCGTCGAAATCGTTGCCAAGGACAATGATGCTCGGTGAGCTGTTCATGCAACCCTCGCAATTTTCCGAAGCTGAGGAGGGGTTGGTGAGCCAAGTTTTTCAGCTAGGCCATCCTGGAAGTTCGCACAGTCTTCTTCTGGGGCAGTGGACACTAGCCGAACCGATTTCGTCCTGAGAAGGTGGTCCTCTATGGAGGTTGATGTGCTGAGGCCGTGACTCCGCATCCACGCGTCATCGTAGGCACTTTGGAGGTATCTTTCGCCTCGATCGCTCCCGAGGATGGCGACTACTTGATCAGGGGCTAGCTCAGCAGCGAGCGCTGTCGCTACGAGGAATGTTGAGCCAGTGGAGGGACCACACAAGATCCCCTCGCGCTGGGCTAAGACTCGACAGGAGGAGAACGCGCCCTCGTCCGTCACTTGGTATACCCGATCGATAGCACCGAGGTCGTATAGGTTGTCTGGCGTCCAGCTGAGACCCACCCCGGGCGTAAGATACGCTTTCGGCTCGCCTCCGAAAATGGACGAACCAACCACGTCAACTCCGATCACCCTGACCTCGGGGGCGTTATCACGGAAGTAGCGTGAGATCCCTCCCAGCTGTCCTCCGGTGCTCACTGAGCAGACCACAGCGGCAAGGCTGTCTCCCACTTGCCGAAGCAGCTCAGGTCCCGTATGGCGATAATGCGCCTCACCATTGAGGAGGTTGAAACACTGATCGGGTCGAAATGATCCTTCAGTCTCAATACTTATCTGGTTCGCCAGGGCAATTCTCGGCTTGTGATAGGAGCCCGTCTCGTCCGGTTCATTTACTGTAACGACCTGAGCCCCGTAGGCCTCCAGCAATGCGCGATTAGCCGACGTCAATTTCGGATCTACCACCGCCACCGTCTTGTAGCCCCTGGCGGCTCCGATCATGGCCAGGGCAATTCCGAAGTTGCCGGACGATGACTCAATCAGGGTACCTCCAGGTTTGAGCCTTCCGGTGGCCTCAGCCCAATTCACTATGTGAAGGGCCGACCGGTCTTTGAGGGAACCCCCCGGATTGGCAAACTCAAGCTTGACGGCCATGCGTGCGCGGACGGGCATGTTCCGGAGGTAGACGATGCCTGTGTTCCCGACGGATGACAGAATGTCATCTCCGGGGAGGTCGGGGCCAGGCTGGTGTGATGAACAGTGAAGCGCATCCATGAGCTCTCTCTTGTCCTTGCGGCTGGGGTTCTGTGGCGACTCGGGACACGTTCCAAGGGGCTTGAACTGGGTTCATGTCTAAGTAGTTTTACCTTACCTTAACGCTTGCCGACCCCCGATCACCCTGGCAGGGACCCCTCTTGCTCTTCAGCCGGGCAGAGACACGCCCCTGCTTACCGCCCACCCAAGAGTGTGTCGAAGATCACCTTGAGGCGGGCTTATCCTCCCCCGCAGGGCTTGGTTGCAAAGTCGTTGAGAATCCGGCGGGAACCTAACCTCCATCCCGTCAACCTGCGTCGGCAAACCACGCCACCTTGAGACCCGGAAGCCGAACCGTAGACCTGGTGCGCCAGCGTCGAGGTTTTCTATTGTCACTTGGGTCCCCGTTCGTCGCCACCTCGCTCCACACCTCGACCACATGCCAGGACAGCTCGGGCGCGACGGACACGATCCTTCCCAAGCCCACTCTCGTCGGAGAGGCGCTCGCAATGCCCGGGCTTGGTCTTGATCGCCACGGTGCGAAGAAGTACCGCGCCATCGTGCGCGTCTAGGCGAACGACTGGCCCTCCGCCGGTTCTGAGGACCCCGTCAACGTGGTCTTACTGATCGAGGACGGTGGCCCACGACGCGAAGTCTTGGTGTTGCCCTCGACCGAGTCCTCCAAGAGCGCACTGGCGCAGAACCACCCAAGTCCGTGCTCACCCAGTCGCCAAACGACTGGGTGAGTTGCCTACATTCGGACTACCGCCGAAAAGACGGTGGCCACCATTTCGGACGTCCTCAGTGCATGGTCGGTGGACTCACCGACGTATGAACGTGCCCTCGCGCCAAAAGGCGAAGACCAATGAACGCGACGGGCTCCTCGGCAGTCGGCAGCAAAGACAGGCCCGACAGCCACGCCGGTCTGGGGCGAGCTTCGCTTCGTTCTACCGCCGAGGGCGCGCGGGTAACGGGGTTGTTCGTGGTCCCAAGAATTCGTCATCGTCCGCCCCATCACAGGCTCATGACGGGCCGGGCCGCAGAGGAGCTGACCGGTCGCAAACCCGCGGCGGGAGTGTGCTGGCGGGTGTGGTCCACGGTGTACTTGGTGGTCGCCAGGTCATGGCCGATCCTGGTGGCAACGAACTCTTCGCGGATCTCGGGGCCGCCGATGCCGGTGGCCTGGTAGGTTCGCATGTAGCCCTGGGCGATGAACTGGTCGCCCTTCTTGAACTGTTCGAACGCCCGCTGGGCGGTCTTGCCGTAGATCGCAAGGTCGTGGAACGTGGTCTCGGCCTTGGCGAACGTCCCGTCTGCTTGTCGGACCTGGTGTTCTTGGCCGATCCTGGCCAAGAAGCGGGAGTCGCCGTTCTCAGTAGTGGTGAGCCTGGGTGCGGAGGCGATGAACCCGTTCAACGCTCCCTGCAAATGGATAGCCGGCATGGGGACACTCCTTGACGCTTTGCGCAGCTCCGTGATCCGCCGCTGCTCTCACCTCCCAGGTGCTCCCGCCCACCCAGCCCGTCAACGAGAGGCTTCATCGCGGGGGCCGCCGCTGGGGCCGAGGTCCGCTTCTCCAGTTGACGGGCCTACACGGCTGACCGCCTCGCTTGGTGCCCTTTCCTTTCCACTCGCGCGTGGCTCGACGGGTCTACATGGGGTCCAACCAGGCCCGAGCCGCTAGTGCAGCGGACCACGCCGTCGGCGACATGTCGGCGGTGAAGGAGTTGACATCGTCGTTGTGTCAAGAGCAAGCAAAGAGCAGCAGGTGAAACACGTGGTCGAGGGCGTGGCCATGGGCGTCCTAGCCCAGGGCGTCGTGGCCGTGCGCAGTAGCAAAATGGAGTTTGAGTCCGCTTTCACCGCCTCGTGGCGTGCGTGGCCAAGGGCGGCGAGTTTCCCCTCCGTCGGCAGAACAGATCCCGGAAACCTTTTCTGGCTTGGGGTTGGAAAATCTGAACGGACACGGGACGCCTGTGTGGCCTGGGAAACGGGCCAGTGGACTACCCCCTACATCACACAGGACCGCTGGTCCGCTGGCGACTGCCTCGAAGTTCACGAGGATGAGCGCGCGTCTGCCCGAGACTGGAAGGTCCTCGGACACCTCTTCGTGAACGGGTTCAAGGATGAGCACATCAAGTTGGCGGTTTGAATCGGGAATCGGTTACCTCGGAGGACCGGCCCAGCCACCCCATGAGCCTCTCAGCGCCCAGGGGTGAGGCATTCCCGGTCAGCGAAAAACGCCGGGCCGCGGCATGAGCAACTGCTAAGGCGAGCCTCGGTCACGAGGTAATAGTGATCTCCGGCATCACCATTTGGGCGACGGGTGTCCACAGGTCGGCGTCGACCTCGGGTGATTCGATGCTGGCCACGAGCGAGTAGGGCACACCCTGGTCACTTTGGTCAAGTCTCGGTCGGGTCTTCCACCAGCCGCCGACCGGGTACACGGCGATTGCGCCCTTGGAAGCCAAGTCCGCCGCACTGCCTGTCCAGATGTCGGTGTGGAGGGAGCCGGGTGCCTGTTGCTGGTCCGCGCCGAAAAGCCAGCCCTTTTCCGTGCTGAGTCGAGGATTCTTCTCCCCTTCGCCCCGGGCCTTCTTGTTGATGCGTTTGCGGAACCCGTCGACAGACTCCTCGGGACGGCGCATCGCGAACCTGAGACCGAAAGACGGGTAGGCGTAGCGACCGTTCCACCCTCTGCTGGACGGGTTGGGCTCGATGAAGTAGGACAACGTGATTCGCAACCTGACGTCAGCCTCTCCCATTTGCTCAAGCACATCAGCAGGCCAGGGCAGTCGATGCAGGTTCATTTCACGCGTCGTTCCCGCAGCTGCCTGTCCGTGCCGCATGAACGGACGGATTGTCGATTCCACAACCAGCGTGAGCGCATCGGACGCGCTGCGCAGGGCGCGGCCCAGCGAAGGAACACCCATCCCGTACCGGCGTAAGAGATTCACCGCTTCGGTCTTGTTCGCCGCCCTGTCGATCCGGCCAAGCATCGCTTCGGTCCATTCCGCAGAATGCACCACCAGTGCGCGGACAGTTTCGGGCCGAAGACCGGGGTAGGCCGCCTCAATATCTGCGGCGATAGCCGCCACCTGCGCGGTGGCCGCGGAGGTATCCCGGGTCGTGGTGAAATAGCCCTGTCCAGGAAGTTGGAGACGGGTTGTCAGGACCGCAAGATTGTCGGGCGTGTCCACCTGGGTTCTGTCTGGAGACGCCGCGACGTTGCCTCCCTCGGCGACAACCTCAGGTTTGAACGGCCACATCCAGGTGGAGGAGTTGGTGGCCGCTTCATCACCGTCGGTCGGGTCAGGCTTTCGTCGCTGGAAGAGCACCGACGTGCGGCTCGTAGGCGAAAGCTCACCTCGGGAAGCCACCGGGGTATACCCCTTGAACGATGGATGGGCGCCGTCCATGTCGTCCTTCTCGGTGTAGGCACCCACGGTGATCGCATTCCACGCTTGCGCCGGGTCCTCGACCGGCTCCAAGTCGGAGCGGTCAAGATGGTCGTCAGCCGGATCGAGGTCACGGATGTTGCCTGCGGAGATGACAAACAGTCTGGGGTGAGCCGCTTCGTCCCTGTCCAGAAGGGTGAGCCTGTCGCCCTTTTCCTCGATCGCGCGACCATAAGCGAGCGCATCGATCGCGGACGACCACGACGTTGGTTTGCCAGCCGCGGGCGGCTTCGTGTCATCGGCCGATGGCCGCACGGGCACGGCAGCTGTCACGGCCATCATGAAAACGCGGGGCCTGTGCGGGGCTTGGATCTCCGGCCTATCGACCGCTTGGGCAGTGATAGCACCATACAAGTCGGGGTCGTTGCCCTGTGCGTCAGGCAGAAATTTGACCGATTCGAGCCGGTGAAGCAGGACAATTCTGTTGCCGCTGGTCACGGCGTCCTCAAGGTCCCCGAACAAGGCCAGGCCTGCCATCTCCGTGCCGTGACCCGCCACGGGCGTTTTGGACCATGTCGGGTCCACGACATGCACGTCATCGACATTCAGCGAGCCGGCCAACAGCGGGTGGCCTCGTTGGACACCCCCATCCACCACGCACAC
>JAISJO010000004.1 GCA_031261485.1 Propionibacteriaceae bacterium | reverse complement strand
CCACTGCTCGGATTCAGCCGACGCAGGGCGGCGAGCACCGTCGCCTTGTCCGATGTCATCCACAGAGGCGGCATCGACGTGATGAGGAAGGAAGCATAGCGTGCTGTCGCCAAACGCGAGTCCAGGATGGCGACAACTCCCTTGTCGCTCGTCGTGCGGATGAGTCGGCCAGCGCCTTGGGCCAACATGAGCGCCGCATGACTGGCAGAGACTTCCATGAACCCATTGCCTCCACGCCTGCTCACATCCTGCGAACGCGCCTGGATCAGAGGCTCGTCCGGGCGCGGGAAAGGGATACGGTCCACGATGACGAGATTGCATGTGTCTCCCGGCGCATCCACCCCTTGCCACAGTGACAATGTTCCAAACAGAGATGTCTCGGGGTCCTCCAAGAAACGGGCGATGAGGTCAGGAAGATGCCCTTCGCCTTGGAGGAGAACCTCCAGTCCGGTCGTGTCGCGGACATAGTCAGCCGCGAATTGTGCCCCACGCATGGACGAGAACAGGCCCAGAGTGTGCCCGTTGGCGGCTTGGACCAGTTCCGCTATCTCGGTCAGAGTGTCGTCGGAAGTGCCATCGCGTCCTGGTGGGGGAAGATGTGCCGCCACATAGCAAATACCCTGAGTCGAGTAATCGAAAGGCGAACCCACGTCCACCGCCGTGTACGCCCCAGCGTTGTCTTCGCCCTCCGGTTCCAAGCCCACCGCCAGAACAAGGGGTCGGAAAGACTCGCCGAGAGTCAAGGTTGCCGACGTGAGGATAGTCGGCTGATGGGCGAGGATGGATTCACGTATCGAGTCGTCCACCTTCAACGGCGCGACCACGACCTGTGCGCCGAACTGGGGCCGTGAGCTCACCCACACCACCTCGGAGTCCCCCGCTGAGCACACTCGCTCGCACACATCGAAGACTTCTTTGACGGCGTTGGCGACTTGCTCATGTGCTGGATTGGAGGTGTCTCTGCCCAGGCCAGACACCGTTGCCCTCACGGCTGTTCTCAAGTCGCGCACAGCGTCGATGACAGGCCCGTCCACGATTCTGCCGGCCTCGGCTTCCTCCATCGTTTCAGCGAAACGGTCAGCCGCTCCCCTCAGATTGTCAGCGGTCGCGTCGGTCACAAGGGGCTTGGCCATGCGCGCCACACGGTCGACCATCTGCGGGCTCAACTCGTCGGTGGCGGCGTTCGTGACACGAGCGGCCATTTCGTGAGCCTCGTCCACCACGAGAACGTCGGGATTCAGCCCCGACCATCCGTGCTCGGCCTCGATGGCGACAAGCGCATGATTGGTCACGACAAGCTGAGACGTCGAGGCGACGGCCCGGGCATTCTGCACAAAGCATTCCCCGACATAGGGGCAGGCCGAGCCCACGCATTCTCGTCCTGCAATGGCCACCTGGGACCACGCTCTCGGAATATGGCGGGGCGCATCATCGCGGTCGCCGACACCGCCTCGTTCTCTCTCGTTTTCCGCCCATGTCCTCAACATCACCACCTGCTCCCCGAGGGACGACGACTCATCCACGAGGTCCTCTGGACCCAACTCAGGCAAGGAATCCTGTCCCATGTCTGCGGGGTCCACAGGGGCTTGACGAATCTTCAGAAGGCACGGATAGTTCGAGCCTCCTTTGAGGACGGCCCAGGACACCTCGGGAAGGCCGAGGTCGGCTGCTGCGGCCATGACAGTGGGGATGTCTTTGCTGGCCAACTGGGATTGGAGAGCAAGGGTCGCGGTTGCCACGACCGCCTGTTGGTCAGGGTTCGCGGCCAGGTGGGCGACCAGGGGCACGAGGTAACCCAGGGACTTGCCTGTCCCAGTGCCTGCCTGGATGAGCGCATGAGTGGACGTCTCCAAGGCCTCGTCCACGATTTGGGTCATACGAATCTGACCTTCGCGCGCGCTGCCGCCGATGAGGGCGACGGCGCTATCCAGGAGAGCGCGGGAAGTCGATTCAAGAGTCACCGGGCCAGTGTAGCGGGCCAACACACAGGCCCTCAGGGGCAACGCCGCACATGGTTGGGACAACCCCGATATTCGTGGATGTTCGAGCCTATTTGGCCTCTTGCTTACACCACGTACTCTTCGAGCACACCCAACAAACGAGAGTCCACCCGCGCTGTCACCAGGGTCCCTGTCTCTTGATGCTCGGTTGTCACCACGGTTCCGCGCCGATGCATCCGGTCGACCAGGTCTCCCCTGTCATACGGGATGAGCACTGTGACAAGGGTTTCCAGTTCAGGTATGTCGGCCTCTACTCGGGCGCGCAGTTCGTCCAAACCTTCGCCGGTCTTGACCGAGATGAAGACCGCCTGGGGGAAAGTCGTGCGCAGTCGTACACGGACGTCATCCCCGACAAGATCCATCTTGTTCAACACAAGCAATTCCGGGATGTCATCAGCGTCGATTGTGCCTAGCACCTCCCGCACAGCCGCCACCTGGCCTACGGGATCTGGGTCCGACCCGTCCACGACGTGCACCAACAAATCGGCATTGACCGATTCTTCCAAGGTTGAGGCGAAGGACTCCACGAGGTCGGTGGGGAGGCGTCGTATGAAGCCCACAGTGTCAGTCAGCGTGTACTCTCGTCCGCTCTCGGTTTGTGTGCGTCGCGTCGTCGGGTCGAGGGTGGCGAACAGAGAATCGTCCACAAGGACCTCAGCGGCAGTCAACACGTTGAGCAGCGAAGACTTCCCCGCATTCGTGTACCCCACGATGGCCACCGACGGCACCTGAGACGCCACGCGCGACGCTCTCTTGACCTCGCGGGTCGCCTGCATCTTGGCAAGCTGGCCACGCAAACGGGAAATGCGTGTGGATATCCTGCGCCGGTCCGTCTCGATTTTCGTCTCGCCCGGACCGCGTCCGCCGATACCAGCGCCACCAGAGGCTCGGCCTCCGACCTGGCGGGACAAATTGCCGCCCCAACCGCGCAGGCGCGAGCGCAGGTACGTCAACTGCGCCAGTTCCACCTGGGCTTTGCCCTCGTCGGATTTGGCGTGCTGAGCGAAGATGTCCAGGATGAGCGCCGTTCGGTCGATGACCTTGACACCCACTTGGTCTTCGAGATTGCGCAACTGGGCCGGCGCCAACTCTGAATCGAAGATGACGGTGTCAGCCTCGGTTTCTGCGACCACGAGCTTGACTTCGGCCACTTTGCCGCGCCCGATGTACGTCGCCGGATCAGGAGAATTACGGCGCTGCATGAGTCCGGCCAAGACGTGCGAGCCAGCAGTTTCGGCCAACAGCTTCAACTCAGCGAAAGACCGCTGTATCTCGTCGTCAGTCATGGTGCGCGCGCCGATACCCACCAGAACGACACGCTCCAAGCGCAATTGTCTGTATTCAACCTCGGAGATATCCGCAATGTCGGTGCGGATGCCCTCGATTCGGCGCAGGGAAATGCGGTCGGCAAGGTCGGCCTGCCCTTGATCGAAGACCTCTTCTTCCCAATCCTCTTCGGTTCCCCGGTTCCAGTCGCCCTGAGACGATATTGGGTCAGTCAGTGGTCCGTCATCCATCGGGCAGTGTCACTTCTCCGCGTGCGACGATGACGGCTGGGCCAGTCATGGACGCCTCTCCCTCATCGTCGAAGGTGACTTTGAGGGTGCCTCCGGGCACATCCACCTGGAAGGTGTCGTGGTGGCGCTTTGACAAAGCACGTGCGTCAGTGCTCGCCGCAACCACCCCTGTGCCACATGACATGGTCTCGCCCGAGCCTCTCTCGTACACGCGCATCTTCAGTTTGTTCTCCGTCGATGCAGTGACGAACTCCACATTCGTCCCTTCCGGGAAGACTTCTGCGTCATAGACGAGAGGGCCACAGAGGTCCAGGGCGTCCAGTTCCGTGGGGTCCTCGACATGGACGACCAGGTGTGGATTGCCGACGTCGACTTTGCGCCCGGTCCATTTCTTGCCGCACAGGTCGATGCCCACCACGCGCGAATCCCAGGAAGGAACGCCCATCGTGACAGAGATTCGCCCATCGCGCAGCACCACGGCCTTGCGCAGGCCAGCTCTTGTGGCCACTTGGATGACAGTCCCAGACACCAGATTCTCGTCCACGAGCCACCGCACGAAGACCCTCAGGCCATTGCCGCAGGTCTCGGCAGGCGAGCCGTCAGAGTTGCGGTAATCCATGTACCAGATGTCTTTGGCCCCGTCCCAATCGGGAATCCCCTCGGCCTTCACCGCACGTATCAACCCATCGCCCCCCACACCGGCACGCCGATCACACAGAAAACGAACGTCTTCTGGGCTGGGGTTGAGCATGCCATACCTGTCCTTGAGAAGGACGAAGTCATTCATGGTTCCGTGTCCTTTGGCGAATGACCAAGTGCGCATGAAAACTCCTACTCTGGGCTGCCGGGCGTCGTTTCGTTGGCGCCATTGCCTACCTCCACCCTATCGGAGTCTTCCAGCGCGCGAGTCACCAGGGCGCGAATGTCATCGACTGACACCGATTCTGATCTCGCCCAGTGTATTCTCGGATCGCGCCGCCACCAGGAGAGTTGTTTCCTTGAGAATTGTCGCGTGCGGATGGTGGTGGATTCTTTGGCCTGGTCAGCGGTTACTTGCTGGTCGATGTACGCGATGGTTTGGGCGTAACCAATGGCTCGTGAGGCGGTCTTGCCTTGTCTGAGCCCGTGGTCGAGCAGTCCTCGGACTTCCTCCACCAGTCCGTGCTCCCACATGGCGTGTACTCGTGCCTCGATGCGCTTGTCCATCTCGGGTCGGTCCAAGTCGAGACCGATTTGTACGACGTTGTCGAGAGCATATTCCCACGCTGGCAAGGTGGGAGTGAAAGAACCGGTCAGTTCTAGGGCCTCCAAGGCGCGGACTATCCGCCTCCCATTCGTGGGCAGTATCCCCGCTGCTGCTTTGGGGTCCGCCGTCTGAAGGCGTGTGTACAATACTGGTGCTCCCTTGTCCTCTAGCTCTTGTTCGAGCCTCGCACGTACGGAATCGTCGGTGGGTGGGAAGTCGAAACGGTCGACGATGGCGTGAAGGTAAAGAGCGGAGCCTCCCACGAGAATAGGGACCCCTCCCCTGGCTCGTACATCGGCGATGGACGCGCGTGCCAGGTCACGAAAGACAGCGACCGAGGCGGATTCTCTCACATCCATGATGTCGATGAGGTGGTGCGGGACCCCGGCGCGCTCCTCAAAGCTCGGCTTGGCGGTACCAATGTCCATTCCGCGATACACGAGCATGGAATCCGCATTGACTATCTCAGCGGAAACCCCATCGCAGCCCAGAGCACGCGCCAGCTCGATGGCCAACGACGACTTGCCGGTCGCCGTGGCCCCCACCAAAGTGATCACAGGCATAGACACAGAGTCGATTCTTTCACGGTATCTTCCCGTGAACACAAGACTGACGACGTTTCCTCACCACCAAGGAAACGCTGATGAACCCCCGTTGCCATTCCGCGCAAGAATCACGTCGCTCGTCAGTGTTTCCTTAGGTGAGGAAACGGCGTACTATGTTGAATGGTTGCTTCGCAAGCGAGTAACCATGGGAAGCCCAACCGGGGGCGGACCGCCGAGAGGAAAGGAGGTGTCTCAGGTGGGCATTACTGATGGAATCAGTGAAACGATCTCTGAGCACGCAGATGAGATCAAAGCTGGGATCGACAAGGTGGGTGACCGCATCGACTCCGCTACCGGCGGCAAGTTCGCCGGGAAGGTGGATCAAGCCCAAGAGTTCCTCAAGGAGAAGGTCCCAGACAAAGACTGACGCTCAGCATGAGCCCAGCGGGGTCGGCGTGGAATCGTCGGCCCCGTTCTTTGTGCCCTGGAAGACCAGGAATTGACGATGCCACGACAATCGACACACTAACTATCGAGTTCCATGGCTATGGGCGCCACGGCTCGTATCGTATGTAATTCCACACTCCAGAATCGCAACAAGGGGGCGGTTCAGTTGACTGACCATCGAGCCATTCTTGCTCTGTGGTAACTATCTGTTGCTCGCCATTGACGACTATGCTCACTGTATCTTTGCTTATGCTAGTGACTTTGATGTCCAACAATTCTGGGCCGTTGCCCCAAACGGTGATCACATCGCCAATTTTCACATCGTACGCCACTTCGTCACCGACAAAGAAGCCAGCAATGGTCAAATGGTCAGTCCTTATGAGGAGTCTGGCCGACGACCACTGCCAATCTGATGACGGGGAAGGTGTGTCCCGATCAAGATCAGTTCCCGTGGGGAGACTCGCCGACGAGTTGTACCTCACCACAAACAAGACTGTCACGATGGTTATGGCCACAAGCAATAGGACGGCCAAGGCAACCTTCATTTTTCCCTTGGACTCTATCCTCTCTGATTCCATGGGCCCTTTCCTCTCTTTGCTATGTGACAAGGTGGCCACACGACGCCCTATTCATGCCGTCATGGAAAACTCCTCCCAGAGCCCTGGAAGGTAACAGTGGACCCGAGTGCTGAAAGTCAGAGGGTCTCAGTGCCGCCACCAGGCGATCAATAACCTAGCTCTGCCATAATTGCCTTGATTGCATTCGCGTTCACCGCATCTGCCTCTGCGTACACAAGCGTGTCACCGATCAGGCATACCGCAGAGCACAGGGCGATAAGGGCGAAGAATCCGTCGAGGCTTTCCACCTCAGATGAAGAGATGGCCCAGCGAAATGACGTTGACCCCATCGGGTCGGGTGTAGCTTTCGACACCAGCCGTTATGACATTGAGCGACGCGAGATCGCGTTGGCGGGCGTCGGTCACTTTGGCTCGCAGTCGTTTGAGATTCTCAGCGCCGGCGTCTATCCACTTGTCTCCACCGAGTATGATCTCGAACCCCGCCCAAATGCCGTCTCGTAACTCAACGATGGCATCGACTTCAAGCCCGGCATCGTCTCGATAGTGAAAAACGGATCCGCTCAGGGCATCGGAATAGATGCGAATGTCCCGGATGGCAAGTGACTCAAAGAAGAAGCCCAGGCAGTTCGGATCGTCCAACAGTCGTTTTGAAGAGAGTTGGAGTGCAGAAGCCGCCAGAGAGGGATCAATGAAATGCCACTTCGGGCTTACCCTGAGGCGGACTTTCGAACGAATGTGAGTGTGCCAAGCCGGGAGTTCTTCAAGTACGAAGATGCGAGACAGCTGGTCCAAGTACTTACGTGCGCTCTTTTGGTCAATGCCGACTCTGCCTTCCGATACTTCTGCTTCGATGGCGAGTTTGGCAACTGAGACTTCAGTTGCAGTGTTTCTTGCCAGTGCACGAATAAGCGCCCAAACTCGTTGTGGATCAGATGTTGATGCTAGCCCGTCCTGCATAGGAATACGAATGTCGACCCGGGCAACGTCATCCAAGTAGCTCGCCAAGTACTCTTGCGCTTCACTTTGCGAGAAGTGCGATACCATCGGCCAGCCGCCCCTGATGATCTGGTCAACATAGTCAGCAACACGAGGACCTCCAAAGCTAGCAAGGCTGCCCTGTGATTGGTCGTTGTTCAGGAGCTGAGCGAAGTCTACCTTTCGCGTTGACATCTGCGCTTCAGCCAAGGAAAACGTTCGCAGGCTGATTCTCCCGAAACGGCCAGCGCCACTGTGCCGGGTTATGTCGTCACTTGGAGTCGCCGAACCAGTCAGGATGAACTGGCCAGCAAGCTGACGCATATCGACTTCATGGCGAACGGAGTTCCACACCTGCGGCGCAAGTTGCCATTCATCTATCAGCCGGGGGGTCTCCCCCTCCAAGGCGACACTGGGATCGGTTTGGACGAGTGCCGGTAGGTTCGGCGAGGAGTCCAGCCGAATCTGACTGGCTGCGGCATGGACTCCTGACGTGGACTTCCCGGTGGCGCGAGCCCCTTGAAGGACCACCGCACCGAAGATCCGCAGATACCTATCCAGTTTTCGGTCTGAGATACGCTCAACATAGTCCACCATGACAAGGACAATACCATAAATGCGTTCGACACGTTACCACATTTGCGTTCACAGGAATGGCACGTTTGCGTACGCCATGGTCTTTGATAAGCCTCGACTCTGCGAGTTCAATCCCTTTGGCTCTGTGCCTTGCGGCAGAACACAATGCCTCTGGATATTGACTATGACTTGGCTGCCGCACACACGTCACTTGGGCCTGATCGTCTTCAGGTCTCAAGGAGTGCGCAGGAAGAGTTGCCCGCCAGAATTGCCTCATCAGGACGCTACTGCGCCCAAGACGGATGCGACCCGCAATAGTTAGAGGTTCCCAGTGCCGCCACTAGGCGATAGGTGGCCTTTGAGCAACGTGTTCAATTCGTGCAGTTCGGTTGCGATAGTTTCTAGCACCGTTGTCTGGTCGTCAATGCTTCCACTGATGTCCGCAAGATGTGAAAGCGTTTCAATGTCTATTGTGATGGGCTTGCTCATGGGGAGGGTACCGGGATTCATGCGTGTGAGCCTATCTCTTCCTGACCCTCCACTGACACGCCCAGCCCACTTACACTCCCAATTGCGAAGAGCCAGATTGCTGAACACGCAGGGCACACTGCGTGCATCAATACTTTCCCATGTGCATTTTGTTACCACTAGAGCCAGTATGGGCTATTGAACTCGAAGAACTCCCGGTGCAGCGAACCGCAGGTTTTACATTCATTTATTCTATATGTGGACTGACGGATTCTCCCTTGGTCCCTGTCCAGAACATCAAGATCCTGGGTTCCGATACCGACCATGCCTGCCGAACCGCACGTGGGGCATACCCTGTGTCTATTCTTAATCTTGATTTTATAGGATGGTATCGAAAACAAGACACAAATTATCCCGGCGATGACAGCAAATATGTTCAGTGCCATCCATCCGTCAAATCTCACGCTTGTCGGATGGCTGATGAACAATACAAGCCGCCACACGAGATACGCAGCGCAGGCAAGCGCAATGACGAACATGCGGACCAAATACAAAGTCAGGCCCCGATTGTTGTTCTTCCAAATCACAGGTTCTTCTGCCTTGACGACTCCCCACTCCACATCTGCGAAGTCTTCCATGAGCGCAGCTATCCGCATGTTGTCCTCGTTGTTCATGCCAAATCAGCTCCTCCTGCTACTAGATGGGCCCCTCGCAATTGCGAATGATCTCGGGGCCGGATGCTTCAACAAGGTCAGCCACGCCCACCACACCAAAGTGAAGTGAGACGAACGTCGAACGCCGACGCGGACTTGTGTTGACTTGACTCATGCCGAAACTAACGCCCGACTTGCGTTGATGACCGTCTCCGGGGCGATATCAATCAGTCCACCGCACCACGACGGGGCGCCCCCTTCAAGTTGAACGGCATGGAAAACCAACTCATCCTTCAGAGAAGAAAACACCCCCGAGTCTAGATACGGTTTCATGTCGAACTGCCTGTGTTCGCCATTCGACAAGGTAACCTCCAAGACATGATCATCCACTGCATTCACAGCGACTATCTCAGGAAGGACATAGGGTTGTCCTGAGTACACGATTCCGTCTAGCTCATACATGATCAACTCCTAATTCAGTGGCGCCACTTTGCCGAATGGCTCGTTGCGAACAGCCTGATTCCAAGCAATGTACAATTCTTCCTCGTGGAGCGTAATCCATCCGAGCAAAAGTCGCCACTGTTTGGTGGGCAAGTGTCCGGCCAAGAGTTCTCCGTCAAGTCCAACGACGGCCCTGAACTCGTTGTATTCGACATGAACATGGGGCTTGTTATGCTCACTCTGATCAGAGTAGAACATGCGCACGACGATGTTGAAGAATCGAGAGAGTTCAGGCATGTGGGCCTCCTTGGGCATCCACTATTCTACCGCGACGGAAACGTCTTGGACGAGAAGAGATTGTCATGGAGACCGACATACTCGAGCAAAGAAGGTTTACATGGAGACTCATGCGGATCCTGAGAACATCTAGGCAGACGCATTGACTGCGATTCAGCCTTATGCAGTTGCCAAGCCTTTGAGCGTGGTTTCACATTCCTGCATGATGTGCTGGATGATTTCGGCTACTGTCAGCTCCTCATGGATGAGACCTGCGACTTGGCCCATACCCAATACTGCCCGATCAAGATTTCCGGTGACCTCTACTCTCCCGGCGTCAAACAACTCCCGGAAACCCTCGATGGTGGCGCCCGGAGTCAACTCATAGGCGACGATTTCTTCCGCTGCGAGTGTTTTCATGCTGCGGTGCGGAACAGCCTTGGGCACGATGGAGCCCTCGACGGTCGCATCCTGCGACCGTTGTGCAATGATTGCTTGCTTGTACACATCTGGCAACCGACATTCCTTGCTCACCATGAAACGCGTGCCCATCTGAATACCGCACGCGCCCAACGCTAAAGCCGCTGCCAGTCCCCGCCCATCCGCAAATCCACCGGCAGCAACGACCGGAATCTTCACAGCGGCCGTCACCTGCGGAACCAACACCAAAGTAGTGATTTTCCCGATGAACCCACCGGATTCCATGCCTTCTGCGATGACAAGATCGGCTCCGGCAGCTTCCATCTTGAGTGCCACCTCGCATGATGGGACAACGGGAGCAACTTTCACACCCGCAGCTTTCAGTTGCTCAATGAACGGCGCAGGGCTTCCCGCACCCGTTGTCACCAACGCCACCTTCTCTTCACAGACAATGTCCACAATGTCCTGGGCGATGGGAGAGGTCATGGCAATATTCACGCCAAAAGGTTTGTTTGTCATGACTTTGATTCTGCGGATTTCATCGCGGACACGCTCGATCCCGCCCTTCTGCGCCTTGTCCCCTGTGGCAAATATGCCTAGTCCTCCGGCTTCTGACACAGCAGCGACCAGCTCACTGCCGGTCACAAGAGTCATGCCACCCATGAATATTGGATATTGAATACCCAACAGCTTGCAAAGACTTGAACTCATGATTGAGTCGTCCTTTCTATCGATGTTGGAGTACATCCCGCCGAGACTCTCTGACAAGGAGAAACGTATTTTACGACCGTTCATTTTCATGGGCTAGCGACATCGCTAACCTCCTGTGACGCATTCTTCCTCCGACGAGCCAATGCTACAGGATTGCTCCGAGAATGAGGCCCTTGCCTTCCCGGAATCAGTTCTTGCTTCACGCTGCCAGGGCCGCACCAATCAGAGTACATGCGACATTCGACAAGAGATGCTCTCTGATGGACATCCGTGAAGGCGTTCTCCCAGCGCCACGCCTGCTCGCCCGTGATGCCGATACCAACAAACTGGGATTATCGGCGATTTATCTATATGAGCGGTAAATCGCCCTCAATACTCCAAGCCGCATGAACAGGCTCCCTAATGCAGAAGTGGACGTACACAAGAGCCAATACCATTATGATCGTTGTGATAATACCGCCTTCGGGTCCCGCAACACCACCTGTCAAGAGCTCGTTTGTTCCCATCTTTGTCGTGAACATCGCCGCCTGCTCATTTCCGCTGACGTTCATTCCAAATATATCACCCTCAAGAAAATTCCAGGCAATATGAAAACCGATAGACAACCAGAGCTTTCCTGACTTGACGAACATATAGGCAAGGAGAACTCCCACTAGAAAGACATTCGCAAAAGTCAATGCGTCTATTCCGGGTGTGGTGAGATGTAAAGACGCAAAAATCAGAGATGACAAGAGAACTACAACCCACTTATTACGTGTGGTCTTGAGTGCCGTCATAACATACCCACGGAAAGCAATTTCTTCGGAAGACATGAAAATCCCGACGCTGAAGAGCTCGGCAACGACAGCGATTGAAAGAAGTCTCGACGCATCAACGCTCACCACGGTTGCCTGTCCAGTCAGGAGGAGTGTCAAGAAAACGACCGCTATCGACACGGCGCCGATTCCCAACCCGTAAAGCAGTCCAGTGAACCATCCTTTTGGAATCAGCCCCATCTGAACGGGCGTGCGCTTGTAAATCCACTTGAATAGGACAAGACTTCCGCCTATCGTAATCACGCCGTAAAGCAGTGTAATTGCTGTCTTGGCAACGAGATTACTCTCATCAATGCCAGACGCTAAAGCGCCGCCCGCCACTTGCCCGAAGACCATGATTATTATTACTGCCGCAATCGACCAACCCGAGCGGATTTCTCCGTACTTATTCTTGAATAGTGTCATCATTCCACTCCACATAGCCATATTGAGTACAAATCCAATTCGGGCTGATATACGGTCATTATACGCTCGCTGTGATGGATATGTAGCCACGCCTGCTCGCGCGCGGGGACGACACTAACGACTTCTGCTGGCTAGAACGAGATGGGAAGGAGTGGGAGCAAGAATCCCCTGACCTCGTTTCGCCTGCTGCACGGGATACCACCAAGAACCTACCGTTCGTGGACGGCGTGTACTTGTCACTTGATGGGGATATCCAGCAACACAGTCTGCAATTCCTTGTACAGCCCGTAGTTGTATTCGACGACCTGATGCTCAGCGCCTAAGTTCATGTAGACATAGAAGGCAGCATCTGCAACGAGAAGCCCACCGGCTCCCAGATTGTGTTCGAGTTTCCTCCTGACATCATCCTTGATGTCGTCCGCGGCAGTTTTCTCTGCTGTACCGACATATTCGGATTTATAGTGAACGGCGCCGTCTTCAACATAGGTTTCCCATGCGTATACCTCGTTGTTGGGAAGAATGGCTCTGCCGCCTTGAGGTGCGTAGAAGTCACCCAACCCTTCGCTGTACGTCGGCAAGAGCGCGTCAGTTCTGACGGCAAGAACCGCGTTCT
>JAISJO010000015.1 GCA_031261485.1 Propionibacteriaceae bacterium | reverse complement strand
TCAGAATGTGTACGGTCAATGATGAGTTCCTGCGACGCTTGCAAGAACGGGCCACCCAAGAGGTCGGCTGGCCCACCAAGGACGATATCGTGGAGGTCAAGGGCAGCCACGACAGGGGCGAGAGCCATACCGAGACGACGCCCGGCTTCCGCCAAAATCTCGTCTTGGGACCCAGAGTCGGCTTCCACACGTCCCCGCAGTGCTGGAACGGAAATCCAGGTTTCCAGGCAACCTTGCTTGCCGCATGAGCACGTCACACCGTCCCGTTCGATGACGACATGACCGATTTCTCCAGCCGCCGCCGAGCCGCCCAAGATGAGAGAGCCGCTGAGGAGAATACCTGCGCCCACGCCTTTGGTGACCTGGACACGAATGAAACTGCTGGGGCAGTCAGTGAAGGAACGCTCGGCCACCGCAGCCGCGTTCGCATCGTTTTGGACGGCGACCGGCAAGTCGAAGCGCTCGAAAATCATGTCCTGGAGTGGTACTTCATGCCAGGCCAGGTTGGGGGCGGAGATGACAGAGCCAACCGCGTCCACGGTGCCCGGGGTTCCCACACCTATACCAAGGATTGGGTGAGTGGCGGCACTCACACATTGCCCCACCATGTCGAGAAGTGCGTCGATGGCGGCCTGCCCTGTGCGTCCGGCTAGGTCGATGCTGAGGGCAGTGCGCTGCTCACCGTACAGGGAGAAGACTCCGCCAAGAACTTTGTCAGGCGCGGACATGTCAAGGGCCACGATGTCGTAGGTGTCTGCGCGCACAGCCAGAGTGGCAGCAGGCTTGCCAGGGCGTATGCCAGCGGTCCAACCAGTCTCCTCGACGAGACTTTCGTCAATGAGTTTCGCCACGAGGTCGGAGATAGTGACCCTGGTCAACCCCGTCGAACGGGCCAAGTCTGCCCTTGTCAGTTGAGGTTCGTCGAAGAGAGATTGCAGAATCAGCGACAGATTGCTTTGGCGCCCGTCTTGGGGTCGCAAGCTCCTCCGCCCACCTTTGGGCCGGTACAGGAGCTGAGTTGCATCTGTCTGCATAGATGTTAGTAAACTTTACAAACATCTAAAGGTCAAGCGAAATCCGGGAATCGTGATGAAACTGTTATCAAAGACGTTTCAATCGAGACTCCCATCACAGCGGCGCTCGAGGTCTCTCCACAGGGGTAAGGATTCGGCGGCGATGGGCATTGTGACGAGCGACGCCTTTGGACGACTAGAGCTTCAATGCCACTAGCATGAAGACAGGAAAGGACACCCATGGAAGTCATCATCTGCCCAACCGAACGTCGAGTCGGTGAAATCGGGGCCGCCAAGGTCGCGCAAATCGCACAAACTGTCGGGCCGGGGGTCGTGCTTGGCGTGGCCACCGGTTCGTCGCCGCTCGCCACATATGCCGAACTTGCCGCTTTGGTCGCCACAGGGGAATTGGACCTGAGCCAAGCCTCGGCTTTTGCCCTGGATGAGTACGTCGGCCTGCCGTACACGCACCGCCAGAGCTACCACGACACTATTCGCCGCACAGTGACCGAACCCTTGGGCCTGGACCCCTCGCGCGTCCATGTGCCCGACGGACTAGCGCCAGAAGGCGCGGGCGAGAGGTACGAAGCTGCCATCCGCGATGCTGGCGGAGTCGACATCCAAATCCTCGGCGTCGGCACAAACGGACATGTCGGGTTCAATGAACCGACCTCATCGCTCGCCTCCCGCACACGAATCAAGACCCTCGCGCCGCGTACTCTCAAAGACAACGCCCGCTTCTTCGATTCTATTGCTGACGTGCCCAAACACTGCATCACCCAGGGGCTCGGGACCATCATGGACGCTCGCCATGTCGTCCTCGTCGCCACAGGCCAGGGCAAAGCGAACGCCATCGCCGCCATCATCGAAGGGCCGATCACATCGATGTGGCCCGGTTCCGTCCTGCAAATGCACCAGCACGCCACCATCGTCATCGACGTGGCGGCGGCCTCGGAACTCGCGCTCGCGTCGTACTACCAAGAGGTGTACGCCAATCTGCCTGACTGGCAGAGACTGGACGTGTGATGATTCTGCGCGCTCGGGCGATGCTCACGCCGACGGGCCTGGTCAAGAATGGCTGGGTCCGGGTTGAAGGAGACCGCATCGTTGATGCGTCTTCTGCGGGTGAGCGGCCGCCTGATGAGACAGTAGTTGGGGCAGGTGTTCATTCTGTAACCGAAGTCAACCTCGCTGGCGAGGGAGTCGTTGACGTTGACGGGGTCCTGTCTCCTGGCTTTGTGGATGTGCACTCCCATGGCGGCGGCGGGACAAACTTCGGCGACGGCGTGGATCAAGCCCGAACAGTCTTGGCCACCCATCTCGCCCACGGCACGACGACGATGCTCGCATCCCTTGTCACCGGGTCAATCGAGACTCTGGAGACGCAGATTCGGGCTCTGAGCGCACTGGTCGAGACGGGCGAATTGGCTGGGGTACATCTCGAAGGGCCCTGGTTGTCTGAGCACTTCAAGGGCGCACATGAAGAGTCGCTCCTGGTTGACCCCGACTTGGATGACGTGACTCGGCTGCTTGATGCTTGTACGGACGTTGTACGGATGGTGACCATTGCTCCCGAGAAGCCAGGGGCCCTGGACGCCATTGCCTTGATGACTTCGCGCGGTGTCGTCGTGGCAATTGGGCATACTGGCGCTGACTATGACGAGGCGTTGGCAGGTATCGCGGCAGGGGCACGAGGGACGACACATTTGTTCAACGCCATGCCACCTTTGCTTCATCGCCGCCCGGGTCCGGTTCTGGCTTGTTGGGCAGACCCGCGTATGTGGGTGGAGTTGGTCTGCGATGGGGTGCATGTCCATCCCGACCTCATCGCCCACGTCGCACGTACCAAGCCTGACAAGGTGGTTCTCATCACGGACGCCATGGCGGCTGCTGGATTCACCGACGGCGATTACCTGCTCGGGGCTCTTCCTGTGGAGGTTCGTGACGGTATCGCCCTCATCGCAGGCACAACCACTATCGCCGGTTCGACGCTGACTTTGGACAAGGCTGTCCGTACAGCCGTACGGGCGGGTGTACCGCTGGAAGTCGCCCTGCGAGCCGCGACGTGCAACCCCGCTGATTACCTCGGCCTGTCACACGTCGGACGAATTGCGAAGGGTCTCTTTGCGGACTTTGTCGTTCTGGACGACGACTGCAACGTAACGCGGGTCATGCGCCATGGACAGTGGGTGAACTAGAACCCGTAGTGCGGGGCATTCGGGAGCAAGTCACCGGCGGGCTCGGCGTACTCAATGCGCGCGACAGCCCCGTCGTACAAATGAAACGTCGTGATCGAACAGAGCGTACATTGCCTCTTGCGTGGGTCATGCCACAGATGGCGACCGTTCGCTGACAAGCGCGTTATCCAAATGGGAAGTTGATGGGAGACGATGATGGCCTCCCCATCCCCGGCGGCGTCGGCGGCGTCGCGCAGCGCGGCATTCATCCGCATAGCCATGTCGGCATACGCTTCACCCCACGATGGGCGCAGCGGGTGGAGGAACAGATGCCAGTTCTTGGGGTCACGGGCGGCTTGAGCTGTGTGGCCCATGACTTGGCCCCGAAGTTCGTTGCCCGCCTCGATGACCCGGGCGTCGGTGACGACTTCGAGGTCAGGGAAGAGTGCGTGGACAGGTTCCATCGTCTCCTGCGCGCGCTCCAAAGGAGAGCAACGCAAATGAGTGATGGGATGACCCTCGTACCACCGCGACGCCTTCGACGCCATGTCACGACCCAAATCGGACAGGTGGAAATCCGGCAAACGCTCGTAGAGGACGCGCCCAGGGTTGTACACCTGGCCGTGACGCATCACATGGACGATGGACATAACGACCCTCGCCGCTTCGGGGGCACTACTTAGCGGCCTGCACGACGACGCTGAATGCGTGTCTTCTTCAGCAGCTTGCGGTGCTTCTTCTTCGCCATGCGCTTGCGGCGCTTCTTGATGACCGAACCCACTGTTGACCTTTCCTCGCGGAGAATTTCACGTAAAATCACAGTCGACGATACGCCGACCGACTACCGATACTACCGTGAGCGGGCGCGCGAGCCAAACGCGGACCTCTCCCAACGCGCCCACACCCGACCTACGCCTGGCCCAATTCCTCGGAACGGCGGCAGGCGGCCTCGACGGCGTCAATGAAGGCAGCCCGCAGCCCGTGGTCCTCGAAGGCGCGCAGAGCGGCAGCGGTCGTGCCTCCCGGCGATGTGACATTTTCTCTGAGTATGGTCGGATGTTCACCGGAGTCAACCAAGAGTTTCGACGAGCCGTACAAGGTCTGCTTGACCAATTCGGTAGCGGTCGGGCGCGGAAGCCCCAGAAGCACTCCCGCGTCAATCATCGACTCAGCGACGAGCATGACGTAAGCAGGGCCAGAACCAGACACAGCAGTCACCGCGTCCATATGCTTCTCAGCCACGATCTGCACCTTCCCCACCGCCGCGAGTATCTTTTCGGCACGCGCCAAGTGATCCTGTGTGGCCGACGTACCAGCGCAAATCGCCGCCATACCCTCGCCGATGAGCGCCGCCGTGTTGGGCATGACCCGCACAACCGGCTGTCCTTCACCGAGGTGACCCTCGATGGTGGCAGTCGTCACGCCGGCAGCTAAAGAGATGATGAGAGTGTCGGGAGTAATCACAGGGACAATATCACTAAGCGCACTAGCAATGTCCTGTGGTTTGACGACCAGTATGACCGTGTCGGCTCCTTGAGCCGCCTCGACGGTCTCTGTCACCGCCACCCCATACGTGGAAGACATCTCCTCGCGCCTGGCGGGTCGAGCATCAGCGCCGCGCAACTCGGACGTGTCCCAGCCCGCGCGCACCAACCCGGAAAGGAGCGCCTCGCCCATAGCTCCGATGCCGATTATAGCCGTTGTCACTTGCTTACCAACTCCAGAATCTGAATGGCGTTGAGAGCCGCACCCTTGCGCAAATTGTCATTGGCGATGAACATAGCAAGCCCATAGCCCGATTCGACGCTCTGATCCTCGCGGATACGGCCCACGTAACTCGGGTCCTTGCCCGCAGCATAACGCGGCGTCGGCAAGTCGGACACTTCGACTCCAGGGGCTGTGGACAGGATTTCCCGGGCGTGATCAGGGGAAATGGGGCGCGCGAACTGCGCGTGAACCACGAGGGAGTGGCCGGTGAAGACCGGCACCCTCACGCACGTGCCAGCGACAAGCAGGCCGGGAATGTGCAAAATCTTGCGCGATTCGTTGCGCAGTTTCTTCTCCTCGTCCGTCTCACCTTCGCCATCTTCGACGATTTTCCCAGCGATGGGGACAGCGTTGTACGCAATGGGCGCGAGGTACGGCCCGAGGTCGACCGGAGTGTCGGATTGCCCGTCGAAGGCCAGAGAACCGGGGTCCACAAGAGACGTGGTCTGTGTGGCCAAAGCACGCACACCGGCAATGCCCGAACCCGAAACTGCCTGGTACGTGGCCACGACAAGGCGTTTCAGGCCAGCGACATCGTGCAGAGGCTTGAGCACAGGCATGGCCGCCATCGTTGTGCAATTGGGGTTGGCGATGATGCCCTTGGGTGGGTTGCGGGCGTCCTCGGGATTGACCTCGCTGACAACCAGGGGGACGTCGGGGTCCATGCGCCATGCAGAAGAGTTGTCCACGACGATGGCGCCTGCCGAAGCGACCTTGGGCGCGTACTCCCGCGACATGGTCGCACCCGCCGAAAACACCGCCAAATCCAGACCCGAGAAGTCCGCAGTCGCTGTGTCTTCAACAGTAATCGGCTCGCCCCTCCACGGGAGAGTCTTGCCCGCGCTCCTCGCAGAAGCGAAGTAACGCACCTCGTCAGCGGCGAAGTTCCGCTCGGCGAGAATCTGTCGCATCGCGTAGCCGACTTGGCCCGATGCTCCGAACACACCTAATCTCATGGGAACAAGGCTACACGCTTCCCCGCGCGGCAAGACTTGGACAGCCGGTGCATTCTCGGGCCACAGTTCTAGGCTAGATACATGGCAGTACCATTTCTTACACTTTCTGACGGTAATACAATCCCCCAACTCGGCTTCGGAGTCTTCAAGGTCGAACCCGAACTGACCCAAGGCGTGGTCGAAGAAGCCCTGGCCGCTGGCTATCGACATATCGACACGGCCACCGGTTACCACAACGAAGAGGCAGTTGGTAAGGCAATTCGCGCCTCGGGCATCCCCCGCGAGAGCCTGTTCGTCACAACCAAGCTGTCCAACGTCGACCACAAGTCCGGCGATATTCGCGGGGCGTACGAGCGGTCTTTGGCGTGGCTCGACATCGACTACATTGATTTGTACCTCATTCACTGGCCTATGCCCGCCCAGGAGAAGTACCTCGGCGCCTGGGAGAAGCTCATCGAGTTCAAGTCGGAGGGTTTGACCAAGTCAATCGGGGTATCGAACTTCCAGGTCTCCCAGCTCCAGCACATCATCGAGGCAACAGGCGTGGCCCCCGTCGTGGACCAAGTGGAGTTGCATCCACTCTTCCAGCAGAAGGAACTTCTGACCTATCTCGACACGAAAGACGTCACGGTCGAGACCTGGGGACCGCTCGGCCAGGGTCGCTGGGACCTCTCGGCGTATCCCGCGCTCACCGACGCGGCAATCGCCCATCGCAAGACCCCCGCACAGGTCATCCTGCGCTGGCACATCCAGACCGGCCACATCACCATCCCCAAGACCACGCACCGCGAGCGCATGGACGAGAACATCGACATTTTCGATTTCGAGTTGAACGCCGATGAAATGAAGGCGATTGCGGCCCTGGACACCGGTAAGCGGTTGGGTGGCAACCCTGATGATGTGAATGGGTAAGCACTGGAGATGCACCGCTGTCATCCTGCGCGTAGTCGCAGGATCTAGTTGACGTTGGTCAGTTTCCAACTCCCCGACCTGCCTCAGCTCACTTCCGCTGGTAAGTGCAATCTCTCGGTCGGTCTTGTTCAGTTTCCAACTCCCCGACCTGCCTCGGCTAACCCCCACACATCCTCGGGCGGCCCAGCCTTGTTCCGTTGGATTTGGGCGTGGCCGTCCTCCGGTATGTGGGGACCCCCCGCGCCGGGCGCGGCGGGGTTGGGGAGTGAACCATTTTGTCCGACATCCTGTCCTTATGTCAGCACGGGCGGCCTGAACTGTACTGTTGTTCCTATGGACTTGGTGACAGAAATACGACGGCGCTTCGCCGAGGGCGGCGACCCAGTACGAGCGGCGGGACAGAAGGCCTATATGAAGTCTGACATGGACTTTTATGGGTTCACGACTGACGAGATGCGCCGAATTGTGCGTGCCGTGGCCAAGGAATGCGACCCTGACCTGGCACAGATTGACTCCGCATCAAGACAGCTCTTCGATGAGGCGACCTTTCGGGAGGAGAGGTACGCGGCCATCGCGTTGACCGGGCTGAAACCCGCCTTGGGACAACTCAGTCTCGTCCCACTTCACGAACACCAGGCGCTCACGGGTGCCTGGTGGGATTTCGTGGACGAGATCGCCCATCGTATCCGTGTGCTCCACGACACGCATCCTGAGGAGACCGGACGCATCGTTCGAGGGTGGAGTCGCGCAGAATCCTTCTGGCTGCGGCGACTGTCCATCATCTCCCAACTCCAGCGCGGCCACGACACCGATACCGAACTGCTGACAGAAGTCATTGAGACAAACTCAGCTGACAAGGAGTTTTTCATCCGAAAAGCCATCGGCTGGGCCCTACGCGACTTCGCCCGCACAAACCCCGACTGGGTCTTGAACTACGCCAACACCCACGACCTGAGCCCCCTCAGCCGACGAGAAGCCCTCAAACACATCGGCTAGTGCAACTCGGATGCTGAATCGTCGAATGAACAGACTGGTAGAGTATCGATAGGAGGTGCCAAGTATGAGCGTTGCACGAGATGTCAGTGCCAAGTCCCCATTGACTTGGGATTATGAGCGCGATCCACGCTTTCTTGAGTATCTTCGAGGTCGCCTGGAAGCCGCTATAGCTGCAAAAGAATCAGGTCATCTGACTGATGCAAAGGATGTGTTTGCCGCTATCCGCAGGAAGCATGGGTGGGATAGTGGACGATGAGGTGATTTACGACTTCCATTTCGACCCTGAAACTCAAGCAGAGTTGGCCGAAATCGTCGAGTATTACAGCACTCATCCGAGTCCAGACAATGGTAAGCGGTTCCTTGTCAAGGTCGAGACAGTCGTTGAATTGTTGCGACTTTGGCCTGAGGCCGGGGCGCAAGTGCCGGAGCTACCCACTGTTCGCGGATTCTCCATCCCCAAATACCCCTACCGCCTCTACTACACGCTTATCAGACAAGAACTTGCCATCATTGGGCTTGCTCTGTACAACACCAACCAGGATACAGTTGCTCTCATTGATACTCTTACTCGGCGGCAAGCAAGACTGAGCACTGAATAGTAGCGACTGCACCGCTTCAGGGCGCAGAATCCAGGCGCGAGCAACTACCGCTCTTCCAGCGCTTCAAACTCACCCAAACCACTGGGGATGGGTTCCAACTCTTGTTCGCGGTACAACTGCGCGTACAACCCGTCGAGGGCGACCAAGTCGTTGTGCGTGCCGGACTCCACAACTACACCTGCTTCCAGGACGTATATGCAGTCGGCGTCGGCGATTGTCGACAGGCGGTGGGCGATGGCAACGGTTGTACGATCCTTGCTCGCCTCATTCAGGGCTTCCTGGACTATGCGCTCAGACACATTGTCTAGTGCCGATGTCGCTTCGTCCAAGATGAGGACGGGCGAGTCTTTGAGGATGACTCGTGCGATGGCTATTCTCTGGCGTTCGCCGCCTGACAAGCGGTAACCCTGCTCGCCGACGATGGTGTTCATCCCATCGGGCATCTTGTCGATTGTCTCCAGGATGTTCGCTTTGGCACACGCCACCCGCAGTTCCTCGTCCGTTGCGCCAGGCTTGGCGTACCTCAGGTTCGCGGCTATGGAGTCATGGAAGAGGTACGCCTGTTGCGAGACAATGCCGATGTGGTCAATGAGAGATTCCAGTTGTATGTCACGCACATCCGTCTCGGCAAACAACACACTGCCCTGGGAGGCTTCGTGGAGCCGAGCGATGAGGTACCCCACCGTCGTCTTGCCCGAACCGGACGGCCCGACCAGCGCGATGAACTCTCCCCTACCGATGTGCAGATTCACGTCTGACAAGGTGGGACGCTCGTCTTCGCGGGCATCGGGATACTTGAAGTACACATGCTGGAAGTCGATCTCGCCCACATGCGACTCATCGACCACGGCGGCGCCGGGTTTGTTCTGAATCGAGGGCGACATGTCGATGTACTCGAAAATCCGAGCGAACAGAGCGGACGAAGTCTGCAAGTCAAGAGCAACGCGCAACAAACCCATCATAGGCATGAGCAGGCGCGATTGGGTCGCGGTGAACGCAACCAGAGTTCCTGCGGTGATCGCCGTGTCGCCACGTCCGATGAAGAAACCCGACAGGAGGTAGATGATCACAGGCAGGAGCGACACGAAGACCTGCACCATAGCGAAGAACCATTGCCCAGTCATCATCTGCTTGAGCTGGAGGGCAATCTGGTTCTTGTTCTCTTGCGTGTAGCGTTCCGACTCGTCTTTGGCCCGCCCGAAAGACTTGGAAAGCAAGATGCCCGAAACCGACAAGGCCTCCTGGGTGATGGCGGTCATATTCGACAAGGATTCCTGCGTCTCGGCGGCGACCCGGGCGCGAATGACCCCCACTCGCCGTTGAACGATGACCAGCACCGGCATGATCAGGAAGGCCACGAGCGTCAACTGCCAACTGAGAATGAACATGGTGATCGCCGATGCGATGACCGTCACTGTATTACCCACGACAGACGACACCGTGTTGGTGAGGACCGACGACACCCCGCCCACATCATTGGCCAAGCGCGACTGGATGACGCCGGTCTTCGTCTTCGTGAAGAATGCTAGTTCCATTTGCTGAAGATGGTCGAAGAGCTTGATTCTCAAGTCGCCCATGACGCGGTTTCCGGTCTTGGACGTGAGCCAGGTCTGCCAGATGCCAAGAACATTGTTGACCACGAGAAGGACGACCATGATGACGAGCAGAAACAGGAGTCGGCGCATATTGACTCCGCCGGGAGCAAACAACCCCTCATCGAAGACTCGTTGGGTGATGAGTGGTGGCCACACTGATAATGCCGCTGTGACAAGGACCAAGGCAATCATGACGACAATAGCTTTACGGTAAGGCACGAACAGCGCGAAGATGCGCTTGCCCAAGTCAGGGATCTTTGGCGCGGCCGCATTGATGGCTTTCTGCGCGTCGATGTCGCCCGACGATATACGTGAGGCCTTGCCTCGGCCGCCGCCCATACCCATACTCATGGTCACTAGTGTGCCACTTTCCTGTTCCTGACTGCCCTATTTCGAGAGCGCCGGATTCTCGTCAGACGGAGTGCATACCGCCGCCGCGATGGGCTCTGGGGTCTCGGTTATATCACGTACCGATTCCAACAGGGCCGTGGACATCACAGATGCCTATGACAAGGTGATACGTTCTCAGGTCCGGTACAGGTACGTCATCGACACGGCGACTATTGGTCAGCGGTAGGCGGCCCGTCGCCCCTCGCAACGGAGGCCCCCGTGTGATGTGTACCGGGCGTGTGTGAAACCACCTTACGAATATGCTCCGAGAAAGATGAACAGCGAGGCAAAGAGGACTATTCCCACGATACCAAGGACGCGTCCAATCATTGACATTCTCTTGTTCGTTGCCTTGCCCTCGTTGGCCGCCCGAATGCCGAATGTACCGCAGATGATCGCGCCGATACCGGCAAAAACGCCTAGCCCCGTCAAGAACAAGACCACTGACGTGATGCCAAGGCCGAGCGCACATTCACCGAGGCTGTTCTTCTGCTCGGAGTTGCGGTGCACCCCGTACGGGCTGTGGGAGGTCGATCGGACAACAGCGAATGGTTCGGGGACATCTTTATGGGCCAAGGGCGCGACGAGATACTGGTCGGGATAGCCCGGGTCGTAGGTCTCCACTGGTGGATTCGTGTACGTCGGCTCCTCGTGCCCGCTCTGGACGGGTTGGACAGGCTGGTACAAGCTTTGGACAGGCCGTTCAGGCTGGAAGCCGGTCGCGTCAAAGTCGGTGTAGCCAGGAATGAACCCACTGGGCTCAGACTGTTCAGACGAAGGGCTGTCATTGTTTGACGCCCAAGGGTTGGGCGGGGGTTCATATTCAGGACCAGGCGGGGGAACGTCCGGCGGCTCAGGAGCAGCAAACGGATTGGTAAAGTCAGTCACGACGCCTCCCGCAATTCAGCAACATAATGAGTGTACAAGAGCGGCGCCAGGCAGACTCTGATAGTCGCCCCTCGTCCGGTCTGCGTGCTCTCTTGCCATAGGCGCGGTAGCGCCGAGCAGGATCTACGCTTGTCAGATGGATCCTGCGTCTCGGCGCAGGATGACGCGTTGAGGATGCGCAGACTGACGAGTGGCGTTACCCTACACCTCGGCAAGGATGGCCAGCGTGATAATGCCACCCACGACTATTCCCACAACACTGAGGATGAGCCCGATCATAGACATCGTCTTGTTCGTTGCTCTACCCTCGTTTGCCCATCGAATGCCAAAGCCACCGCAGATGATTCCAGCGATAGCCGCGAGAATGCCCATGCCGCACGCCCACGACAAGACCAGCGACGTGATACCAAGGCCGAGCGCCCATCCGCCAGTCCTGTTCATCTCCGCAGGGTTGGGGTAGACGCCGTACGGGCTGTAGGGGGTCGCCTGCCCGATGGGTTGGACGCCGCCATATTGCGCAGGCACACCGCCGTACGGCAGTGGAGCGACGGGATACTGGCCGGGGTAG
Source organism: Propionibacteriaceae bacterium (assembly GCA_031261485.1). Taxonomy (GTDB): domain Bacteria; phylum Actinomycetota; class Actinomycetes; order Propionibacteriales; family Propionibacteriaceae; genus WQYJ01. Next base: position 20,442 of record JAISJO010000015.1, on the reverse strand, counting down.
CCCGGATTGTAGGTCGAGACAGGTGGATACGCGTACGTCGGCTCCTCAGACCCGCGCTGGATGGGTTGGCTGGGTTGGACAGGTTGGTACCCACTCTGGACAGGCTGTGCAGGCTGATAGGTCGCGTCAAAGTTGGAGTAGTCAGGAGTGTACGAACCGGGAGCGGCGGGCTCAGACCACGCACTGTCATTGTTTGGTGCCCAAGGATTGGGCGGAGGCCCATAGGGTGTACCAGGTTGGGGAACGCTCGGCTCAGGCGCAGCGAACGGATTGGTAAAGTCAGTCACGAGGCCTCCCGTAATTCAGCAACATAATGAGTGTACATGAGCGGCAGGCCGATGGATTCTGGCACCAACCAGCAGTTTAAGAGCAATAACCCGCAGCCTGTGGGATGACGGTGCGTTTAGCGACTCTCGCGGTACGTTTTCCAGACTTTCTCGAAGGAATCCTCGGGAGTGGGGATGGGACGGCGGGGACGCCAGTCGAAGGTGGGTTCTGGGCCGGTCCAGGCTGTTTCTTGGATGACATCATCGAGAGCACCGTTGTCGTTGGAGAAGCGGAAGTCTTCGGGGAGGTCGAGTCCGGTCCCATCTGGCAGGGTGGGTAAGTAGCCGTCAGCATCGGTGTACAGGACTGAGCCGCGCGACTTGCCGCCGTGGTTGAGGTAATCAGCCATGGCTGAGAGGTACACGTATTGGCTTGTCAGCACATCTTTGAGGAGGAAGAGTCGGTCGAGGGATTGGCGGGATGTGGGGTCCACGCGCGGTGGCGTCTCGTCCAGGGAGGCCAGTTGCTCTTTTACCCATGCCAGGGCAGTGGAGATACCGGCAGGTGTACGGACAAGTCCGGCCTGGTCGCTCATGCGCCTCATCGCCTCGGCCAGTAGGTCGTCTGCGTCCACCTCGTCGGCAGGGGCGTCGGTCGCCCGTTCCATGAGAGAATCGGCGCCCAAGATCAGGGGTACTGCGGCCTCCAGCAAGTCGGCGAAATCGAATGATGCAGAACTACTTGCCGTCAGGTGTTCGGCGATCCATGTTGCCGCTCGTGTGGCACCGACTTGGCCCGAATTGAGCGCTGCGCCGCCGGGACGGTAGACCCCATGTGCCCCAGCCGCTTCTCCGACCGGGAAGAAGCCCTCGATATTCGACTGCCACCAGGAGTCCGCCGCCAAACCACCGTTGTTGTGCTGGGCGCACACGGCAATCTCCAGCAGATCTTTTTCCAAGTCAAGTCCTGGATTGCGTTCGAGATAGAACTGGTACGCGGGTTCGTTCATGCCGCGCAATCGCGCAATAGGTGTGTCTTTGTGGAGGACCCCGGCGCGATCCAGATAGACCCGGGCTTCTTCGGACAGCAACTCGGGGCCATACCCCATCGGGTTGGTGCGGAAGTCGAGGTACACCCGTCGCCCGCGCTGAACGGTTTCGCGGTAAACCAAGAGGTCAATCAGCGACGACCCTGACTGTGCTTTGCGGGAATCGAAGGGCCACTGGTACCCCTTGAGGAAGACGAGCGACGACAAGACACCAGTGTCCTTGATGGAGTCAGCCAGGAACTCCCTCTCGTCGCCGCCCGTCGCGTCTGTGGAAATGAATCGCGGGATGACTTGCATGTACGACCCCGAGACGTTCCAGCGCGGGCGCAGGGATGCCAGCCCGAACTGCCACTCTGTGAGGTTCTTGGCTTTCGCGCCCGCCCGCAGTGCCGCCCCTTGCGCTCCCCATTGGCCGTGGGGGTAAACGGAATCGGCGTACATCCCGGCAGGCCCGCCAGTCGCGTACACGACTGCGTCGCAAGAGAAGAGGACGTACTTGGCCTCGTCGATTTTCCAGGTCAACAAACCGACAATGTGTCGAGGTGTGTTGCCCTCACCGTCTTCCTGGATTCTGCGACTTCGCGCAAAATGACGATCTGCGTCCTGCGACTGTCCCGCAGCATGACACGGCATCGTCAGGAGGTCCACCACGCGGTACCCCTCCATGACGGGCACGCCCGCCGCTTCCACCCGCGCCGCCAGATGCTCGACCATCGACTTGGATGTGTACGGACCCACCGACGTGGCCCTCTGTCTGGGATCATGGTCCGTCTTGTATCCAACGTATTGCCCGTAGTCATCATGTGGGAAGGGAACTCCGGCGTCGACCAGGTGGAAGAAGGCCCGCGCACTCCACGCCGCCTCGACCAGGGCAATATCGCCATCCATCGCTCCCCCGGCGAACAGAGTCTCGGCCATGTCGGCAACGGAATCCGCGCCATCCCCGGCGAGGGTCAGTTTGTAGTATGTCTGCTTGTCAGAGCCCGCATTGCGAGAGGTTCCAGCGTTAATTTTGTCGGTAATCATGATGACGGACCAATGGTCGGGCGCCCGATCCCGACCCGACTCTGGATTCTGCGACGCCGCTTCGCTTGCGCAGAATGACGAAGGGGTGGACACACCGCCACTGGCGGACACCTCACACAGGTCTCGACTCTGCGCAGTTTGACCTCTGCGGGATGACAGGAGAGTGCTCAGATGGTCGGCGGCACAATACCCGGCCGAGCCTGTACCCACGACGACCACATCGGCGCGTACGACCTCAACCTCGGTCCCTGCGATTCTCATGGGCTTCCTTTCACCGTCTTTACTATGTGTTCAGCAATGCGCAATGGCACGGTTCCTCCGCTGGGTTGCAGCACCACCACGAGCACCCTGCTACAACTGCGCGATCTGCATGCCGCCACCCACGTGGATGACATCGCCCGTCGAGTACGGCATATTTCCGCTAGCCAGAACGGCAACCACACCAGCCACATCGGAAGGCTGACCCCAGCGCGGCATGGGCGCGATGCCCGAGGCGAAAGCCGCGTCATACTTCGCTTGGACACCGGCCGTCATGTCGGTGGCGATGATGCCGGGACGTATTTCGTACACCACGATGCCCTCTGGCCCGAGTCTGGCCGCCCACAATTGCGTCGCCATGGCCACTCCCGCTTTGGACAAGCAGTATTCCCCGCGATTAGTGGAGACCACTGTCGCGGAGATGGAGGAAACGTTGATGATGGTCCCTGCCGGACGGTCAGTCGGGATGACATCACCGCGTTGGGCAATCATCTGGTTGGCGACAAGTTGAGTCAGGAAGTACGGCCCGCGCAGGTTGATGCCCATGACCCGGTCGTACTCCTCGACACCGGCCACGAGAATGTCATCCCGTACACGCGGAGCAACACCAGCGTTGTTCACCAGCAAATCGACCCGACCGAACCTCTCCAGAGTCGCATCAAGAAATACCTTGTGAGAGTCCCTTTCGGCCACCGAACCAGAGACGTACAACCCATCGGGCGCGACTGAACGCCACTTCTCGCCGGGGTCCTCCTTCGTCGCCATGACCGCCACCTGCCATCCGTCATGGACGAGCCTGGTCGTAATACCCAAACCGATGCCTCGTGACCCACCGGTCACCATTGCCACGCCCATTGTGGTCCCTTCTCGCAGTTTCGCTGAAGTCTATTGTCTCGCACACCTTAGCTTCTGGCAAGCGCTTTCCGCAGGAAAGGCGCAAGCCAACCTGGACCGCGCGAAGCCAAGCCCGCGTTGGTACGTCATAATGGAAGTGCTGATTGTGCAAGCGATGCGATCTCTTCGATGGTTTCGTGTGACATAGGGACAAGGAGGCGGCCATGGCTCAAAAGGGTTGGTACTCGGATCCGGGTGGCGCGCCTGGGATGTACCGGTACTGGGATGGGTCGACATGGTCTGACGCCCTCTCCCCGACCCCTTCCGCTCCTCCACCGACTTTTGCGTACACACCCATGTACGGACAAGGTGCCGGATACGGCCAGCAAGGCGCGTACGGACAAAACCCGTACGCCACAAGTGGGACTGGCGCCAACAGCGCCTACCAGGATTACCAGGAAGTCAAGCAGAAGAAACCCGTTGGCGGATGGATCATTCTGGGAGTCGTCGCAGTCGCCCTTATCGTCGTGATTGCTCTTGTCGTTCGCTCTTTCATCGGTAACGGCGATGACGATGACTACACCGCACCGCCACCCGTCAACGGTTCTGAAGTCTCCATTTGCCCAAAGGGAGCCCTAGTCAATGAGCGCTCCGACCATCCCAACGATGGTCGTGTCCATGGTGGGAAGTTGTCTTACCCTAAGTTGGGGTCCCCCTGGGAACCGGTCATCGTGACTGACTATCGCATCCCATTTGGCCGCGATGTCGCAGAACAGACGGTCACTATTCATTCCGACTATGGGAAGTTAGGGGAATCGTGGGTCGCCGCCGTCATGATTGGCGAGTTGTACGCCGGCGACGGGTTCTACGCGCCTGAAGAAGCCTCCCAAATTGTGAATAAGTGTATTTTCGGCGCTTTCTACGGCGATGCGAAAGTTGTCGGCGAGGTCCTTCGGTCCGAAGCGTACCCCTTGGGTGGCCACGACGGTTGGATCACCGTCACTAATCTGAGTTTCAGCATCCCAAACCTGCCGACCACTAGCGAACTCGTGACAGTCATCATTGTTCAGACATCCCAGATGTCCTCGTCCATTTTCTACTCGTCCATCCCCGGTGATGCCTCGCAGCTCGACGCAGATGTGGACTATGCCATTGCTAATCTGCAAGTGGACCCGTAGTCTGTCGCACACGGGGCTGCTGAGCGCGGCATAACCGGGTTCTAGCTTGTCAGCGGCACTTTCTGGGCCTTCTGCGCCTTCTGGGCCTTCCGGGCTTCCCGGGCCTTTGTGGAAGGCCATTCGGAGATTGGGCCGAGACCCTTCATACGGAGAATGCGCCAGGTGAGAACGAAGGCTCCACAGACGAGCGACACTGCTGCCGAAATACCGATGCCTGGTTCGCGTGACAGCAAGGCCCATGTCAACCACACACCCTGGTTGGTGACTTGTAAGACCCAGGCCATCGGCGAAACGCCCGTGACAAGGGGGGCGCGCATGAGCGCGATGCCCTGTTTCAGGATGCCGAAAGCCTGAGGAAAGATGACGCACGCGCCAAAGGCGGTCGCGGAGATGAAGTTGTCGATGCAGATGAGCCCGATGCCCAGGGCCAACCCAGGTAAGACCACCTTCCAGGAACGGAAACGTCCATTGCGATGGAGGTAATACAGGATTGTGCACGTGGCAATCCAGGTGACGATATTGGGCCAAATCTGGGGCTGCTCGGCGAGCTTGATGCCGTGCCCAGTCCAGGCCAGTCCTGTGCCGAGAGTGATCACCCACGTGACCAACGACAAACCATGCGTGCTTCCTGTGCGCACAACAAGTATGACTTGGGGAAGGGAGATGGCGAGGCCAAGACAAGCGCCTATCCAGCCCAGCACGTCGGCAATCACGAGGAATCCTGAAGAGTTGAGGTCGAAAATCTAGATGACACATAGCCTACTGATTGGCTCAACTCGGCGGGCCACCATGCCATGTGTTGACTAGGCTTTCTACACCACTCCATCAGATGGATTCTGTTCGGCGCTGTCGCGCCTGTAACAAGTCTCAATCGCCTCGGACACGAAGCGAGCTTCGAGCCTCTCGGCTCAATCGCTTGTGCGACTTCGCGCAGAATGACGAGACGACTTGGTCAGTGGTTCCCTCGGCTTCTACACCACCACAGTGTCCGAGGCGGACTGTGCAGTCAGGGACAGGCGCTTGGTGGTTCCGCCGTACCGTATCTCGTAGTCCCCCAGCCAACCAGTGAGTTGGAACTGGCCAACCGAATCCGTCTTGCCTGTTGTTGGAGCGACCCACCATGCGTCCTTGATGAGCCCTTCCAGCGCATCGTACGACGGCTTGCGGGACCCATCGGCTCGAATCAGCCCAATGGGCGCGCCCAGCCAAGCTCCCTTGTCAGTGATACCCCAGTACACAATGGACTCCACACTCGGGTGCCCCAGCAACGACGTGTAGTGCCGAACCATCTCGTCGGCTTGGCGCTCTTCCCCTTCGGGAGTAGATGGCCATTCTGGGATTTGGTAATCGTTGAGATCCACTATGTGACTGGGCATAATGTCGCCCGACACGAGGGATGTCTCGGTGAGATGCAGCGGCAAACCATACCGAGCGAATCTCTCGACGCGCTCCATGACCTGGTCCTCGCCCTTGTACCCCTGGTGCATGTGCGTCTGCAATCCGATGGCGTCGATGGCGATGCCTGCCTCCAGGCAGCCCTCGATGAGGCATTCATATGCCGTAGTCAGGTCGAAGTCGTTGAGAAGGAACGTTGCATGTGGGTTGACTTCGTGGGCCTCCTCGAAGGCCATGCGCACCATGGCGATGCGGCCTTTGACGTAGGCCAGTTTCGTCACCGCGTTGGGCTCAGCGGTGAAGACCGGCATGATGACGACCTCATTGATGGCGTCCCACAGGTCGATGACCCCGGCGAACTCGGTGACGTCGCGGCGGATGCGCTCGCGGAGAACATGCTCCACCTCGGGCAGTGGGAGGGTATTCAGCCAACTGGGCGTGACGGTGTGCCAGACCAGAGGATGTCCCTTGACCGTGACTCCCCTGTCGGCGAACCAACGCGCAGTGGCCATGAGCCGCGCGGTGTCGGGCTTACCTCTCTGAGGTTCGAAACGGCCCAGGTAGAACGGAAGTGTTGTTGCGTTGTACAGGTTGAGATAGTCCTGCGCCAAGCGGGCCGTTTCTTCCGTGGTATCGGTGCCGTTCGCGTAGTCGAGGAAGTCGAAACCGATATTGCCGAACAAGAATGAGTGGCTGACTTGGCGTACCTCGATTTCCTGGTCGACGAGGGGTTCGCCGTTCGGGGATTCTACAGTAACGACCGTTGACGCTTGCCGGTGAGGGAATCGTGTTTCAGGGGGTGTGATCGACCACATGGTTCTCCTTTGTACGCCTTCATTCTTCCCCCACAGGCGCGCGATGAGGCAGGATCGAGAGGTCGAGAATGTGCCTTGTACGAAACTTTCTCAACGAGCATGCATGTACGTTGAAAGAGTCGCCCCAGAGTATGACTGTTCGCCCGGCATCCCTTACTGCCCGAGCGCGACCATCGTATTGTCCCACTCCAATCGGGCTCGAATCGAGGCCAACTGATCGGCACTTGCGGGTCTGACTAGCTTGTTCGAGTCGTCAGAGCCGTGGAAATCGAAGGCGTAGGACAGGTCCAGCTTGGGCAGGTTATTCTCAGTGACCAGCTTCTGACAGGTGTCGAAGTCACCCTTGCATTGCTCAGCGATAGCGGCCCATCCCTGGATGGCTTCGGGGTTGTTGACCGTTACCGCTATGTCGATAATGGCTGAGCGGGTGGTTTCCGGTGGGGTCTGCTGGTCGAAGATGAAGTTGCCGAGAGAGTACAAGATGAACTTCCCGTTGTACGCCTCAGTCGGCTGAATCCAGTGCGGGTGATTGCCAATGACCATTTCCGCGCCCAAGTCAGCCAGTCGGCGGTAAAACGTCGTCTTGATCTCGTCGGGACCCGCTTGATATTCCGCGCCTGAGTGCGGCCACGGTATCGTCGGCAGGATAGTTGAGTATTGTGCGACAGGCGCCATCTCTTCCTCGGTGAGAATGGAGAACACCCCCTGGAGTCCGCAGAAAGCGAAGGGGACAAGGTATTCTTCAGCGTTCCCATTGTCCAAGTTGGCCTTGACGGTCAGCAAGATGACATTGCAGGCGTTCGGTATGTCGTCAGGGTGGGCCGCGCCAAAATACTGAATACCCTGAGCGGCCAACTGCTCCTGGGTGGTGACGAAACCATCGTCGCCCTGGTCGCCGCTATGGTTATTGCCCAGGTTGACAGCGGTCCAGTACTTGGCGACTTCAGGCAGGTATTCAGGGTCACAGTTGAAGCTGAGTATTGCCTCTTCCTGAGCGGAGGTGAAGTGCAGGCCAGGCACGGCTGGGCACTCGAAGTCCGCGATCCAGTCGGTGTAGTTCTCGGGATGGAACTGGTCCATGTTCTGGAAGGGGTAGGCGTACTTCAGGTCGGATGCCATCGACCAGTCATTGGTGTACCGGGCGAAAACAATGGTCCCGAAGAACAACCAGCGCGCTGATGCGTCGGTGACTTTCGGCTGAATGTGCGGGGTGGCAGGCTGGACCGTCTTCGTCGGATTGGGATTCACGGGTTCCGGGGTTTCCTGCGGGAGCGGCTGCGCACACCCCGCTATCGCCAGGGCAAGACATAGCGCTGTCACGCAAAGCAGAGTGCGACGATGGACCATACCCGAAGTCTATGCAGTGCCAAGCTTGGTGACAACACGTGTCCCCAACTCTATCCTCGGCGAAGACGGATCTCTTGTTCAGAGGAAATGAAGACCCGCCCCGTGGTGGCGGTGCGATGGAGGACTCGAATCTCCTCTGTGAGAGCGATCATCTTGTCTTGGAGGCGTTCGACCTCGGACTTCAACTCGATGATATGACGCACGCCGGATAGGTTGATGCCCTCGTCTTGGGAGAGGTACTGCACGAAGCGGAGCTTCTCAATGTCGCGCATGGTATAGCGTCGTCCCTTGCCAGAGGTCCTTTTCGGCACGACCAAACCCATGCGGTCGTACGTGCGCAACGTTTGGGGATGCATCCCGGCCAGGCGGGCGGCGGTGGAGATGAGGAAGAGCGGGGCGTCCGGGTCGAAACGTGCCACGGCTGTACTGCTGCTCTTGTGAACCCTGGACCCACGCCTCTTAGGGGTGGCGCCTGCCACGATGACCTCCGGCGCACTCGATCTGTCGTCCACGTCGCCTTGCAGCGCTTCGCTGCCCGACGCGCCGACTCTCAACACTCCCATGCTTGTCATGGCTATGACCCACTCCGCAAATGCTCACGAGGATTTCCCTCTTGAGCGAGGTTTTCGTACGCCTCCAGAGCGGCCTTGGCTTCGGCACTGAGATGGCTCGGCACGACAACCTCGACGGTCACCAGCAGGTCCGTTGTCCCGCTCTTCCCGTCGATACCCTTGCCCTTGGCCCTGAATGTACGTCCAGACTTCGTCCCAGCAGGAATCTTGAGGGTGACGCGACCGCCATCCAGAGTCGGCACATCAATAGCAGCGCCCAATGTTGCTTCCGCGTAGGTGACCGGGACAGTGATAGCCAAGTTGTCGCCAGTGCGGGAAAAGAGCTTGTCAGGGGTCACATGCACGAAAACGTACAAGTCTCCTGCAGCCCCGCCGTTGCCGCCTGGACCACCCTTACCCTTGATACGGATGCGCTGGCCATCGGTGACGCCAGCGGGGATACGGACCTGGATGGTGCGACTGGAATCACCTCGGCCAGTGCCATGACACACGGGGCAGGGGTCGTCGATGATGAGGCCGCGCCCGTGGCAGGTCTCGCACGGTTGGGACACGGCGAACGCGCCCGATGAGCGAGCGGTCATGCCGGAACCCTGGCAGGTCGGGCACACGCGAGGGTTCGTCCCCGCTTTCGCACCCGTGCCGTGGCAAGCATCACACGCTGTTTCCGAGGTAAGTCTCAACGACACTGTGGAACCGTGGGCGGCATCGTGGAAACTCAGTGTGGCTTCGGCTTCTGCGTCTTGGCCTCGCCGTGGGCCGCGCGATGTGGACCGCGATGAACCGCCGAAGAGGTTGCCGAAAATGTCGCCGATACCGCCGCCAGCACCACCCAAGAGGTCGTCGAGGTTGATGCCTTGCCCTTGGGAGAAACCAGTGCTTCCTCCACCGGAACCGGGGAATCGGAACCCGCCTGACCCGAACAACGACCGAGCCTCGTCATACTCTTTGCGCTTGTCAGGGTCAGAAAGGATGTCGTTGGCTTCGGTCACTTCTTTGAAGCGTTTCTCAGCCTGCGGGTCCTTGTTCTGGTCCGGGTGGTTCTCCCGTGCCAGCTTGCGGAAAGCCTTCTTTATCTGATCGGGGGTCGCGTCCTTCTTGAGTCCGAGGACAGCGTAATAGTCCTTCTCAAGCCAGTCTTGTTGGCTCATGGTCTACCCCTTTCAGTCCATAGTGTACGGGGGTTCGGGCGCCTCGCCAGCCGGGGGATCCGCCGGGGCGGCATCGGGAGTTGTCCCATCGCCGTCTGTCACACCCACGCGAGTCGGCCGTATGACGCGCTCGCCCAAGGCATACCCCTTCTGGAAGACGGCAGCCACCGAAGGGACAGCGTAACCGGGGACGTCCATGTGCATGAGGGCCTCATGGATGTGCGGGTCGAACGGATCGCCCACCTCGCCGAAGGCCGTCAGGCCATACTTCGTGGCGACCTTCTGTAACTCGTCGGCAATCATCTCCGCCCCGCCGGTCAACTCGTCGTGCGCCCGGGCAGCGTCGATACCGTCGAGAACCGGGAGCAAGTCGGACACGACCGATTCGATACCGCGTTGACGGGCCTGGTCGCGGTCGCGCTCGACACGCCTGCGGTAATTCACGTACTCCGCCTGGACCCTCTGCAGGTCCAAGGTGCGCTCTGCCAGAAGTTCGGCAAGGTCCTTGTCAGCCGCAGGTTGGTCTTGAGCCGGGTCCAGAACCTCGGCTGCACCTTCCGGTGAGGTGAAGTCAGCGGAAGTGGAGGCCTCTTCAGCCTCCACCTCCTTGACTAGCTCTTCGAGTTCAGCGTCCCAATCGGGATTCATCTCGGTCAATTACTTGTCCTCGTCCACAATCTCGGCGTCCACCACGTCGTCCTCAGGGGCAGACGTGGATTCGCTCGCGGCCTGTTCGGCGTCGCGGGCCTGAGCGGCTGCGTACACAGCCTGGCCCATGGCAGCGGCCTTCGTGTTGAGGTCGTCGAGAGCAGTCTTGACTTCCTCATCATTGTCGGTTCCCTTGAGGGCCTCCTTCAGCGTGGCGACGGCCTCCTTGACGGGGTTCTTGACGTCGTCGGTGAGGATGGCGTCGTGCTCGTCCAAGAGCTTCTCGGTCGAGAAAGCCAAGGTGTCGGCAGTGTTGCGCAACTCGACGGACTCGCGGCGCTTCTTGTCCTCCTCCGCGTGGGATTCGGCCTCGCGCACCATCTTGTCGATGTCGTCCTTGCTGAGGGCGGACCCGCCGGTGACAGTCATGGACTGCTCCTTGCCGGTCGCGCGGTCCTTCGCGGAAACATGGACAATGCCGTTGGCGTCGATGTCGAAGGTGACCTCGATCTGGGGCACGCCACGAGGGGCTGGCATAAGACCGGTCAGTTCGAAGTTGCCCAAGGACTTGTTGTCGCGTGCGAAGTCGCGCTCGCCCTGGTACACCTGAATCATCACGGAAGGCTGATTGTCGTCAGCGGTGGTGAAGATCTCGGAACGCTTGGTCGGAATCGTGGTGTTGCGCTCGATGATCTTGGTCATCACGCCACCCTTGGTCTCGATGCCGAGGCTCAGCGGTGTCACATCAAGGAGCAATACGTCCTTGACTTCGCCTTTGAGCACGCCAGCCTGGAGGGCAGCGCCGAGAGCAACGACCTCGTCAGGGTTGACACCCTTGTGGGGGTCCTTGCCAGCGAGTTCCTTGACCAGATCGACGACAGCGGGCATACGAGTGGAGCCGCCAACGAGGATTACTTCATCAATCTTGTTGATAGAGGTCTTGGCATCCGCGATGACAGCGTTGAACGGTGCGCGGCAGCGGTCGAGGAGGTCCTGCGTCATGCGCTGGAACTCGGCGCGGGTGAGCTTGGCGTCCAAGTGGAGCGGGCCATCAGCGCCAGCCGTGATGTACGGGAGGTTGATCTGGGTTTCCTGCACCTGCGACAGCTCGATCTTGGCGCGTTCCGCAGCTTCCTGCAGACGCTGACGAGCCATCTTGTCCTTGCTCAAGTCGATGCCGTGGGCATTCTTGAACTCCTTGACCAGCCAATCGACAACGCGCTGATCCCAGTCGTCGCCGCCGAGGCGGTTGTCGCCCTTGGTGGCCTTGACCTCGAACACGCCGTCGGAGATTTCCAGCAACGAGACGTCGAATGTACCGCCGCCAAGATCGAAGACGAGAACCGTTTGTTCTTTGTCGCCCTTGTCGAGGCCGTAAGCCAGAGCAGCGGCTGTGGGTTCGTTGATAATACGGTCAACCGTCAGGCCCGCGATTTCGCCAGCCTCTTTGGTCGCCTGGCGCTCAGCGTCAGAGAAGTACGCCGGGACAGTGATGACCGCATTGGTCACCGTCTCCCCGAGGTAAGCCTCAGCGTCGCGCTTCAGCTTCTGGAGCACGAAGGCGGAAATCTGCTGGGGTTTGTACGTCTTACCGTCGATTTCAGTGGACCAGTCCGTGCCCATGTGGCGCTTGACGGAGCGGATTGTGCGGTCAACGTTGGTGACGGCCTGCCTCTTGGCGACCTCGCCGACCAGGACTTCCCCGCCCTTGGCGAACGCGACAACCGACGGTGTCGTGCGGGCACCCTCGGCGTTCGGGATGACAGTGGGTTCGCCGCCTTCAAGGACAGCGATGACCGAGTTGGTAGTGCCGAGGTCGATGCCTACTGCACGAGCCATAGTTCCTCCATAGAGTATGAGTGCGCGAGCCCTGTGCTCACGCGAACAGACTTGAGTCTAGTACGCTCATGTCTCAGTGTCAAACGAAGTTGAGTCAGGTACGCTCAGGTTTGGTGGCGAGCAATTCGGTGTGCCTCCACCATCTCCTGGAAGACACGAGTCAGGTGTGATAGGCGTCTCGACGGTGACGGATCGTGACGACTTCCACCACAATCTCAGCGTCACGGATGTCATAGATGACCCGAGAGTCTCCTCGCCGAGCCGAATAGTACGGCTCAAGGGGAGCATGAAGAGGCTTGCCTAGCCGCCGAAGAGCTTGGTCAAGACGCCGGCGGGTTCCCAGCCGTGGAATGCTAGGTACCCTTTGAGAACGTCTTTCACGGGCTGCGGGTCGAATCGGTAAATCAGTACTCCGGTCTGGCCGCTCTGTTGATCTTGGCCGATGCCAAGCTGGAAAGACTTGCCGGAGCTATGCCCCTTGAAACCACTCTTGCCGAGAGAGACGCCACCCAAACCAACCTTGGCATCCGTGGCGGCATGAGTCTCGGACGCAGTGTACTTTCCGTTGTTCTTCAGCGTCACTGAGTAAGTGAAGTCGCGCTCGGCAGCAGTCACAGAGCCGGGAGCGAAGAATCGAGCGTCCATCCACCGCCAACGCGCAACAATCTGGCTGCCTGACACCTCATAAGTCCACGGATAGTCGTCCCTATTGAGGCTGGGCACGCCAGCTAAGACAGTCTGAATATCTGAAGCCATGATGCTTCCTCCCCTGTTCCTGGAAATACTCATTCTAGCTGTTGCATAAGCGCACCGGAACATGGCTGGGACGCTCACGGACAGCGTCTGGCGAATCGTCGGGCCAGAAGCGGTACCGTTCCAATGACTATTCTCTCATTACTCGCTATGTTGAGTAATTTACTCACTATACTGAGTATTGCGTAACGAACCGCCACGAGGGAGGACCCATGTACCAGCGAGCACTTGTCCAGCAGTTGGCTGACCGACTGAATGAACCACGCCACTTTATGCAAATCGTCGTCGGCCCTCGCCAAACGGGCAAAACGACTGCAGTGACTCAGTCACTCAAACAAATCACTCTGCCGTCCCGGTTTGTCAGTGTCGATGAGGCCGTGGTGCCGTCGCGCGAGTGGCTGAGCAATGAGTGGGACCTGGCCCGTCAACTGGCCCTGTCTTCAACAGGACAGGCAGTCTTGGTTATTGACGAGATTCAGAAGGTGCCGCAGTGGTCGAGTGCCGTCAAAGCCTTGTGGGACGAGGATTCACGGCTGGAACATGACCTTCAGATCGTGCTCACTGGTTCATCATCCATGCTTGTCCAGCGCGGTTTGGAGGAGTCTCTGATGGGGCGCTTCGAAGTGCTTTACTGCCATCATTGGAACTACGCAGAATGCCAACAAGCGTTTGGTTACACTCTTGATGACTTTCTCTATTTCGGCGGCTATCCGGGAGCTGCCCTGCTGCGTCACGACGAGGCCCGCTGGGCACGCTACATGGGTTCCTCCATCGTCGAACCGACCATTTCGCAGGATGTATTGTCCATGGAACAGGTGCGCAAACCTGCCTTGCTGCGTGCCTTGTTTCGGCTCGGTGCCATCTACTCGGCACAGGAACTGTCGTACACCAAGCTGCAAGGCCAGTTGCAGGACGCAGGCAACACGGTAACGCTGGCCCATTACCTCGACCTGCTAGGCAAGGCGGGAATGTTATGCGGCTTGCAGCGCTTCTCGCTCGACGCTGTCCAAACGCGAAACAGTTCGCCGCGACTGCTGGTCTTCGACACGTCGCTCATGACTTATGGATATGGCGCTTCGCGTTCTACTTTGATGGATGACCGGACGGCACGCGGACACCTCGTGGAGTCTGCCATCGGTGCTCACCTGTTGGCCAGGAGCCAAGATGAAGGGTTCGACCTCTTCTGGTGGCGCGACCGCAGTAACGAGGTTGACTTTGTGATTCGCCAGGGTGACCGCCTCACCGCCATTGAGGTCAAGAGCGGCACAACCAAGCGCCTCGACGGTTTGGACACGTTCATGAAACGGTACCCGCGGGCCCTAGCGCTCGTGATCGGCACCGCCAACTGCACCCTGGAACAGTTCCTCCTCGACGAGGTACCGCTGTTCCGAAGCTGAGGCTTTCGTCGAAGCCAAAGCAAGGGTGAATTTCTGGCCTCTTATCCCTGATGCCCGACCAACTTTGGCCTATCCCTCACGATTTGGAGTGCGACAAGCGGAGTAGGTGCAAAGTTCGCCCATTTCCAGGCCGGTTTCGGGCGAACTTTGGACCAACTCCGACTCATCGGTCGATTTGGACACGGTTGTGGCCAAAGTCCGCCAATGTGTGCCGCTTTGCTCGAAGTTGCAGGGCCCACGAGCCTCCGCTTGCCGCCAGTTCGCCTAGACTCAGTATGAATCAGTCGGGAAGTGGGAATTGATGCAAAGTCAGGCACAGATGGGATTCATTGGGAGTGACCGTGACGACTAACGAAGTACAAGGTGTGGGCATCCTCAGCACCCCTTTGGGCAACATTTGTGTTGATGCTGTTATTGGCGTCAGCCACACATCTCAGCGCACTGTACGTGGTGTGCCTTACCGGGCAACGCCACTTCCCACCTCAGAGCCCTACCGAGACCGTCCGGGAGTGGAGTTCGCCGTCGACGGACGTTACCTGATTGTTCCGGTTGGGCTGGCGGACCTGAACATCGCGCGGACGGATTACCCAATACTGGTTCGGTGCTATGTCGAAGAATCGCCCGACCAGCATTTTGGGCCTCGGGGTGGGTGTACATCTGGGGAGTGCTCCGCAGGCAAGACCCTCTGTCGCGGGAATGTGGAAGTGACGATTGCCTGTCGTGACAGCAACAGCGACATGGGAAACCCTTTGGTTCAAGACGTGGCCACGGGGGTTGAGCAAACCTATGACGATCTGCGAGAGGCATTCTTCCTTGTCTCCTGGCTTCAGTCAGACTTGCTCGATGAGTCGAAGGTACTGGACGACATCGTCATCAACTGGACGGATTTTGCTTCTGATGCGTTTTCCTTTTGGCTGGACGGTGGAGAGATAATCGACCACAGCAATTCGCCCAAGTGACGTACCTCTCCTAGTCAGGAGACTATATGCTGTGTGCATGTCAGACTCTCGCCTCTCTTCACGCGAACCATCGAATCTGTGGCTCCTCCTGGGACGCTACTGGATTGTCGTGGCTGTTGCGGTGGCGGTTCTCGTGGGCCTTGTCGGCTTCGGTATTGGTCGAGCAACCGCGCCAGAGTCATTGCTCACCGAGACGGCGACAGTAATGGCAACCCTGACCGCAACTGAGACGGCTACAACAGTAGTGACAGTCTCGCCGACTCCCACCCTATCGGCGGAACCGTCCCAACCGGCCACCTCGTCTGCGTTCCCCACCGGGGCCTTGGCGTGGTATTACCTCGACGATATCCGTTCTGGGACGCGCATCAGCGGGTACGGAGACGACGGGACGGGAGGCACATACTCCGTCAACGGTGCGACGTACCACCAAACCTTTACTCTTGGCGGTTACACCGTTAGCTGCGGAAATAGTTGCGGAAACTATGTCGATCCGGGCGACCACCTCTGGTCTTCGTGGGACCTGGGGCGAAAGTGCACGACTTTCCGCGCAACGCTGGGCATCAACTCCAAGGGCGACCCCTCCACCACTTACTCTGTGTACGTGAAGGCCGACGAGCAAATCATCTGGCAATCGTCAACTCCTGTGTCGTTCTATTCAACTCAAGAACTCGACGTTGCCCTGAATAACGCCCTGCGAGTGGAAATTGGTGCGTACATGGACACCGGTTCTCGCAGGACTGAGTCGCATCTCGTCTTCGCCGATGCGCAATTCCTGTGCTCTGCGCTGTAGCGGCCCCACAGAGTCGGGCTACCTGAGGGAAGGCGAGAGTCGTCTGGCTCGGCGGTCGAGTTGGGTAAAGCACGGTGTGAGCGCACCAAGCCGAACGGTCGAGTCGCCATGGCTAGGTAGTGACGGGCGTACGCACCTACGCTGATGATGTGCCCCACCGGACACCATCACAGAACGGAAGAACCATGCAGAAGCGAGATGTTTTCGGAACCTTTGTCGCTCAGAAGCGGCGTGCCGCAGGATTGAGCCAGCGCGGACTGGCCGACCAATTGCATGTCACGGAGTCCGCAGTAAGCAAGTGGGAACGTGGGGTGTCGTACCCGGATATCACGATGATTGCGCCTTTGTCACAGGCCCTCGGGGTCTCCGACCATGAACTCATGAGCGCTTCCGATGACCGAGAGTACGCCCAGGTTTCCAGTCAAGCCTCAAGTTTCCGAACTCAGCGGGCCATCGTCACCTGGGGTTCCGCGATTGCATATGGCATCGCACTTGTGACGTGTTTCATTGTCAATATCGCTGTCGGCCACGGTCTGACCTGGTTCTTCATCGTCTTGACCGCCATCATGGTGGCCGCCTCGCTCACCGTTCTGCCGTACTGGGTCGGCAAGCGGCGTTGGCTGATCGTCCTGGGCGCCTTCCTGGCCAGTCTATTCCTGCTCTTCCTCGCCATTTGGCTGCAAACCGGCCGAGGTTGGTGGCTCATCGTCGCCATCTTGGGAACTCTCTTCGGCTGCGTCGTCGTCTTTGGCCCGCTGGTCCTGCGTGGTTTGGAACCAGCGGGATGGCTCGGGCGCAACAAGACGCTCGTCTGCCTCGCTGTCGATACGGTTCTGCTCTTTGCCCTCGTTTTGGTGGCGATGGCCGCCAGTGGTGCGCTGGGACAGTACGGCCTTATCGCCGTGCCCATCATCATTGTCAGCATCCTGCCTGTTTGGCTGATCGCGATGACGATACGGTACCTCCCCATCTCCGGATGGTACCGAGCCGCAATCTCCCTTGTGATCATCACCATCTGGGAGTTCTTCGGCAATGCGGCGATCAATCGGATCGTTGATGGGACTTCCGTCTCGCCATGGGGCCCGTTCGACCTCTTCGACTGGAGCACGTCTGCCCTTATCAACAGCAATATCACCCTCATCGCGAGTGCGTCCTGCCTGATCATCGCTGCCGTCTTGGCCGTGATTGGGACGTTGCGTAGGTCGATAGTTGGGTCTGCTCCTCGCTGACAGCGGGCAGGATGTCGAACAACGCGGCCAATGACCAAGGGCCCACTGGTCAGCGGCTCCCAAGTGTAAGCGAAGTGTAAGTTAATGTAAGTCTTACAGTTGACAGATGATGTGGTCCTTTCGGGAGAGGACTGGGCGAGCGAGTGCCGACATGTTGGGGAAAAGCTGACAGTTCATCGCGCAGGCATGGACATGCCCCGTCATGCGGGGCAATCGGTAGACTTGTCATAGGGACACAAGGAGGTTTTCATGGCTAAGGCACTCATCATTGTTGATGTACAGAATGATTTCTGCGAGGGCGGGTCGCTTGCGGTAACCGGTGGTGCGGCGGTTGCGAGCGCCATCAGCGACTGGGCCAACGGCGACCATGGTTATGATGTGATCGTGGCAACCCGCGACGCCCATATCGATCCCGGTTCGCACTTCTCGGACAATCCTGACTTTGTCGATTCGTGGCCGCCGCATTGCGTCGTGGGCACGCAGGGCCAGCAGTTCCACCCCAACCTCGTCGTCAATCGCATTGATGCGGTCTTTGACAAGGGTAATTATGAGGCTGCGTATTCCGGTTTCGAAGGCGCCACCGCTGACGGGCAGGGGCTCGATGAGTACCTCGCTGTACATGAGGTGTCCGATGTGGACGTTGTTGGTATCGCCACCGACTATTGTGTACGAGCCACTGCTTTGGACTCGGCCGCCTTGGGTTACGCCACGACGGTACGCCTGAAACTGACCGCTGCCGTCAATCCTGACTCTGTGCCCGCGGTCAAGAAGGAGTTCGAAGAAGCCAACATCACGGTGCGAACAAAGAGGTAATGTGCCGATGTCCGCGCCTCAGCGCGGAACCGTCTTTGCTGCCTCGGGAAACACTGCTAGGCGCATCTCGTCATGCTGCGCGAAGTCGCAGTATCCATCTGACAGGCCTAGATTCTGCGACCAGCGCTCCGCTTGCGCAGAATGACAGTTGAAGTGTCCAATAGCCAGTGCTTCCCTAGTGGAAGCGACCGCCCAGGAGTACATCGGCTTCCTCGCGGGAGATTTCCCCGGAGTTGGCCTTCGCCATGACTTGTACATCCTTGTCGCGCAGCTTGTACGCCAGCAACAAAGGGATGGCGAGCAGGGAGCCGATGGCGGGAATAATCGTCATGACGGCCCACAGCTTGTCCTCGAAACCGGGCAACTGAGTGGCACCCTCCGTCTCGATGAAACCGATGGCCGCAAGGGCAAACGCACCAACAGCCGTACCAATGGCTGTAGTGAACTTAGCCGTGAAGGTCTGTATGGAGAAGGCGACTCCGGAGGCGTTCACGCCGGTCCGGTAAAGGGCATACTCCACGCAATCGGGGGTAAACATGAACATCATGAACAGGGTCGCGCCGAAGGGAATGTACCGAATGAAGTACACAATGAAGAAGACAATTTCGTTACCATAGCCAACGAAGTACTGGATGACGCCGAAAACAGCCGACAGAACTGTTGCAGCAAAGAAGATATGGAACTTGTCGAACTTCTTCACGAGACGCGGCAAGAAGGCGCCGAACAGGAGTGCTGGTGCGATAGAGCACAGGCTGATCATGGTGAGTTTGGCTTCGTCGCCCAGGTTGTACCTCGCCAGGAGGACCCCCAGAGTCGACCCGGTGTTGGCCAGGCTGCCGACGATGATGGCCAGGTTGAAGAGCAAGAGGTACTTATTCTTACCAAGGTAACGCACCATGTCGCCCAAGCCGAAGTCATCTGCCGTTGGTTGGGGTGCAATCGTTTCGCGGCCAGTGATGCAGATCGGCAGCATGAGCGCGACGACGGCGATGCACAGTAGCGCCACGCAGGCGAACCAGCCGGGGATGGCTTTGCGGACCAGCGGGATGACGAGGGCTGCCACAATGAAGGCGGCCAGCGCCATGAGTCGGGCGTACGACATGATCTTCGTGCGCTCTTCTTCGTTGTTGGTCAGGGTTGTGACAAGGCCAAATATGGGCAGATCGCAGATGGTGTACGCCATGTCCCACAGCATGTACCCCACGCATGCCCAGACGATTTTGGCGGTCAGCGGAATCGATGAAGGGATGGCGAACAGGGCCAAGGTGGCCAGCGGCAGGGCAGCCAGCGCGATTCGAAGCCACGGCATGAACTTGCCGCCCTTGAGGCGGACCTTGTCGACAATCCCGCCGAAAATCGGGTCATTGATGGCGTCCCAGATCTTCACGATGAGCGTGATGATGCCGACCGTGGCGGCGGGGATGCCGATGTCGGTGAAGAAGACGACGAGGTACAGGCTGAGGATGGAAAATGAAATGTTCTGCCCAAGGAAGTACACCGAATAGCTCAGTGTCTGCCTGCGGGAAACCATGTAACCGGCTGGACGGGCCATGTTGGCCACCCCTTCACATCGTCGTGGTTGTATGTAAGGTCGGGCTGGTGCCCGAATATTGGTAGTGTACTACCAATTGGTGCCTATCTACCAATTAGTATGCGAGAGGGGTAATTCGGTCAAACTGCGCGACATTCGCAGTATCCACTCGGCCTGTGTCCTGCTTACATCCGCCTTCGAGTGCAAGCAGTTGTTTGGTCTTGTTCAGTTTCCAACTCCCCGTCCTGCCTCGGCTAACCCCCACACATCCTCGGGCGGCCCAGCCTTGGGCGCGTTCGACACTGCGCGGCCGTCCTCCGGTATGTGGGGACCCCCCGCGCCGGGCGCGGCGGGGTTGGGAAGTGGCTCGTTTTGTCCGACATCCTGCCCTTATGTCGTTCCGGAGTTCATGTCGAACCGGGCGCGCCGTTCGCTAGTGCTCAGCGGGGTCCAACTTTGGCCCACTTCGTCCTGCTGCGGGGGGCGTATGCGGAGTTAGCTCAAAGATGGTCCATTCTCGGCCCGGAATTGGGCGTACTTTGAGCCAACTCCGTCAAGTGCCCCAGAAATTGCACGGACTAGGCCAAAGTTCGCC